>BNTS01000085.1 GCA_025996775.1 Bacteroidia bacterium | reverse complement strand
CGAAGGATTCGTGGCTCCAGTTACGCCGGGTCGTCTTATTTTTGAGATCGAAGGGGTTCCGTTCGATGTTGCTAAGGAAGCGTTGCGTCTGGCTGCTCAAAAGCTGCCGGTAACTACAAAGTTTGTGGTAAGACGTGATTATGATTATCAAAATGAAAATGTGTAATTGTTATGAAGATAGCAGAAGTTAGAGAATTAAGCACGAAAGAGCTGATTGAAAGAATAGATGCAGAAACAGCGTCACTCAATCAAAAGCTTATCAACCATAGTATAACACCTATGGATAATCCTGCGCAGATTAAAAAATTACGCAGAACGATTGCACGCATGAAGACCGATTTGCGTCAGCGAGAACTTAACAACAAATAAATGAGCCTGATGGAAACAAGAAATTTAAGAAAAGAAAGAACGGGCGTAGTATTCAGCAATAAGATGGATAAAAGCATCACCGTTGCTGTTAAGTGGAAGGAGAAACACCCCATTTATGGTAAGTTCGTTAATAAAACGAAGAAATTCCACGCTCATGATGAGAAGAATGAATGTAATATCGGTGACACCGTGAAAATTATGGAAACCCGTCCTTTGAGCAAAACAAAGAGATGGAGATTGGTTCAAATAATCGAAAGGGCTAAATAAGATGATACAGCAAGAATCAAGATTAATAGTAGCTGACAATAGTGGAGCAAAAGAAGCGTTATGTATTCGCGTTTTAGGCGGTACACGCAAACGCTATGCCACCGTTGGCGATGTGATTGTGGTTGCAATTAAGAGTGTGATCCCTTCAAGTGACGTGAAGAAAGGAGCCGTGTCGAGAGCTGTGATTGTTCGTACAAAGAAAGAGATTCGCCGTCAAGACGGGTCTTATATCCGCTTCGACGATAACGCGTGTGTATTGTTAAACGCCGGTGGCGACATTCGCGGTAGCCGTATCTTTGGCCCTGTAGCCAGGGAACTGCGTGCAACCAATATGAAGATTGTATCACTTGCACCGGAAGTGCTTTAATTAGTAAAATGTAGAGTAATGAGCAAATTACATGTAAAGAAAGGCGATATAGTTTACGTTAATACCGGCGAAGACAAAGGTAAGACGGGACGTATTTTACAAGTTTTTGTAAAAGAAAACCGTGCCATTGTAGAAGGTATAAATATGGTATCAAAGCATACCAAGCCTAATGCAAAGCATCCTCAGGGAGGCATCGAGAAGAAAGAAGCTTCTATACATATTTCTAACCTGAACGTGTTAGACCCTAAATCAGGAAAACCTACACGTATCGGTAGAAAGCTAAATGCAAAAGAAGTTTTAGTACGTTATTCTAAAAAGTCAGGGGAGGAAATTAAATAATGAGCAATACAGCCAGTCTTAAGAAAGATTATCAGGAAAGAATTGTTCCTGCTCTAACCAAAGAATTTGAATATAAATCTGTAATGCAGGTTCCTGTCCTGAAGAAAATAGTTATCAATCAAGGTTTAGGAATCGCTACGGCTGATAAGAAAATTATAGATGTAGCTATTACAGAACTGACTACCATTACAGGCCAGAAAGCAGTAGCAACTGTTTCAAAGAAAGATATCTCTAATTTCAAGTTGCGTAGAAAAATGCCTATTGGCGTGATGGTGACTTTACGTCGCGAACAAATGTACGAGTTTTTGGAGAGATTAGTTCGTGTAGCACTTCCGCGTATCCGCGACTTCAAGGGCATCGAAAGCAAACTGGATGGCCGAGGTAATTATACTCTCGGTATCCAAGAGCAAATCATCTTTCCCGAAATTAATATCGACAATATTACTAAAATATTGGGAATGAATATTACCTTTGTGACTTCTGCAAAAACAGATGAGGAGGGGTATGCTCTATTGAGAGAATTCGGACTTCCTTTTAAAAATGCAAAAAAAGACTAAATAGTTATGGCAAAGGAATCTATGAAGGCCCGTGAGGTAAAAAGGGCGAAGCTGGTTAAGAAATATGAAGCCAAAAGAGCACAGCTCAAGGCTGAAGGTAATTACGATGCTTTACAAGCTTTACCTAAAAATGCGTCTCCCGTACGTTTGCACAATCGTTGCAAAATTACAGGTCGCCCCAAAGGATATGTACGTCAATTCGGCATATCTCGTATACAATTGCGTGAAATGGCATCCAATGGTTTGATACCGGGTGTAAAGAAGGCAAGCTGGTGAGAATTTTTATTGTTAAATATTGTCCCGAAAGCCGGGATCAATTTAATTCTTTATATAAATGACAGATCCGATAGCAGATTATTTGACGCGATTGCGTAATGCAATTAGCGCTAAGCACAGAGTAGTGGAAGTGCCGGCGTCAAATTTAAAGAAAGAGATCACAAAGATCCTTTTCGACAAAGGCTACATTCTTAATTTTAAGTTTGTAGAAGATGGTCCCCAGGGTACGATTAAAATCGCCCTCAAGTATGACCTGGTGAATAAAGTGAATGCAATTAAGAAGCTCGAAAGAGTTTCTTCCCCTGGTTTACGTAGGTACACCGGCTACAAAGACATACCAAGAGTATTGAATGGTTTAGGTATTGCTGTTCTTTCTACTTCTAAAGGTGTAATGACTGACAAAGAAGCCCGTGATTTGAGGATTGGCGGGGAAGTATTATGTTATGTTTATTAATTTAGGAGGAAAGTAGAATGTCAAGAATAGGAAAATTACCAATTCAAGTACCGGCCGGCGTAACGGTTACCATTAAGGATAACGTTGTAAAAGTGAAAGGTCCGAAAGGCGAACTCACACAAAGCGTAAATCCTGATATCAACGTCTCATTAGAGGATGGAGTTCTTCAACTAACACGCCCTGACGACGAAAGAAACCACCGTGCCATGCATGGTTTGTATCGTTCGTTGATCAACAATATGGTTGTTGGCGTATCAACCGGCTATAAGAAAGAGCTGGAGTTAGTGGGGGTAGGTTATCGTGTAAGCAATAACGGACAGGTTTTAGATCTTTCGTTGGGATATACACATAATATTTTTATCCAGTTACCTCAGGAGGTAAAAGTTGAGACAAAGACTGAAAGGAATAAGAATCCTCTTATTATCCTCGAATCGGCTGATAAGCAATTAATTGGCCAGGTTTGTGCTAAGATTCGCTCATTCAGAATGCCTGAACCTTATAAAGGCAAAGGTATCAAGTTTGTAGGCGAAGAAATCCGCAGGAAGTCTGGCAAATCAGCAGGTAAGTAATGTACGTAAACTGAAAGATCATGACAACGAAATTAGAAAGAAGATTAAAGATAAAAGAAGGCGTACGTGGCAAATTATCCGGCACACCGGAGCGCCCCCGTCTTACTGTGTTTAGAAGCAACAAGCAAATCTATGCACAGGTTATTGATGATACGACAGGCAAAACTTTAGCAGCTGCTTCTTCTTTGAAATTGGGCGAGAAAGCTCCGAAGAAAGAAATTGCCGTAAAAGTAGGAGAACTAATTGCCAAAGGCGCAAAGGAAGCTGGTGTTCAAACTGTAGTTTTCGACCGTAATGGCTACCTGTATCACGGAAGAGTTAAAGAATTAGCAGACGCTGCACGTAATGGCGGCCTTAAATTTTAATGAAGATGGCAGGAATTAATAATAGAGTTAAATCGACCAACGACATAGAGTTGAAGGATAGATTAGTGGCAATTAACCGTGTAACCAAGGTTACAAAAGGTGGACGTACCTTCAGCTTTGCTGCTATTGTAGTAGTAGGCAACGAAGATGGTATCGTAGGCTGGGGCTTAGGTAAAGCCGGCGAAGTAACCACGGCGATTGCTAAAGGTGTGGAAGCTGCTAAAAAGAACCTGATTAAAGTGCCCGTTCATAAAGGAACCATTCCTCATGAACAAGTAGCAAAATTCGGTGGCGCACAAGTGTTCATTAAGCCGGCCTCTCATGGTACCGGTGTGAAAGCAGGTGGTGCTATGCGTGCAGTACTCGAGAGTGTAGGTATAACCGACGTATTGGCAAAATCCAAAGGATCATCCAACCCTCACAACTTGGTGAAAGCAACCATTGCTGCACTGGGTGAGTTGCGTAATCCGTTTATGGTTGCTCAAAACAGAGGTGTATCAGTAGAAAAAGTGTTTAACGGTTAATTAGAGGGAGGAATAAAAAATGGCTACTATAAAAATCAAACAAGTTAGAAGTAGAATTAGATGCCCGAAAGACCAGAAAAGAACGCTTGATGCACTGGGCCTGAAGAAGTTGAATCGCGTGGTAGAACATGAGGCAACTCCAGCTATTTTGGGTATGGTAGAGAAAGTGAAACATTTGGTTTCAGTAGAAAAGTAATAATGGTTGAAAAAAATAATACGATATGAATTTATCTAATTTAAAACCGGCTGCAGGATCTACAAAGACCCGAAAAAGAATTGGACGTGGGCCGGGTTCCGGATTAGGAGGAACTTCTACGAGAGGTCACAAAGGGGCCAAGTCCAGATCGGGGTATTCCAAGAAAATTGGATTTGAAGGTGGTCAGATGCCTATTCAAAGGCGTTTGCCCAAATTTGGATTCAAAAACATTAATCGTGTAGAATATAAAGCTATCAATATTTCGAGTTTGCAACTGTTGGCTGATGCTCAACAACTGACAAAAATAGGATTAGACGACCTGATAAAGGCCGGCTTTATCTCTACCTCGCAATTAGTGAAAATTCTTGGCAATGGAACCCTGACAGCAAAGTTAGAAGTTGAAGCGCATGCTTTTTCTAAAAGTGCTGAGACTGCGATTCAAGCTGTAGGTGGAACAGTAGTTAAACTCTAAGCTATGAGAGCAGTTGATACAATAAAAAATATCTGGAAGATAGAGGATTTGAAAAATCGAATCCTCACTACTCTTTTATTGGTAGCTGTATATCGTCTTGGTACGTATATAGTAATTCCAGGTATTGACCCTCAGTCTTTGACCGCACTACAAGCGCAAACAAGTGGTGGATTATTAGCTTTGCTGGATATGTTTTCCGGCGGAGCTTTCTCTAATGCCTCTATTTTTGCCTTGGGAATTATGCCTTATATCTCTGCATCAATCGTGATGCAGTTGTTAGCGATAGCCGTTCCCCGTTTCCAGAAATTACAAAGGGAAGGTGAGAGTGGACGCAAGAAGATTAATCAATGGACGCGTTACCTAACCATTATTATTCTTCTTTTGCAGGGTCCTACCTACTTAGTTAATCTAAATGTACAACTAAGATATGCCGGTACTGCTGTACCCGAAGGTCTTTGGTTTTCCATTTCATCAACCCTGATTATGGCTGCAGGAAGTATGTTCGTCTTATGGCTTGGTGAAAGAATCACAGATAAAGGTGTAGGGAATGGTATTTCGTTTATCATCTTGGTAGGTATTATTGCAAGACTTCCGCACTCTTTGTTTCAGGAATTTATTTCCAGAACAAGTGAACGTACCGGAGGTTTGGTTATGTTCCTCTTTGAGATGCTCGTCTTATTGCTTGTCATAGCAGGAGCCATTCTGTTGGTACAAGGTACCCGAAAAGTACCTGTGCAATATGCAAAGCGAATCATAGGTAATAAACAATATGGTGGTGCAAGGCAGTATATACCCTTAAAGGTTAATGCTGCGAACGTGATGCCGATCATCTTTGCACAAGCAATCATGTTTATTCCTATCTCATTAGTGGGATTTTCATCTGATAATCACAGTAGCTTTGTTCAGGCATTTATGAATAATACCGGTTTCTGGTATAACTTTGTATTTGCAATACTGATTATAGCATTTACTTATTTTTATACAGCTATCACCATTAATCCGACCCAAATGTCGGAGGACTTGAAGCGAAACAACGGATTTATCCCCGGTGTCAAACCCGGTAAGCATACCAAAGAGTATCTGGATGAAATCATGTCACGTATAACGCTTCCGGGTGCTATTTTCCTTGCATTAGTGGCCATTATGCCTTCTTTTGCTCGGGTAGCCGGTGTGAGCCAAGGTTTCTCCCAATTCTTTGGAGGTACTTCCTTGCTGATTTTGGTGGGGGTTGTATTAGATACGTTGCAACAAATTGAAAGTCACTTGTTGATGAGGCATTACGACGGATTGTTGAAATCCGGAAGGATAAAAGGGCGTTCTATGTAAAGAAGCATGATATATCTAAAGACAGATGAAGAAATAGAGTTGATGCGTTTAGCCAACCAATTGGTTGGCAAAACACAAGCTGAGTTGGCTAAGCATATTAAGTCGGGGGTTACTACACTTCAACTGGATAAGATAGCAGAAGAATTTATTCGAGATAATGGAGCTTATCCTGCCTTTTTAGGATACAATGGTTTCCCGAACTCAATTTGTGCTTCTGTGAATGAACAAGTGGTGCATGGAATTCCTTCATCGCAAACAGTTTTAAACGAAGGTGATATCATATCGGTTGATTGTGGAACTGTTTTGAATGGATTTGTGGGTGATTCGGCTTATACCTTTTGTGTAGGAGAGGTGAGTGAGGATGTAAAGCGATTGTTGAAAACAACGAAAGAATCTCTTTACTTAGGCATTCAACAAGCAGTTGAAGGAAAAAGGATAGGCGACATAAGTTCTGCAGTTCAGTCCCATTGTGAGTCAAATGGTTATTCTGTAGTCAGAGAACTTGTAGGTCATGGAATCGGGCATAAGATGCACGAAGACCCGGAAGTACCTAATTATGGACGTCGCGGCCGAGGACCGTTACTGCGAAACGGAATGTGCATTTGTATCGAGCCTATGATCAATATGGGAAGTAAGAATGTAGTATTCGAGCGTGATGGTTGGACAGTACGAACAAAAGACAGAAAGTGGTCTGCACATTTTGAACATTGTATCGCCATACGTTCTACAGGGCCGCAAATACTATCTTCGTTTGAGTTTTTAGATGAAGTGTTGGGAAATAACGTAATTTGATAAGCAAACATGGCTAAACAAGCTGCAATTGAACAAGATGGAGTAATTATAGAAGCATTGTCTAACGCAATGTTCCGGGTAGAATTAGAGAATGGGCACGAAATAACGGCTCACATCTCAGGTAAGATGCGAATGCATTATATCAAGATACTTCCGGGCGATAAAGTTAGAGTGGAAATGTCTCCGTATGATCTATCGAAAGGTAGAATTGCTTTTAGATATAAATAAAAATAACAAGATATGAAAGTAAGAGCATCTTTAAAAAAGCGTACTCCTGAATGTAAGATAGTAAGGAGAAAAGGACGTCTGTACGTGATCAACAAGAAAAACCCGAAGTTTAAACAACGTCAGGGGTAATTAATTATTTTGTAAATTAAACAATAGTAAGTAATTAAATTATGGCTATAAGAATAGTTGGCGTAGACTTGCCACAAAATAAAAGAGGAGAAATCGCTCTGACCTACATTTATGGAATTGGTCGTAGTTCGGCTAACGCTATTTTGGAGGAAGCAGGAGTTGATCGCGATATCAAAGTGAAAGATTGGACAGACGACCAAGCAGCAAAAATTCGCGAAGTCATCGGTTCAGGGTACAAAGTAGAAGGAGACCTTCGTTCTGAGGTACAGCTCAACATCAAACGCTTGATGGACATCGGTTGCTACCGTGGTATACGTCATCGTATCGGCTTACCTTTAAGAGGACAAAGCACGAAAAACAATGCACGTACACGTAAGGGTAAGAAGAAAACAGTTGCAAACAAGAAAAAAGCTACTAAATAATAAGTAATATGGCAAAGAAATCAGTCGCAGTAAAGAAAAGAAATGTGAAGGTTGACGCTTATGGTCAAGCCCATATCCATTCTTCTTTTAACAACATTATTGTATCTCTTGCTAATAGCGAAGGCCAGGTGATTAGTTGGTCTTCGGCCGGTAAGATGGGATTCAGAAGTTCCAAAAAGAATACGCCTTATGCAGCCCAGATGGCAGCACAAGATTGTGCAAAAGTAGCTTTTGACCTCGGTTTGCGTAAAGTGAAAGTATACGTAAAAGGACCGGGTAACGGACGTGAGTCAGCTATCCGTACGATTCACGGCGCCGGAATAGAAGTAACGGAAATCATTGACGTTACCCCATTGCCGCACAATGGATGTCGTCCTCCTAAGAAGAGAAGAGTATAATCCAAAGCAGAACAATTAAAAAAACAATTAAGTAAAATGGCAAGATATACTGGACCAAAAACAAGAATTGCACGTAAGTTTGGCGAAGCAATTTTCGGACCGGATAAAGTCCTATCCAAAAAGAACTATCCTCCCGGACAGCACGGTAATGCCCGCAAGAGAAAAACCTCTGAGTATGGCATTCAGCTTCGTGAAAAGCAAAAAGCTAAATACACTTACGGTGTATTGGAGAAACAATTTAGAAACCTGTTCGAAAAAGCATCACGCTCGAAAGGTATTACAGGTGAGGTGTTGTTGCAACTTCTCGAAGGCCGCTTGGATAACATTGTATTCCGTTTGGGCATTGCTCCCACACGTGCTGCAGCCAGGCAGTTGGTATCCCATCGTCATGTGACGGTGGATGGTAAGGTTGTAAATATTCCCTCTTACACTGTAAAAGCCGGTCAGGTAGTAGGTGTTAGAGAAAGATCTAAATCCTTGGAAATTGTTGCGGAAGCCTTATCAGGTTTTAACCACAGCAAATACCCATGGATTGAATGGGATTCAGCTACATTAAGCGGTAAATTATTGCATTTGCCCGAAAGAGCCGACATTCCTGAGAACATTAAAGAACAGTTGATCGTAGAGTTGTATTCTAAATAATAATTGATTTCCATGGCGCTATTAGCATTTCAAAAACCCGATAAAGTATTAATGTTGGAAACGGACAATTTCTTCGGAAAGTTTGAATTTCGTCCGTTGGAACCCGGTTATGGTATTACCATTGGTAATGCCTTACGCCGTATTCTTCTTTCGTCTCTTGAAGGTTTTGCTATTACATCCATAAAGATCAATGGCGTTGAACATGAATTTGGTTCAATACCGGGTGTCATTGAAGATGTAGCAAATATTATCCTGAATCTGAAACAAATAAGATTCAAACACATTGTAGACGATATAGAGGATGAGAAAGTAAGTATTACTGTTTTGGGTTCGGAAGTGTTCAAAGCCGGCGATATAGGCAAACAACTTTCCGGGTTTGAAGTTTTAAACCCGGATTTAGTTATTTGCCGCTTAGACCCGAACGCAAGTTTTCAAATTGAACTGTCAATCGATAAAGGACGCGGATACGTTCCGGCCGACGAAAGCAGGGAACAGACAGCAGACATTCATGTCATTGCCATCGACTCTATTTACACGCCGATACGTAACGTTAAATATTCAATCGAAAACTTTCGTGTTGAGCAAAAGACGGACTACGAAAAGTTGATCATTGAGATAACCACAGATGGCTCAATTCATCCGAAAGACGCCTTAAAAGAAGCAGCGAAAATACTGATTCACCATTTCATGTTATTCTCAGACGAGAAAATAGCGATCGAAACAGTAGATGCAGAAGGTAATGAAGAATTTGACGAAGAAATACTCCACATGAGACAATTGCTCAAAAGCAAACTCTCGGAAATGGATCTTTCTGTGCGTGCACTTAATTGCTTAAAAGCAGCTGATGTTGAAACGTTGGGCGAATTGGTGAAATTCAATAAGAATGATCTGTTGAAATTCCGTAACTTCGGTAAGAAATCTCTCACCGAACTCGATGAGTTGCTTGAAAGCCTCAACCTTTCTTTCGGTATGGATATCACGAAGTATAAATTAGATAAAGATTAAGTAAAGCGATGAGACATAATAAAAAAGTAAATCATTTAGGGCGTACGAACACTCACCGTGATGCGATGCTCTCAAATATGGCTTCTTCTTTGATTAAACATAAGAGGATATTTACGACTACGGCGAAAGCCAAAGCACTACGTAAATATGTAGAACCTCTTATCACCAAGTCGAAAGAAGACACAACCCATTCTCGGCGTGTAGTGTTTAGTGAGTTACAGGACAAGTATGCCGTAACAGAACTTTTCGGCGACATTTCGCAGAAGGTAGGCGAGCGTCCAGGCGGTTATACCCGTATAATCAAAACAGGTAATCGTTTAGGTGACAACGCCGCTATGTGCTTTATTGAATTAGTTGATTACAACGACAACATGGCTAAAGATGCTACCAAGAAAGGCGCTAAGACACGTCGTTCGCGTAAGAAATCAACTACAGCTACTGCCACTGCAGCCGCAGCTCCCAAGGCCGCAGCTCCCGCAGAAGCTGAAGCTATCCCCGAAGCCGTAGCAGCCGAATAAGAAGTTTCATAACAACGATAAACAGAGAGCGGCAAACACTGTGTTTGTCGCTCTCTGTTTTTATTTATATAGATTATCAAATAGTGTGTTATTTTTGTCGACATGATGAGTTATCTGAAACAATAGAAAAACACGACAGATCAAAGCAGTTAGCTCGTTTCCATAGTGTTACTCCATCGACTTTCTCTTTCTATCAAATTCGTTTTTTTAGGCGGTTGTAAAAGAATTTTCCTTATCTTTGCATGATTTATTAGAAGATGAAAAATTAAGAAGAAGAAAGAATTATGGTTAATCCGATTAACAAAACGATTGAACTGGGTGATGGACGCGTTATCACCATAGAAACCGGCAAATTGGCTAAACAAGCCGATGGTGCTGTTACCGTACGAATGGGCAATACCATGCTGCTTGCTACTGTTGTTGCAGCAAAAGATGCAGGACCCGGAGTGGATTTCATGCCGCTTCAGGTAGAATACAAGGAGAAGTTCTCCGCTTATGGCCGCTTCCCCGGCGGTTTTACAAGAAGAGAAGGTAAGGCCTCAGACTATGAAATCTTGACGTCACGTTTGGTGGATCGGGTTCTCCGTCCGCTTTTCCCCGACAATTATCATGCTGAAGTATATGTAAACATTATATTGTTCTCTGCCGATGGCGAGGATATGCCCGACGCACTGGCAGGGTTGGCTGCTTCGGCCGCTTTAGCCGTTTCCGACATTCCTTTCAACGGGCCTATTTCAGAAGTGCGTGTAGCTCGTCTGGACGGGAAATATATCATCAACCCAACTTTTGCCGAGCTTGAAAAGGCAGACATTGACATCATGGTTGGCGCTACGATGGACAACATCATGATGGTGGAAGGAGAGATGAGTGAAGTGCAGGAATCAGAAATGCTGGATGCCATCAAAGTGGCCCACGAAGCTATCAAGATTCAATGCCAGGTACAGCTCGAACTTTCCGCAGCCGCCGGCAAATTAGAGAAACGTACCTACAACCACGAAGTAAACGACGAAGAACTGCGCAAAGGCGTTCGCGAGAAAACCTACGACAAGGTGTATGCCATTGCCGTTTCAGGCTCAGCTAAGCACGAACGCTCAGACGCATTTGAAAAGATACTGGAAGAATATAAAGCAAGCTTTACCGAAGAAGAACTTGCCGAAAAAGGCGAGATGATTGGCCGTTATTATCACGACGTGGAGAAAGAAGCCATGCGTCGCGCCATCTTAGATGAAGGTAAACGCTTGGACGGGAGAAAAACAACCGAGATACGCCCTATCTGGGCCGAAGTGGATTTTGTACCGGGGCCTCACGGGTCAGCCGTATTTACCCGTGGCGAAACACAATCGCTTACCACCGTTACGCTGGGAACCAAGTCTGACGAGAAGATTGTCGACGACGTACTGGTACACGGAAAAGAGCGTTTCCTGCTTCACTATAATTTCCCCCCCTTCTCAACCGGTGAAGCCAAAGCATCCCGTGGCGTAGGACGTCGCGAGATAGGGCATGGTAACTTGGCTCATCGTGCCTTGAAACGCATGATACCCGATGATTATCCTTACGTAATACGCGTAATCTCTGATATTCTGGAGTCAAACGGCTCTTCGTCAATGGCAACCGTTTGTGCCGGTACACTGGCTCTGATGGATGCCGGCGTACAGGTAAAGAAACCCGTATCGGGAATCGCTATGGGACTTATCTCTGAAAACAAAGGACAGAACTTCGCCGTTCTTTCAGATATTCTGGGAGACGAAGACCACCTGGGCGATATGGACTTTAAGGTAACGGGTACCCGCGACGGTATCACCGCTACTCAAATGGACATCAAAGTAGATGGACTTTCCTACGAAATACTTGAGAAAGCCTTAGCACAAGCTAAAGAAGGACGTATGCACATCCTCGGCAAGATAGTAGAGACCTTACCTGAACCGCGTGCCGATTTGAAGCCTCACGCTCCTCGTATCGAAACACTGACAATTGGTAAGGAATACATCGGCGCCATCATTGGCCCGGGCGGAAAGATTATTCAAGGTATTCAGGAAAAGACAGGCGCTATCATTTCAATTGAAGAAATTGATGGCGTAGGTCGTGTGGAAGTGGCCGGGACAAACAAAGCTACTATCGACGCAGCTCTCCGTTCTATCAGAGCTATCGTGGCTGTTCCTGAAGTAGGCGAAGTATACGAAGGAAAGATATCGTCCATTATGCCTTACGGCGCTTTTGTGGAATTTATGCCCGGCAAAGATGGACTGCTCCACATCTCAGAAATAGATTGGAAACGTTTGGAAGCGGTGGAGCAAGCCGGTCTTAAAGAAGGCGACATCATCCAGGTGAAGTTGGTAGAGGTAGACCCCAAGACAGGAAAGTTCAAACTTTCTCGCAGGGTGCTCTTCCCCAAACCCGAAGGCTACGAAGAACGTCCTCCCCGTGCCGAACGTCCTGACCGTGGCGAACGGAGTGATCGTGGCGGCGACCGCGGCGACCGTGGAGGCTACCGCGGCGGCAATCGCGATGGAAACCGTGACTCGTACCACGATAATCGTAGGCGATAAAATGCAATAAGAACCATTCCTGTACGTTATATCTACATTATATAATGTGCAGGAATGAAAACCTATAAATACATCCTTTTCTTTTTAGCAGCCACTTTGTTATTTTCGTGTAAAACGGCAAAGCTGAGTACGGCTGAAGAGAAACAGCAGATTGGTGAATACTACGAAGCAGCAGCCATCTATCGGAAAGTATACGCAAAGACATCCCCGAAAGACAAGTTCTTGCGGGGATATGTTGCTTTTAGGATGGCCGAATGTAACCGGATGTTTAATAACGTCAGCCGATCCTACAGTTCGTATGCTAACGCCTTAAGATACCAATACCCCGACAGCACTGTTCATTTCTGGTTGGGCCAAATGAGCCAGAAACGCGGAGCTTATCCTGAAGCTATCAAACACTATCAGTCGTTCCTTGAACTAAGCCCCGGCAACGTTTTGGCCTTGAACGGCATCAAAGGTTCTGAAGAGGCTCCGAAATGGAGGCAAAATCCTATCCGCTACGAAGTGAAGCGGATGGACAAATTCAATACCCGTTATTCAGAGTTCACCCCCATGCTTTACGGCGAGAAATACGACCAACTCTATTTTGCTTCCTCGCGCAAAAAAAGCAATAAAGGTAAAGCTAAAAAAGAAAACCTCGAAAGCCCCGAAAGTGCTATAAGCGGTGAAACAATTGCAAGCAGCAGAAGTTCCGGAAGTAGCGGAAGCTCTGGAACGAGTGGAAGCCCTGAGGGCATTAAACGCATAGAAATCAAACCGAGTAACATTACCGGACTTTACAACAACGACATTTATTTAGTAAAGCAGGACGAGAACGGTAATTGGCTGGCACCCCAAGAGATAGAAGACGAAGTGAATACCTCGTTTGACGAAGGTACGCCTTCCTTCACTGCCGATGGCAATACCATGTATTACACCTATTGTGCAGAAGACCCCGAAGGCCCCCGTCCCTCTGAAATCTACTTTTCTACCCGAAGCAGTGCCAAATGGGGAAAAGGATCGCGCACTACGATTGTAAAAGATTCCATAACATCCTTGGGACATCCTGCAGTGTCGCCCGATGGTAACTACCTTTATTTTGTATCGGATGTAGTAGGCGGATACGGCGGGAAAGATATCTTCCGGTCACGCCGGATAGGAAACGACTTCGGGCCGATGGAGAATTTGGGGCCGCAAATCAATACACCGGGCGATGAAATGTTTCCTTACGTTCGCGACTCTGTTACGCTTTACTTTGCCTCCAACGGCCATCCAGGAATGGGGGGCCTCGATATCTTTAAGGCAACGCTCGATAGTCTTGGCAACTGGACTGTGGAAAATATGCAGGCCCCCATCAATTCTTTTGCCGATGACTTTGGTATCACTTTTGCCGGTAGTAAGGAAAAAGGTTTTTTCAGCTCTAACCGCAATGATTTACGTGGCAGCGACCATCTCTTTTCCTTTGAACTACCTACGTTTACTGTCTTTATAGAAGGTATAGTAAGCGATGTGGACGACGAGGTTGTAGAGGATGCCACCATACGTATAGTAGGACGCGATGGCCTGAATGAAAAGGTGTTGGTTAAGAAAGACGGTACTTACCGGGTAGAACTGCAGCGAGACGTGAGCTACGTTATGATGGCCAGCGCTCGAGGCTACCTGAATCAGAACTTTGAACTGCAAACCAATCCCGAAGAGAAGAATGAAACCTATCTGGTAGACTTTTTCCTGTCGCCCATTTATCGTCCGGTAGTCGTAGAAAATATCTTCTACGACTTCGATAAAGCCACGCTGCGCCCCGAATCGAAGGAGGCGCTCGACGAACTCATCAAGATGCTCAATGATAATCCGAATGTAACGGTTGAAATGGGCGCTCATACCGACCGCAAGGGCACTGCAGCCTATAACGAAGCATTGGCGCAACGCCGTGCACAATCGGTGGTAGACTATCTGATAACCGGAGGCATCGACAGGGACAGGCTGGAAGCAAAAGGGTACGGAAAAAACGTTCCGAAAACAATAGACAAGAAAATAGCTGCCCAATATGATTTCCTGAACGAAGACGACGTATTAACCGAAGACTTCGTTCAGGCTTTCACACCTGAGCAGCAAGACATAGCCGACCAAATAAACCGGCGCACAGAGTTCAAAGTTTTAAGAACCAACTACAATCTGTATTGATCCGGATTTTATTGAGCCGAGAACTTATAGATACAGCGACTGTGGTAGGTATCGCCCGGACGGAGAACCGTGCTGGGGAAGTTGGGTTGATTCGGGCTGTCGGGATAATGCTGGGTTTCTAAGCAGAGAGCGCCTCTGAAAGGATAGGTCACCCCGAACTTACCTACGTCTTTTCCACTCATTGCGTTACCGCTATAGAATTGAATACCCGGTTCGTTGGTGTAAACATCCATGATAATACCACTTGTAACCGATACCACTTTGGCAGCCAAAACAGTGATGTCTCCACCGGCATTGAGTATCCAGTTATGATCATATCCCTTACCCCTTTTTAACTGTACATTGTCATCATCATCATTATGAACACCGACGGCGATAGGCGAACGCAAGTCAAATGGAGTTCCCTCTACCGGATCCAATGTCCCTAACGGGATGAGTGTTTCATCTACCGAGTTGTAGGCGTCGGCATTGATTTGAATCAGATGGTCTGATATCTGCGAACCCGGAATGCCGGACAGGTTGAAATAGCTGTGGTTGGTAAGATTCACAACGGTAGCCTTGTCGGTAGTAGCTTCGTAGCAGATATCAATGGCGTTATCATCCGTCAGGGTGTAGGTCACCTTGATGTTCAGGTTGCCGGGGAAACCCGCTTCGCCGTCAACCGACAGATAGTTCAGTTCCAAGGTTTGTCCGTTTACCGACTTGGCGTCCCAAATACGTGTGTGATAGCCTTTTGGTCCCCCGTGCAGGCAATGCCCGTTGTTGTTTACCGGAAGCTGATATGCTACGTCGTCCAAGGTAAAAGTAGCCTTGGCAATGCGATTGCCATAACGTCCAATCAATGCGCCGAAGTTACCATCGGACGCCAGATAGTCTGCAATCTTATCATACCCCAGTACTACATCCGTCAGTTTCCCGCTCTTGTCAGGCACTATCAGGGAAACTAATCTCCCTCCATAATTGGTAATACAGGCTTCCGCCCCTTTTGCATTTTTCAATACATACAAAGCTGTTGCTTTGCCTTCCACTTCAGTCACAAAATCAGGGGCTTTAAGCCCTGAAAGCGTAGCTTCTTCTTTCTTTTCGCCGCAAGCCATCAATAAACACAATGCCAAGGCAGCCATACTCAGTTTCTTCATTTTTCTTTTTCTAAAATTTGTAAGTATTACTTCAATAGGCAAAGATACATAAAGTGAAGTATTTTACTTA
>BNTS01000084.1 GCA_025996775.1 Bacteroidia bacterium | reverse complement strand
ACTCGTCTCATAAGCTATATTATTAATGTTAATACTCTGTTATTCTCGCAAATACAAAGTTAACTAAAATGATATAGCTTTTTTTGCTATTCAACTGGAGTTTCCGATTTCAAACATAGGAACTTATTTTATTCCGTTTTCCCGGAATTGAATCGAACCAATTTTTCCCAATCAATTTCTCCGTTATCATTGCAATAATCAATTGAGAATTGTTTGGTGAATTTATTAATCATTTGAGTATATGATTTCTGAAATTCATCGTTTCGTTCTCTTGCTTTGTTTCCTAAAGGCCCAATAATATCAATATACAGATTTTCATATCCTGATATGAAAGACCAAAATTCTTGTCCACAAAATTTATAATAATCGCCCTTGTCTGGTTTATTATCTCGCCCGTAACAACAACCATTTACTGCAACAATATTTAATTGCGAATTTCCAGTTCTTAGGGTTTTCTTAGCAGTTTTAAAATCAGTTTGCATTTTTGATATTTGGCTGCTATTGCCCCAACTCGGGCCTGACTTTATCGTTACAATATACCTTTTATCGTCTTTATCAAATTCAAGGTCTATATTTTTAATACCTGATTTCCATCCATTATACACTTTCTGATTGATGAAAATAGCTAAGCCTTCCAGCCAATCTCCAAAAATTGTTTCTTCGTTTGAAGAAATAAATGCGTCAACAATCCCCCTTACAATTTGTTCGGATGTTAGTGTATATTTAGCCTTGAACAAGTAAGGATTTTTCCGTTTAAGTACCTTCGACAATTTCAAACTGTCTAAACTTTTTATTCGCTTTTCGTGGAATGTAGAAATGTTTAATTCAACGTACTGTGCAACATCCTGTAGATTCAACTGATTCATATTTTACTTCGGATTCCATTAAATAATATTCGACAGGTGCGAATTGTTGGCAAACTGAATCATAGTATTCCTGAATGATTTCAATTCCAATTGCATTTCTTTTCATTTTATTAGCAACATCTATAGTAGTGCCTGAACCCATAAATGGGTCTAAGACAGTGTCATTTTCTTGTGTAAACAACCTAATAAACCATTCAGGGAGTTCTTTCGGAAAAGCTGCGCTATGATTTTTATTGTTACATTCTGTTGATAAATGCACTACGTTTGTTGGATATACAGTTTCTCTCCCAATCCAATTAGAAACATTTTTACCAAAACCGCTTCCATTCTTTGCATTGTCTCGGATTTTGTCCGTGTCACTTAGATTTTTCAGCCTACTTTTTGCCCAATCACCAATCGGAACTTTCACGGCATCTTGGTACATATTGAATTTCTTACTCTTGTTGAACTGTAAAAGCCTTTCCCAGGCATCACGAAACCGGTTTGACCATTTGCCAGGGAAACAATTCTTTTTATGCCAAATAAATTCTTCTGTCCAAAACCATCCTTGTTTTCTCATTTCAAGTATAAGTTCCATTACATAAGTACTTCTTTCTCCGTCAACTACTTTCTCTTTTATATTCAAAATAAAAGTCCCGGTGGGCTTAAGAACGCGAAGTAGTTCCTTCGATATGGGTAAAAACCATTTTACATATCCAGCAACACTCACACCACCATAAGTTGATTGTCGCTGGTCGGCATAAGGCGGCGAAGTGACTATCAAGTCAACTGAGTTGTCAGGGATTTTCTTTAACTCTCTCCTGCAATCTCCTAAATATAAATCTGTTCTTAGTTCCATTATAAATACTTTAACAAAGTAATTGTACAAAGGTACATTTTTTTTATGTCTTAACCTGTTTTTTACTGTTTTTTCGGGGCATTAACCACTTTGGACGGAGGCTTTGAACTTTGGGGCGGGAGGCTTTGGATTTAGTTTCTTTACCAGCAGGCTGAATCCATAAGGTAGTTTCTCTATGGTTTCAAATCCTTGGCGAAGCAGCCATTTTGTGTAAACAGGTTGTAGAGACGTGACGGGCGTGCCACGTTTCTACATACGTCGTTTTATCGGGTGAAGAACTCTTGGGAGAGTTTGTTCAGGGCTTCGTCTGTTAGGTAGCCGTTGGTTTTGACTACTATCAGGTGCTTGAAGGTGACTGATTTGCCGGGGGATAATGTGAGGACGAACTTTGCAGCATTAGGCTCGAAGACTTGGCTGCCCAGGTTGTTGGTGGCGAAAAGGCCATAGCCTCGGGCATGGGAATGGGCGGGGTAGCCGGGATTGTTTTTGTGATCGAGGATAGCTATTGTGATAGCCTCGCCTTCCTTCTCGGCGGACAGGCTCACCCATTGGGTGGGTTTACCCCATACAGCGCCTTTTTCAATACCTTCGCTATTGCGATAAACGCCGTTAACGCCCTCGTTGTTCATGGCCGGGACATCGGTTCGGTTGCCGTTGGAATCCAGAAACAACTCGGGTTGTGTGGAGGGTTCCTCAAATGCACGGTCTACCCTGATTCCTATCAGGCCTTCTTTATTGTCGGTGAAGACTACAGTGTCTTGCTGTGCCGTCAGGGTAGTGATGTGTTCGATAATGCGCAGGTCTCCTTTGCCGGTAAACACATACTTTGTTTCATCATTGAGCAGCTTCTTGCCGTTTGAATCAAGCCAATCGGAAAGGGTTGTCAGGCTTCCTTCCTCCTTTCCGTCATGTATGGAGGCTATGCTGCGGTGACGGATAGAGCCGAAATTCGGCTTCTGTTCCGCAGGGATTGCATACGAATTGTTCCAGAAATCCAACCCATTTACATCGCCGAAATTAAACCACAAACCCACATGGTGCGGATGGTCTATCCGCTCATTCGGACGGGGGGCACGGGGAAAACCTCGCGTAATCAGCGTTCCGTTTGCCGTGTAAATGGGGTATAAGACCGGTTTTTCCAGGTCGTCGGGATAAATATACGAGGTGAACAATTTCCCATCATAAAGTACGTCCACTTTCTTTAGCCCTTCGTTGGAGACAATTGTAATCCCCTCGTCGGTCTGTTTACAACCGGCTATACATACTATACCCAAGCATAGCGTCATTATTTTGAGTTTCATGTGATTATATTTTATCGGGTAATACATAAGGAGAACGATAATCACGGGTCAGCATATTATTGGCGTCTTCGTCGCCAATAAAACGTTCGGCTACCGGGTCAAAATTCAACTGTCTTCCCAAGCGATAGGAGATATTGCCAAGATGGGCCAAGGCAGATGAAAGGTGGCCTGATTCAACGGGGCCATGCTGAAGGCTCATATCACGGGCACGGATAGCATCCAACCAGTTTTTGAAATGCAAGGTCAATTCACCCGGCGTTTTATTAGACGGGCCTTTCTCCCGTTTCTCACCCAGATATGTTTCGTATGTGTCGTAGTTCTTTATTACCATATAGCCCTTGTCGCCATAGAAGATATTACCTACTCCGGCGCCATCTTCCAGATTTGTACACCAGTTACGTACTTCAAACTGGATGATTTTCTTTTCCTTCGGATAATGATAAATAGAGGTTAGGATTTCAGGCACTTCCTTGCAATCGTCCCAGAGGAATTTCCCGCCCATAGAAGTGATACGTTCAGGCAATCCCACATTGAGTCCCCACATGCAGAGGTCGGTTTCGTGAATTCCTTGATTGCCTACATCACCATTGCCGTAGTTCCAATGCCAATGCCAGTTGTAATGCACCAGATTACGTGTGAATGGAACCATGGGAGCAGGGCCGCACCAGAGGTCGTAATTCAGTCCTTCGGGAATCTTGGATATGCCTTGATTGCCGATATCCGGTCGCCAGCGATACACCAATCCGCGAGCCATATACACCTTTCCGATAATGCCATCATTCAGCAGCTTGACACCTTCGCGGATAGCTGTCGAGCTACGCAACTGTACGCCGTGCTGTACAATCCGGTTGTATTTATAAGCAGCTTCAATCAGTTTCCCACCTTCGTGTATATTATGCGTTGCCGGTTTTTCTACGTACACGTCTTTTCTTGCCTGACACGCCCAAATGGTCAGCAAAGCATGCCAATGATTCGGAGTGGCCAAGGTAATGGCGTCAATGTCTTTGTTGTCGAATATCTTGTGGAAGTCTTGTTCAATCGCAACTTTTTGCTTGTATTTGTCCTCAAACTCCTTTGCACGTTTCTGTAGAAGAGGTAAATCAGGATCACAAATCGCAGCTACCGTAGCATTCTCTTGTTTCATAACTTCTTCTATGTGGTTCTGTCCCCTGCCATTCACGCCTAATACAGCCACACGGATACGGTCATTTGCACCAAAAGCAGATGCCGGTATAACTGTTGGCTGGGTAATAGCCGGAGTTTCACTTCTCAATACCGACGGAGCGACGATAGTCGCCATTGTTCCCGTCACGGCTGTAGCCAAAAATTTTCTTCTCGAAGATGTAGTTTCCATTTTATATCGATTATGAATTAAGAGAAGCAAAGTTAATCAAATATTATTACTATGCTATTTATTCATTTTTAAAATATGTTTTTACAAAGGTAGTTATTTTCTCAACTTACCAAATGGTAAGTTACCTTTTAGTAAGTTACTCTTTGGTAAGTTTGTTTTTGGTTAGCTGATAAGGCCCCAGCCTATTTTGTGGGCGAAGAGGGTTTTTAGGCGGGCGGCAAGGATTTGGTGTTCGGGGGAGCTGAGGTCGTTGTCGGAGGAAAGGATATCGTTGGCCAAGTCGCGGGCGTATTGGAGGATTTGGCCGTCGCTGCCGAGGTCGGCTATCTTTAGGTCGATGCCTACGCCGCTTTGACGGGTGCCTTCCAGGTCGCCATGACCACGTAGGCGAAGGTCGGCTTCGGCTATCTCGAAGCCGTTGCTGGTTTGCACCATTATCTCTAATCGTTTGCGGGTATCGTTGCTTAGCTTAAAGGAGGAGACGAGTACGCAGTAGGATTGTTCGCTGCCCCGCCCTACCCTGCCACGCAATTGATGCAACTGCGAGAGACCGAAGCGCTCGGCGCTTTCAATCACCATCACGGAGGCGTTGGGCACATTGACGCCTACTTCTATCACCGTTGTGGCTAACAAAATATTTGCTTCTCCGGAGATGAATTTCTGCATCTCGACATCTTTTTCAGCGGGCTTCATACGGCCATGTACCATGCAAACCTTGTATTCCGAAAAGACTTCCGTGAAAACCTTGAAGCCTTCTTCCAAAGCTTTATAATCGAGCTTCTCGCTCTCTTCGATAAGGGGATAAACCACATAGACCTGGCGGCCGAGACGTATCTCCTTGCGGAGGAAATCATAGAGTTCCGCTTTGCGGTTGTCATAGCGATGGAGGGTGAGAATAGGCTTACGTCCCGGTGGAAGTTGGTCTATAACAGATACATCCAAATCGCCATATAACGTCATCGCCAAGGTACGGGGAATCGGGGTCGCAGTCATCACTAATACATGGGGAACCTGTTCGTTCTTTTGCCAGAGCCTTGCCCGTTGCTCTACACCGAAGCGGTGTTGCTCATCGATAATGGCCAAGCCGAGAGTAGAGAAAACAACCGTTTCCTCTATCAGCGCATGGGTACCGATAACGATGTCTATTTCACCGGAGGCAATGGCGGGGAGTATCTTGTTGCGGTCCTTCTTTTTGGTAGAGCCGGTGAGGAGGGCTATCTTGATATCCATATCGCCCAGGAAGTTCATCACCGTTACATAGTGCTGGTTAGCCAGTATTTCAGTGGGCGCCATCATACAGGCTTGGTAGTTATTATCGAGAGCCAGCAGCATGGAAAGGAGAGCTACCAGCGTTTTGCCGCTGCCCACATCCCCTTGCAACAGACGGTTCATTTGCCGACCGCTTCCCATATCAACGCGTATCTCACGCATCACCCGCTTCTGTGCATCTGTCAGATCAAAAGGAAGATAATCCTTATAGAAGGTATTGAAGCGTTCACCAACGGTAGTGCATACCAAACCTTTGAGCTTTTGCTTACGGAAAGTAGCCGTTTGCAGGATATGAAGTTGGATAAAGAAAAGCTCGTCGAACTTCAGCCTGAGGCGGGCAGCCTTCAGTTTTTCCATGGATTCGGGGAAGTGGATGTTTCGCATCGCTTCCGAGAGAGACGTCATCTTGATCTGATCCAACACATCGGGTGAGAGCGTTTCGATAACGTCCCACTCAATCATATTTAATAAGGTGAATTGCAGGTTCTGGATAGCGCGTGAATTGAGGAATGCCTTCTTCATTCGCTCCGATGTATTATAAAAAGGCGTCAGCCCGTTGGCTACCTGCGCTGCCTGTTCAATCGGGTCAATATCGGGATGAGGAATGTTGAAGGTATGTCCAAACTCCACCGGCTTGCCGAAAACGATGTACTCCTTCCCCACATGATACTTCTCCTTCACAAAAGCAATGCCCTTAAACCAAACCAGCTCAATCACTCCCGTCCCGTCAGAAAACCTTGCAACCAAGCGCCGTGTGCGACCTTCGCCCAACGTATCGTAGGAGAGGATGCGGCCTTTGAGCTGGATGTGAGGCATATTGTCCGTTATCTCGGCCACGGTATAGAAGCGACTGCGGTCGATGTATTTGTAGGGGAAGTAATACAGCAAGTCCTCAAAAGAGGCAATCTCTGCTTCCCTCTGAAGTATTTCTGCCTTTTTCGGCCCTACGCCGGGGAGGTACATGATGGAGCGCTTATCGAGTTCGAGCATAGTAGTTATAAGGTTTTGCGGAGCAGAGCTTCGGCCATAAGCAGGTCGAGCGGGTCGGTTATCTTAATATTCTCACGGTTTCCGGCTACGGTATGTATTTCCACTCCCAAGGCTTCGACTACCGAGGCATCATCGGTAAATGCAGGGGTATACGGTTGACGATAGGCTTCCTTAACAAGACTGCTTCGGAACACCTGAGGCGTTTGCACGGCTAAGTAACGACGGCGATCCACCGGCCGACTCTTTCCCTCGGCATACTGCTCACGAATGGAGTCTATCATCGGGACAACGGGGATAGCTGCCCCATTCTGCTCCGCTTCTTCAAAGCAGGCAGTAATGACCTCAGCCGATACGAAAGGACGTACGCCATCGTGTACGGCTACCAATCCAGGCTCGTCCACTAAAGCCAGCCCGTTCTGCACCGATTGGAAACGAGTCTCTCCGCCATCGGCTATCCTATGGGGGATAATACAGTTAAGCTCACGGCAAAGCATCTCCCAGTAAGACCGATGTTCACAGGGCAATACCAGCAACAAATCAGCCGAGGCATCCCATTGGTTGAAACGCTCCAGCGTATGCATCAGGATAGGACGTCCTTCGAGAGGGATAAACTGCTTCGGCAGCTCGTTACCCATCCTGAGTCCCTTACCCCCGGCCACTATCAGTACATATTGCTTACTCATCACTCTAATTCTTCGAGTACCTTCTTTACCTCCTCGTCCACTTTAAAGAGTTTTTCCTTGCAAAGCTTGATTAAGCGTGTGGCCTCCTTTACCTTTTCCGAAAGGATATCTACGTCTAACTCACCATTCTCAATATCTGCCACTATCTTGCGAAGCTTTTCTACCGCTTCATTGTATGTTTCGTTGTTGTCCATAATGTTTCGTTTTATTTCAGACTTCAAAAATAACAAAATTATTTTAAATCCTCAGTAACCCTTAGTTTGCACTTTGATAATTCGTTTATCGAAGTGTTCTTTCCTCTTACATCTTCCTCTTATGCTAAAATATCTACAAATATATTTTACTACATTTGCAGATGTTGAAATAGAAGTAAGCATGATAGAAGATATTAGATGGCAGCAGCGCTTTTCTAATTACCAAAAAGCGTTGACAAAGCTAACGGAAGCAATTGAGCTGATTAATACGCATATCCTTGATGATGAGGTGTCGGTCGGAACAAAAGAAACTAATCTGATTTTGAATGAGATCGTCAAAGAAGGATTAGTACAACGTTTCAAGTACACGCACGAATTGGCTTGGAATGTAATGAAAGACTATGCTGAATATCAAGGTAACTCTACTGTAGGCGGTTCGCGCGATGCAACAAGGGAAGCGTATCAACTCAAATTGATTTCGAATGGAGAGATTTGGATGGATATGATTAAAAGCAGAAATCAAACATCACATACCTATAATGATGTAATTGTCAATGAAATCTATCATAAAATATTATTACAATACTATCCGGCGTTTCTTGATTTCAGGAATACGATGGAAGATAAAAGAACAAGCATATAGCCCCATGCACTACGGATTAAAAGAAACGGATATAGAACAAATAAGGGAGGTTCTTGCTTCATACAGTGAAGTGGAGCAGGCTATTCTTTATGGCTCTCGAGCCAAAGGCAATTTTAAACCTGCTTCCGATATTGATTTGACCTTAAAAGGCAATCTATTGAATCTGACCATCCAATATAAAATAGAGAATGACTTGGACGACTTACTTCTACCTTACAAAATGGACATTTCTATCTTCCACCAGATTTCAAATCCTGATTTAGTTGATCATATCAATCGCGTGGGGCAAGTATTATATGAAAGACATCCACAAGTGGAAATTGCATGAAAGATAACTAAGAAAAGAGATTGATTGAAGGGTTTACGACAAAACACCCTTACTAATTAGACATTTTACCCCTCCCCTTCCTGTGTATATTAGTAAATTTGTAGCCTGAAACATGAAGAAACCCAATGTGAAATAAATATTATTATGAACCGCAAAAATAGAATTGCCTATGATGAAATGCAAAAAAAATCATATCGTTAAAAACTTATGTGACATTATTACAGAATTATGTTAATTAAATTATTACTTATCATGAAAAACAGGAAAATCAAATTTTTCACCTCTGAGTGTCGAAAACTCAGCCATATCATGAGAAATACATTCCTTCTGGCTATACTTGCCTCTTCGCAACTATGGGCATACGCCGGACCGGAAATTAATTCCTCAAACCCCATTACCCAACAAAATGCACACAGGGTAACAGGAGCAATAACAGACGCCACAACAGGCGAGCCGATCATCGGAGCCACTGTGCTTGAAAAAGGAACACAAAACGGAACAGTGACGGACTTTGACGGCAAGTATTCGCTTGAAGTACGAGGCGCCACGCTGACGATATCTTATATCGGATACATCTCCAAAGACGTGAATGTGACGGGCGGAGTTGTCAATGTTGTATTGGAAGAAGACGTTCAGAAATTAGACGACGTAGTGGTGATTGGTTATGCCACAGGAAATAAACGTTCTGTTTCCGGCGTTGTTGAAAGAATCAAAAAAGAAGACATGAACACGGGCGTTGTTGCCCAGCCATTAGACGCTTTGAAAGGTAAAGTGGCCGGCGTTGTCATCAGCGGTCTGGGAGGTGATCCCACTACCGACCTGAACATACGTATCCGTGGTACCACGTCCCTCTCCGGTGGTAACGATCCCTTGGTCATTGTGGATGGTATCTTTGGCGACTTGGGGCTGCTTCGTTCACTCTCAACCTCTGATATCGAATCTTTAACCATCTTGAAAGATGCATCCGAGACGGCACAGTATGGTAGTCGTGGAGCATCGGGCGTTATTGTCGTGACTACCGCAAGAGGAAAGTCCGGCTTTTCGCAGATTGAGTATAATGGACTCTTTGGTGTAACCCAGGTATATAAAAATCTTGAGATGCTATCCGCTGAAGAATGGAGAGCCGGTGCAGCAAAATTAGGTATGAGTCCAAATGATATGGGAAATAACACCGACTGGCTCAAGGAAACACAACGGGGGACCACATTGACACAGACACATAACCTGTCATTCACCAGCGGCTCTGAACTTTCCAACATGAGAGCCTCTCTGGGTGTAATCAACAACCCCGGTATGCTGAAAAATTCAGGAACCACCAATTATACGGCGAAGATTGATGGTACCCAGTATGCTTTCGACAAGAAACTGAAAATCGACATGGGTATGTTTGGTTCACGTCGTGAAGACAAACCACAATACGACTCGTATCGCACGTTCTATTCGGCAGCTACCTACAATCCTTCTTACCCGACACATGTCAATCCCGTCACCGGGATATGGGATGAAGACCCCGTGCCCATTGAAATCTACAACCCGCTGGGTATGCAAACAATTACAAACAAAATGGTCTCTTCTCGTCTGAACGTAAATGGTAGATTAACGTATGAAATTATCAAAGGTTTGAATTTGCAGGCATTTGGATCGTACACGTATATGTCCAGAAATCAAAAACGCTATTTACCGAATGATATATGGCAAGGTACAACAAATGGTCACGGGCAAGCTTATCTGCAATATAGGGAAACCGGTGACCTTTTGGGTAATCTGCAACTCAACTACTCCAAAGATTTCGGTAAACATAGTTTCAATGCCTTGGCGCTGTTGGAAGCTCAAAAGCAAACCTATTTCCAGTCCAGTACTACAGTTTCGGGATTTGAAACCAATTATTTCTTGTACAACAACCTGCGGGCAGGTGCTAATCTAACTTATGGAAATGCAATGTCTGACGCGAGAGAATATGCACTTTTGTCGTATATGGCTCGTGCCAATTATATGTATGACGGCAAATATGTGGCAACAGTCAACGTACGCCGCGATGGTTCTTCCAAGCTGGGTTCAGGAAACAAATGGGGTGTATTCCCTTCTGGTTCCGTGGCATGGATTGCTTCCAATGAAGGCTTTCTGAAGGATGTCAAATCTATTAATAACCTAAAGATAAGAGCCGGTTATGGTGTTACCGGTAATCAGGACGCTATCGACCCCTACAACTCTTTGTCTTTAATGACTCCCAATGGAACGACATTGGTAAACGGCCAGGCTACAACTACTTTTGCCATAAATTCCAACTCGAACGCGGAACTTCGCTGGGAAAAGAAGTATACATTTGATATTGGCGTAGACTTAGCCATGTTTGATTCGCGCTTGAGGTTCACGGGCGACTATTATTCCTCTACAACCAAAGATATGCTTTATACCTACACGGTGCCTGTACCTCCCTTCGTGTTTAACAGATTGCTGGCCAATATCGGAGAGATGTCAAACAATGGTGTTGAATTAGCTTTGAGCGGGGATATTGTCCGCAGTAAAGATTTTTCATTGACAGTGAATGCCAATGTAGCTTTCCAACAGAACAAGCTGGTATCGCTGAGTGGCACGTATCAGGGTTCCGAGTTCACTACAAGCAAGTATATACAGATTGCCAGTATCAATGCAATTGGTTTGACCCAATATGCCGGTGTTACCTACCTGACGGAAGGACAACCCCTCGGTGTATTCTTTATACCTCATGCTGATGGTTTGATGGAAAAAGACGGGAAAAACCTGTATAATATTGTAGACTTGAATGAAGACGGAAGAGTAGATTTGTCAGACAGTGGCTCCGGCGACCGTTACATGGCAGGCCAATCCATACCTAAAACGTATGCAGGCGCATCTATCAATTTGCGCTACAAACAATTTGACTTCCAGACTCAGTTGAACGGAGCTTTCGGCCATAAGATTTTCAATGGAACATCTTTGACGTACAACAATCTGGCATCGTTCCCCAACTACAATGCAGCCAAGGGCGCTTTGGAGAAGAACATCTACGACATCAAGATTTCTGACTACTATTTGGAAAAAGGAGATTATGTCAACATTGAGTACATAACTTTAGGTTACAATTTCTCCAATAATCTACTTCGTGCTACGAAATACATCAAGGGTTTGCGTCTGGCTTTATCCGTTAATAACCTGGCAACCTTCACCGGATATTCCGGTTTGACTCCTATGATTAACTCGGCCAACATAGCACAAAGGGCAGACAACTATAGAGACTCGGGATCTCAAACTTTAGGTGTAGACGACAAATTAGTCTACCCGATAAGTCGTACCTATTCACTTTCATTAGCCGTGAAATTCTAATTATTAACATTCAAGTAATACAATATTTATGAAAAAGATAGTATTAAGTTCCCTAATGTTTGCAGGCTGTTTGTTATCAGGATGCTCAGGCTTCCTGGACGAAACACCGAAAAGCGCGATCCCGGAAGAGGATGCTTACAAAAGCTCGACACTCGTGTACGTTAATTCCGTTGCATCTATCTATTCTTCTTTTGGTGGACGCTATTATGGAAGCAGAGAAAATGTACATTGCCTGCAGGAGTTTGTTTCTGATGCATGGATTTTGCCCGGAAGACAAGCCGACTGGGTGGATGGTGGTAAATGGCAAACGATTTTCCTGCATAGTTATGGACCGGGATTGGCCACAGTCAATACGGTTTGGAATGATTTGTATAATATAATCGGCCGTTGCAATACATCTATCGACAACCTTGAAAAGTTTATTCAAGCAGGAGGCGATGACTTCCTGAAAGATTATCAATACGAAGTAAGGGGTATTCGCGCTATTGTGTATTATTCTTTGCTCGACTTCTTCGGACGTATTCCTATCGTCACCTCGTCTCAAACGAAAATGGCGGATGTGAATCAGTCGTCACGCAGCGAAGTGTATAAATTTATTGTAGACGAGCTGACAGAATGTATCCCTCATTTGGCAAGCGCTAAAAGCCAGAATGCGGGAACATACTACGGACGCATCACAAAGGCAGTAGGTTACATGGCTCTGGCTAAGATGGCTATCAACGCTCCTATCTTTACCAAAGACAATTGGGCTGACGGTACTTTGGTAGGTGGTATCGACAAAGTAGCTCCCGTTGTCAACGAGGCAGGCAAGAACATCAACATTACCCTCGATGGCGCTACACGCAATGCTTGGGAGACGGTTATCTATTGCCAGCAACAAATAGAGAAAGAAGGGTATTCACTGTCGCCTGATTTCAAGACGAACTTTGCTAAGAACAATGATACTTCTGTTGAGAATATCTGGGCGCAGCCAAGCGATGGTACAACCTATAAGATCACCGACCAACAGCTCACCCAAACGATGCACCCGTCTCACGCTTCGGCTTACAAATTGCAGGGCTGGAACGGAGCTTGTGCCACGCTGGAACAGATGAAGGTCTTTAAATATGGTACGGACGAACAAGACCCGCGCATGGATTTGACTTTCTTCTACGGCAATATCGTAGTGAACGGCACTCAGATTACGGTTACCGACAACAAGCCTTTGATATATAATCCTACATCTGTTGTCGTTGACTTCGAAGCAGGCGTAGAAGACTATACCGTAAAAATGGCCGGCGCCCGCATGGGTAAGTACGAAATAGATAATACCACTCCGTCGGATCAGAATCATAACAACGACAAAGTGTACTATCGTTATGCCGACGCCCTTCTGCTGTCTGCTGAAGCCAAAGTAAGGTTAGGTCAAAGCGGAGATGAAGAGGTGAATAAAGTACGTGCCCGCGTGGGAGCTACTTTGAAAACAAACGTTACCCTGCACGACTTGCTGGACGAACGTTTGCTAGAGCTTTCTTACGAAGGGATGAGACGTCAGGATCAAGTACGTTTCGGAACCTATACCGAACCCACTTTAGACAAATATGTCGGCGTCCATCACAACGTAGTAGTAGGCGATTATGTGGATGACAAAACAGGCTATACCACAGTATATCCTATCCCAACCAACGTAATGCAGCTCAATACGAAGCTCACACAGAATCCGGGTTATAATTAATCAATCATAACATCTCTGCATTTTTCACTTCCCCTAATAATATAGAAAGCATTATGAAATCTATTTTTACACTATTCTGTAGCTTATGCCTCATTGTGCCGCTATCGGCGCAAACAGGATACAAAAAACTGGGTAACGGTATCGTTGTGACCCTTCCGTCCGAAGAAGCGGGAAAGGCTCGGACGGTTCGCTTATTGGTCGTAAACGATGAGATTATCCAGGTTACGGCCTCACCCGAAAACAAAATTAAAGACAAACAGAGTTTAATCAGGGTGGCTCCGTTTGCTACAAAAACCAAGTGGTCTGTTTCCTCTTCTCAGGATTCGGTTTTCCTGACTACAGGACAAGTGAAGGCTGCTGTAAGCCTCGCTACGGGCGAAATTGCTTTCTATGATAAAGCAGGCGCCTTAGTTCTTCGCGAAAGCAAGCAGGGAAAACGTTTCACCCCTCGTGAAGTAGACGGTGACAAGGGTTACTCCACCCGTCAACAATTCGATTCGCCCGACGATGAGGCCTTCTACGGATTAGGTCAGCATCAGTCCGACGAGTTTAACTACAAACGTAAAAACGAGGAATTGTTTCAGTACAACACAAAGATATCTATCCCCTTTGTTGTATCAAACAAGAACTACGGGGTGTTATTCGACAATTATTCCATCTCCCGCTTCGGTGACGATCGTCCTTATTCCAACCTGGATGTTTTTAATCTCTATGATAAAAACGGCAAACCGGGAGGACTTACGGCCAGCTATTATAAGAATGCCGGGGCTGAGTTGTTTGTGGAAAGACAAGAGTCGAGGATTGATTACGAAACACTTTTCACACATAATAGACTTCCGAAGACCTTCGATTTTAAAGGAGAGACCTTCGACAGATTCCCCGACGGATTTCGTTTCCAGAATAGCTTGGTTATTTGGGAAGGCGAGATTGAGCCTAAGGAAACAGGTACATTCAATTTCAAACTCTACTACGGAGCCTATACGAAGGTGTATCTCGACAATAAGTTGGTGGTTGAAGAGCGCTGGCGTCCGTCCTGGAATCCCAACAGCGTGAAGTTTACAGCCGACCTGACAGTGGGCAAGAAAGTTCCCCTTCGCATTGAATGGAAAGAAGGAAGCGGCTCGTATATCGGGTTCAAGGTATTAACTCCCCGTCCGAAAGAAGAAACAGGTAAGTTGTCGATGTGGTCTGAATTAGGAGATGATATAGACTACTACTTCATCCACGGTCAGGACATGGATAAGATTATTTCGGGCTATCGATATGTAACGGGCAAATCGCCGGTTATGCCTTCATGGGCTTTGGGATTCTGGCAGAGTCGCGAACGCTATCAGACACAAGGTCAGATGATCGGCGCCTTGCAAGACTTAAGGAAACGCAATTTCGGCGTCGACAATATGGTACTCGACTGGCATTATTGGAGAGACGATGAATGGGGAAGCCATGAGTTTGACCCAACACGCTTCCACGATCCCAAGGGGATGATTGATTCGATTCATGCCCTGAATGCCAAGATCATGATCTCCGTATGGCCGAAATTCTATGCCAATACCGATAATTTCAAGGCCTTGGATGATAAAGGCTGGATGTATCGCCAAGCTATCAAAGACAGCATTCTCGACTTCGTAGGCAGGGGTCACCTGGCTTCTTTCTACGACGCTTATTCACCCGGAGCACGTAAACTCTTTTGGCAGCAAATGGATCAGCGCCTCTATTCGTTAGGCATCGACGCCTGGTGGATGGACGCGTCGGAGCCAAACATCAAGGATTGTACTCCTTTCTCCTATCAAAAGGCGCTGACGGGGCCAACGGCTTTAGGTTCGTCTACCCGCTATTATAATACGTATGCCTTAGTTAATGCACAAGCCATTTACGAAGGTCAGAGAGGCAAAACTCCGAATGACCGCGTGTTTCTGCTTACCCGCTCCGGTTTTGCAGGACTTCAACGCTATTCTACCGCTTCCTGGAGCGGGGATATCGGCACGCGCTGGGAAGAATTGAAAGCACAGATTTCTGCCGGCCTCAATTTCTCTATCTCAGGTGTTCCTTTCTGGACAATGGATATTGGAGGATTCTGTGTGGAAGGTCGCTATAGCAGGGCGCAACGGATATACGACGTATCCGGTCTTGAAACGGAAGACTTGAAAGAATGGCGCGAGCTGCTTGCCCGCTGGTATCAGTTCGGAACCTTCACGCCTCTTTACCGGGCGCACGGACAATTCCCCCTCCGGGAAATCAATAACATTGCTCCCGAAGACCATCCGGCTTACAAAACGATCTATTATTACAATAAATTGCGCTATCATTTGATGCCGTATATCTATTCTTTAGCAGGGAAAACCTATTTCGACGATTATACGATTATGCGCCCCTTGGTAATGGATTTCCCAAAGGATGTAAAGGTACAAGATATCTCTACCCAATACATGTTCGGCCCATCTCTGATGGCGGCTCCCGTCTATACCTACGGAGCAACTTCAGCCTCTATTTACTTCCCGAAAGGCACCGACTGGTATAACTTCTATACCGGCGCTGTTTATAAAGGAGGCGAAACGAAAGAGGTAGATGCTCCCTACGGACAGATGCCGTTGTATGCACCTCAAGGTGGTATTCTTCTTTTCGGTCCCGACATCACTTACGTAGGCGAGAAAAAGCCTGAAGTAATAGATATCTATGTCTATGCCGGCAAAAACGGTTCGTTCTATTTGTATGAAGACGAAGGCACGAATTACAATTACGAAAAAGGCGCTTTCTCAAAGATACCTTTCACCTACGATGACGCCAAAAAGACGTTCACCTTTGGCAAGCGCGTTGGCTCGTATCCCGGAATGTTGACATACCGCACATTTAATATCATCTATATCAAACCCGGTAAGACCTCAGGTTGGGATGCAAAAGCCAGGCCCGATAAAGAAGTCAGCTATCAGGGACAAGAAATAACAGTACAATTACAATAATTTCATTTTTTTCAGACCATTGATATTTAGTAGAATCCTTTGTCGCCAAGGGAGCGACAAAGGATTCTTTTTGTACCCC
>BNTS01000083.1 GCA_025996775.1 Bacteroidia bacterium | reverse complement strand
ACGGCAATGTATGGATAGGAACCAAAGAAGGAAGGCTCATGATGTACGACTGCATCAAACAGACATTCCAGGACTTGTCGCGCTCGCTCCAAATGCCAGGAGAGAGCATTCTTAACATCGTTGCCGATGACTATGGCCATATTTGGTTCTCTACTAATAAACGAATCACTGAATACAATCCGGTGAATGCCTCGTCTCGTGACTATACCGAAACAGATGGCATGGTAGTAACCTCTTTCTTTGCTAATTCTTATTTTAAAGATACATCCGGCCAACTACTCTTCGGAGGCAATAAAGGTATCACCATCTTCACTCCTTCAGAAGCACTTTCGAAGGAAACCAAGCAAACAAAAGCTATCATATCTGACATTAAAATCAATACTCGCTCTGTTTTTGACACAAACGATAACAGCCAGTTTGATATTATCGGGCAAATCGTCCACCTTGAGCCTGAAGATAAGAATATTGAGATAGACTTCTCATCCCTCAATTACATCTTCCCTTCTAAAATACGCTATGCATACAAGATGGGCGGCATTGACAACGACTGGATATATGCGGAAAACGATCGTCAATTCGCTATCTATAATCAACTGAAAAAGGGGAGCTATACCTTCTACATTAGAACTACCGATGAGAATAACCGGTGGAGCGAGGAAATAACTCGGCTCCGCATCATAAAACGCCCGGCTTTCTACGAAACGGCTTGGGCATACGTCTTCTACTTTACACTCGCCGTCCTCACTATCCTCCTCATCTCTCGCACCATCCGAAACCGCGTCAAACTCCAACACGCCCTTCAAATTGCACAAATAGAGAAAGATAAATCGGAAGAGCTTACACAAACCAAGCTGCGCTACTTCACCAATATATCACACGATTTCCTAACCCCTCTCACCATCATCTCCTGCCTTATCGACGATGTGGAAGACGACTTGAAAGGCAAAAGTCATCAGGTAGGAACCATACGCTCAAACATCAGCCGTCTGCGTCGCCTCTTACAACAGGTATTAGACTTCCGAAAGATTGAAAGCGGCAATATGCAACTACAACTTTCGGAAGGTGATATAGCCCTCTTCATCAAAGACTCCTGCTATTCTAATTTCCTCCCTCTCATGAAGAAGAAGGATATCCACTTTAGCTTCACCGCCGTCCCTGCACAGATACCTGCCTGCTTCGATGCCGACAAGATAGACAAGATTGTATTCAACATCCTCTCTAATGCCTTCAAATACACTCCCTCAGGCGGAGAGGTAAAAATAGAACTCCTCAAGCAAGATACCTATCTATCCATCCGCATCAGCGATACAGGCACAGGCATATCAAAAAAAGACTTGTCCCAAATCTTTACCCGTTTCTACAATAACCGCATGCAAGGAGGCGTCGAATCAAACGGCATCGGCCTCTCCTTGGTAAAAGACCTGGTAAACCTCCATCAAGGCAGCATCCGCGTAGAAAGCGAAATAGGGAAGGGAACCCTCTTCACCATAGACATCCCCCTTGCCCCCACAGGCGACACAGGTCTGACCAAAATTAAACAATCTGAAACAATGGCTGTAGCGGATGAAAGAGACGCGACAAGCCACATCTCTACAGACCCGACAACCGTCCTTATTGTAGAGGATAACGAGGATTTACGAACCGTTATCCAGTCCATCCTATCCAAACACTACCATGTGCTAACAGCTCAAAATGGAGCCGAAGCCCTCCCGGTCATCAAGGAGAACAATATAGATATCATTATAAGCGACGTAATGATGCCCGAAATGGACGGCTTGGAACTATGCCAATTGTTAAAAGCAGACTTGGAAACAAGCCACATTCCCATCATCCTGCTTACAGCCCGTAACTCTACCGAAGATAGAATAGCCTGCTATAATGCCGGCGCTGACGGCTATATCTCAAAGCCTTTCGAGATGAAACTGCTCGAAGCCCGCATAAACAACTTCTTAGTCAACAAGAAGAGCAAGCAAAAAGAATTTAAAGAAGCCGCAGAGATAAATATCTCCACTCTGGCATATCCCAAACTCGATGAGCAATTCCTTAGTAACGCCATCCGCACCATCGAAGCGCATCTGTCGGAAACCGATTTCGACGTCAACTTATTTGCTGAGAGTCTCTGTATGTCCAAATCATCTTTATACCGGAAGATAAAGACCATGACAGACCTTTCCCCCATAGAGTTTATCCGGAATATCCGACTGAAACACGCCTGTAGTATGCTTAAAGACCCGGCTATACCTATCTCCGAAGTAGCCTATGCCTTAGGATTCTCCGATTCCAAGTACTTTGCCACCTGCTTTAAAAACGAATTCAACCTCACGCCCAGTGAATACCAGAAACAATTTCGTTTTTTATAACAGTCGATTCGTATTCTTTAATACAAAACTTGTAACCTGTCATTGTTTACTTCCGTACCTTTCCGCCCGTTTTAATAAGTAGGTATGGACAAGAGGCTTTTGGTATTACTTCTTTTTTGCTTTCAACAGACACATTCTCTTTATGCCCAGCAATGGACCAAGGAGGATTCTGTGTGGCTGAGCAAGGTGTTATCGGGGAAGCAGGAACTGCGTCTTAAGCCTGAGGTAGAGAAAGCTATCAAAGAAGGCAACTTGTTGAATACAGATAAGCAGCCCTATATGAACCAGATGAAAAGCGCCCCTACACAACTTCCAATAACCAAGGATTTTTCTTCCTACGTGAAGCCCACGGGTGAACCTTATATTAGAGACACGGCGACGCACAAAATAAATTTAGACAGCATAACTCCTTCCATGTACATGAAATATTACGGTCCAAAAATTGTTCCGCAAGTGGATTTGGGCAGCTTTAGCCTGGAAGGAGTGAATAACTATGAAATACCTCCTCGATTTAATTTAACCACAGACCCTCTGAATAAAGGGGGAAGCCTTAACGGTGGTACTAAGAATGTGGGCCTTGGTGGAGGTGCAAGTATATCTTTCAGCGCAGCAGATGCCTTGGAGCAGCTTTTTTCACCGGCAGCACGTGCCAAGGCGAGAAACCGTAAACATGCAAATGCCTGGAAAACCTATAACGACCCTTGAATAACTTGGAATGAAAGCGTCATTTGAAATAAGACTTCTCCCAGGTATAAATCCGGGGGTTGTCTTTCAAGAACGGGAGAACTTTGCTTCTCTCATTTTCGCTTAGATACTGAGGGGTTGTATAGGTGGCTGTTAGGTTTTGATTGTCGGGACTTAGTTGGTACTTTATCAAATCCATGTCCAAACGAGCCAAGGCATCCTGATAGGCGTCGCTATTTTTATCAGCCCCATCTTTTATATACCAACTGCCTGTTACGGGTGTAAGCAAATTCTCCGATTCGAGCGACTTCCAATCCGTCGTATAAAAGGCCACACGACTATCGGCTACCGGTCCGTCGATGGTTGTTATCATACATATAATGTAGGTGTTATTCACAAGCGGCAGACTTTTCAGTTCCACAGTCGTACGCTCTGTTGGTTGAAGCAGCACATAGTCACTTGTCAGCTTCAATAACTTGGCGACACCGTTCATCGTATTCTGCAACCGCGCTTCCTTCCCTGTATTATACAGGTCTATCAAATCCTTCCGCCAAGCCGATTCCAACTGCGGAATCAACGAATCCGGCATATTCGTAAACAACGTCTTCATCTCCTGCGCCTGCACTCCAAGCGCCCCAAGACACATCACAAAAATCAATATATATTGTTTCATCCTATTTTTTTATTTCGTGCCCAAATATAAGAAAATCATTCCGATTAAAACTAAAAGGAGGTCTACTGCTTTGCTCTTTAAGTTTTTTTCATGGAAGAAGAAGGCGCCGGCGGTGAATGTTACCAGTACGTTGCTACGACGAATCATCGAAACGATGGATATCATGGAGTCGGGAAAACTCAAGGCGTAGAAATATATCCAGTCTGCAACAATCAGAAAAACAGAGACCAAGAGGATGCTCCAACGCCACTTAAAGGGCGTAGTTTTCTTTCGTAGCGGATACCAAAGGAGTAGCAGGATAGGTATCATAAGAGCCAGTTGATAGACGTTGAACCAAACTTGTACCGTCATCACATCCATTGTGCCCATCAGATACTTGTCGTACAGGCCGCTCAGTGCGCCAAGTATAGCCGACAAAACCGTGAAGAAAATCCATTTGTTGTGCCCAAAACGTATCCCTTCTTTCTTACCCGACATAGACAAGAGCAGGAAAGAGGCTATGGAAAGCAGCACGCCAATCCACTGATACAGATTCAGGCGTTCACCAAAGATGAGGAGGGCGCCCACAAGTGTCATCACCGGCTGCGTGGCTTTGATAGGCCCGGTAATGGTTATCGGCAGATTCTTCACTGCAAAATAACCCGACAACCACGACGACAATACAATGATCGCCTTGATAAAGACAGCAATATGCTGCGACAAGGGTACGTGAGGCACATACAGCATCGTACCGTCTAAGGCCGATGTGAAGAAGGATAACAGAATGAACGGCACAAAAATCAGGCTGCTGATCAACGTATTGAGGAACAATACAGGAATTACAGCATTACCATCCAGCGATTTTTTTTTGTTTATCTCGTAAAATCCCAACATGAAAGCCGACATAAACGCTAATACAACCCACATCTTAATCTTATTATTTTACCTTAAATACATCTTCCGGATACCTGATATCTGCCAGGAACAAAGCATGACCGGGAGCCGACGTTCCGGCTTTGCCCCTGTCTTTTGCTTCTATTATCTCTTTAAAACCTTCAATTGTAAGTTTGCCCCGACCCACTTCCAGCAGTGTGCCCACAATGGCGCGCACCATATTGCGCAGAAAACGGTCGGCCGTAATGCTGAACCTCCATACCTCGCTCTCCTCAACCGTCCATGCTGCATGGCTGATGCGACAGTTGTTCGTTTTAACGTCGGTATGAAGTTTGCTGAAACTGGTGAAATCAATATACTCATAAAGCACCTGGCAGGCCTCATTCATCATCTCAAAATTCGGAAGAAAATGCAGACGAAAGACTGTCTCGTAATTAAAAGCATCTTTACGGGTCGTTACGTAGTAATGATACGTGCGTGAAATAGCATCGAAACGAGCATGCGCATCCTCGCGAACGGGGATAATCCTATCTATTGCAATATCCCAGGGAAGCAACCGATTCAGTTTCTCCACCAGAAAAGGCAGATCGTCAATCGCCTTCTCCCTATCGAAATGAGCTACCATCATACGAGCATGAACGCCGGCATCCGTACGTCCGGCTCCAACGATTGGCGTTGGCTCACGGAGCAAAGTAGCCAGTGCATCCTCAACAACCTGCTGTACTGTAGACCCATTAGGCTGAACCTGCCAACCGCAATAGCCCTTCCCATTATAACCCAAATAAATAAAATACCGATTCACCTTACATTCATTTCGCCTGCAAAGGTACTCAAAAAAGGTATCACCTGGATATATATTCCTCTGCAATAGATGACGACATGCCCATATTGGAAAAACCTCCATCATGGAACAGGTTCTGCATTGTAACCTTACGTGTCAGATCGGAGAACATAACGATACAATAATCGGCACATTCATCCGCATTGGCATTGCCCAGAGGTGACATTTTTTCGGCAAAGTCAATGAATGATGTCATCCCGCTAATTCCCTGTCCGGCAGTAGTAAGTGTAGGCGATTGCGAAATAGTATTCACACGTACGCCCTTATCTTTTCCATATACATATCCGAAACTGCGAGCAATGGATTCTAATAATGCTTTAGCATCTGCCATATCATTGTATCCTGCAAATGTGCGTTGAGCTGCGATGTGTGTAAGGGCTAAAATTGAACCGCCTTCAGCGATTGCATCCAGTTTTTTTGCCGTCTGCATCATCTTGTGGAATGATATGGCAGATATATCGAGGGTTTTATCCAGATTGCCATAGTCTATTTCGTCATAAGGAATATTTTTCCTTACATTAGGAGACATTCCTATAGAATGAAGAACAAAGTCAATTTTACCTCCCAGTATTTCCATCGATTGCACGAACACTTGCTCAAGATCTTCTATACTTGTAGCATCTGCAGCAATGATTTTAGCATTTAGTTTCTCACCCAAAACATTCACTTCACCCATTCGCAAAGACATAGGCGTGTTTGATAATGTGATGGTTGCACTTTCTTCTACAGCTTTCTCAGCCACTTTCCAGGCAATAGACATTTCATTCAAAGCGCCAAAAACAATACCTCTTTTACCTTTTAATAAATTATAACTCATTTTGTTGTTTAAGTAATATTAATATTCAAATTCTATCCATTGAATAAGCATGTTTCCATATTGCTTATCCATCTTTTGTGATGCAAAAATAGAAAAAATTGCTTAACTGGTTTTCTTAAAGAATCCGTTATAAATAAGATAGAGGACGAAAAGTACGCCAAGTCCAAGCAAAACGTAGGAAAGCTCCTTACTGTATTCATTGATTATGTCGGAATTACCTTCGGCAATGTATCCGAGTACAGCCAGCACAATATTCCATATTCCGGCTCCCAGAAAGGTAAAAAGCAGGAAGGTGGGGAAATGCATCTTGGCCAGTCCTGCAGGGATGGAGATCAGTTGGCGTACAGCAGGCACCAAACGACCGATGAAGGTAGATGATTTGCCGTGCCGTGTGAAGTAATCTTCGGCATGTTTCACCTTCTCGCTGCTGAGTAAACACATCCTACCGAAACTGCTCTCTGCAAACTTGTAGATAATGGGCCTTCCCAGCCACATCGCCAAAAAGTAGTTGATGATAGCTCCTATAAGAGCGCCTAAGGTGGCAAACAATACAACCAACACGATATTCATATCGCTCCCTTCCTGGCTGGCTTTATAAGCTGCCGGAGGGACAACCACTTCGGAGGGGAAGGGGATAAACGAACTCTCCACCGTCATCAACAAGGTAATGGTGCCATAGTTCATATTGTCCATATACCAAGTCACAACCTTCTCTACCACAGATTCTTTTTTTTCCGGAGTAGCGGTCTGCTCTGCATTGTGTGAACAAGAGATCGTGGCAAACAAGAGGGTTGCCAATAGGAATAAAGCGGTAATTTTTTTTATCTGTTTCATCTTCTTATCATTTCGGATGCGAAAGTATGATATTTTTTTCGTAATATCGCATAAAAAATGATAGAATGATGAAGAATGTACTCATTTACAATGCCCGGATCATTAATGAAGGCCGTTCGTATCTTGGCTCGGTGAGGATTGCAGGAGACAAGATAGCGACTGTTTTAGAGGGAAATACGCTGTCTCCAGGTGAAGTAGACGAGGCTATCGACGCCCAGGGGAAATGGCTGATTCCGGGAGCCATAGACGACCAGGTACACTTCCGCGAGCCGGGCCTTACACATAAGGGTGACATCGGGAGCGAGAGCCGTGCAGCCGTTGCCGGAGGAATCACGACCTTTATGGATATGCCCAATACCCGCCCCCAGACTACCACCCTCGAACAATTGGAGTGGAAACTGCAAAGGGGAGCCGAAACATCTGCCGCCAATTACTCCTTCTTCTTCGGAGGTACCAACGACAATATGGATGAAATTCGTCGCATTGATTGTTGCCGTGTGCCGGGTCTGAAGCTGTTTCTGGGTTCTTCTACCGGCAATATGCTGGTGGATAAGAAAGAGAGCTTAGAAAGAATCTTCGGCGAGACCGATATGCTGATAGCAGTCCATGCCGAGAAAGAAGAGGTTATCCGAAGGAATATCGAATACTATACCGGCTTGTATGGAACGGATTTAGACATTCACTTCCATCCCCTGATACGCAGCGAAGAGGCTTGCTATGCCTCCTCTTCCGAGGCCGTGGAGATGGCCACACGTTTAGGAGCCCACCTCCATATCCTCCACCTCTCGACGGCTAAGGAGCTGACTTTACTCGATGGACAAAAGCCGCTTAGCGATAAAAAGATTACCGCCGAGGTATGCGTACATTACCTATGGTTCAGCGACGAAGAATATGCTACGATGAGCAACCGCATCAAATGGAATCCGGCTATTAAAACGGCTGCCGACCGAGAAGCCCTTCGTCAAGCCATTAATAATAATGTGGTTGATATAGTGGCTACCGATCATGCCCCCCACCTCCCCGGGGAAAAGGTAGGCAGTTGCCTGAAGGCCGCCTCAGGAGGCCCCTTGGTGCAACACTGCCTGCCTGCCATGCTTGAATTGGCCCGGAAAGGTGTCTTTACGTATGAAAAGGTAGTTGAGAAGATGGCGCATATGCCGGCAGACTTATTCCATATTGATCGTCGTGGCTATATCCGCCCCGGCTACTATGCCGACCTGGTTCTGGTAGATCCGGACGCCCCCTGGACCGTCTCTAAAGACAACATCCTCTACCGTTGCGGTTGGTCGCCCTTCGAGGGACATACCTTCCCCCACCGCGTATGGAAGACCTTTGTAAACGGCCAATTGGTATACGACGAAGGGGTAATTAATCCCGACGTTCGTGGCATGGAAGTAGCCTACAATCATTAACCCTCCTCCCAGCTACCCCTCGGTAGATTTGTCTCTTTCCATGTAGGCGGAGGGGCTCATGCCAAAGTGGGCAGTGAAGCAAGTGCTGAAGTAGGATGGGGTATTATAGCCTACCAAATAGCCTACTTCGGATACGGTTAGCTTGCCGGTATCGAGCAGATAGGCGGCTTGCTTCATGCGTATCAGCTTAATGAACTCTACGGGACTCTGGCCTGTCAAGGCTTTGAGTTTGCGATGCAAGTGCGTGCGACTCAAGCCCAGATCTCTGCTCATAATCTCTACACTCAGCTCAGGATTCTCAATATTTGCCCGTATATAGTCAATTGTTCGTTGCAACAAACGTTCGTCTGTGCTGGTGAGGGTTACTTCCTGCGCATCCATCTGGATAGACTTGCTGAAACGATCCTTCATCCGTCGGCGAATCTCTATCAGGTTGTCGATGGTTGCCCTTAGGAATTTCGTGTTAAAGGGCTTGGTAATATAGCTGTCGGCTCCTGACTCCACACCTTCCATTTGATGTTCAAAATCTTCTTGCGCCGTAAGGATTACAATGGGGATATGGCTCGTTTCAGGGTCTGTTTTGAGGGTTCGACAAAGTTCCAACCCACTCATTCCTGGCATCATAATATCGAGCAGTATCAGGTCGGGCATTAGTTTTTGTGCTTTGAGGAGACCCGTACTTCCGTCGGCGGCTTCTTCTATTTGATAATCATCGGCCATTTCCTGCTTGATATATAAACGCATATCGCTATTGTCTTCTATAAGCAGCAGTGTAGGCTGTTCGCCATCGGCCGGCTTCACGTTCTTGGATGCTTTCACCGTCATCTGCTTGAGTTCCTCCATAAACACCTCTTCCTCGTTACGGGGAGGTTCTTCGGTAGGCGCTATCTCTTCAGGCTTAAAGTGTTCGTTATCGGGCAGAATCGTCATTGTGAATGTAGAGCCTTTCCCCTCCTCGCTTTCTACCGAGATGGAGCCTTTATGCAGTTGTATAATAGACTGGGTAAGATGCAAACCAATACCTGTGCCTATTGAATAAGATTGATTAGGCCCTTGGTAGAAGCGGTCGAATACGTGCTCAAGCGTTTCCTTATCCATACCTATTCCCGTATCACGGATGGTCAACAATACCGTTCCCTCATCCGTCTGCTTCACATTCACCTCTATTTTTCCGTTTTCCGAAGTAAATTTCAAGGCGTTAAAAAGGAGGTTGTTCAGGCATTTCTCCAGCATATCCTTGTCGTACCATACCTCTATCACGTCGGGGCTCCAGGTATAGATTAAGGATATATTCTTTTGCCGGGTCAGTTCGGTAAACATCTCCAACACATGAGAGACATACGAAACGAGTTCCAGCGATTGAACGTGCAAGAACATTTTGCCTTCTTCCATCTTGTTCAGGTCGAGAATCTGATTAATGAGGTGCTGCAGTCTTCCGGCATTGCGGAGAATGAGCATACCGGCTTGTTTTCTTTCCTCTTTCTCATCTTCGCCAATCAGTCGTTTCAGAGGACCAATGATGAGCGTCAGAGGCGTACGGAACTCATGGCTTATGTTGGTAAAGAAGTTGGTACGTATGCGGTTAATCTCTTCCTGTTGCTTCACATTCATGCGTTCTATCTTCAACTCGTTTTTGTCGTGGATACGATTCATAATGATACGCACCACGAGGTATACTATCCCCAACGCCATCAAAAGATAGATTCCCCTTGCCCACCAGGTATTCCAGATGGCAGGCTCCACCTCTATAATTAAGGTCGTTGCTTCATCTCCCCATACGGCAGGGTCGCTGCTGGCCTTTATCTGTAATGTATAGGAGCCGGGGCTTAGGTTGGTATAGGTTACGCTGCGTTGTGTATAGTCGTAAATGCTCCATTGGTCGTCGAAGCCCTCTAATTTGCAGGCATAGACGGTTGAATAGGGTTTGTATGAACCCATTGCCACGAAGTTGAGTGTGAAGTTTTTCTCATTATAGCGCAGCGAGATTTTCTTTGTTGCTGCAATATTGCGCGTGAGAATCACCCGTCCGTTCAAAGGTTTATTAATCAAAACCGGCTCGTTTGATATCTTAAGCCCTGTGATATACACTTTCTGAATGGTTACGCTATCCCCTATTTCCCCGGGGTAGAAGGCCGTTAAGCCTTTGGTGCCACCAAAGAATATCTCGCCTTCGGTGCTTTTGTAGTACGAACCCGGCAGGAACTCGTCTCCGTCAATGCCGCTATTGCTTTCATTGAACAATTTAGCAGTTTTCCGGTCTGTGTCGTAGCGCACGATTCCCTTGTTTGTAGAGAGCCACAACTGGTTGTCGTTGGGTATTATCCCGTTTATCACAGCCGTGGAGTTGGTCGAAACAGCGGGATATACAAGCGAGAAGTTGTTCGTTTCGGGATTAAATTTGTTTAGACCATTAGTCGTACCCACCCATATCGAGCCGTCGGGAGATTCGCCTATCGAAAAGACGGACAGATTGCTAAGTCCACTATCATCTTTATAGGCAATAAACGATTCGGTATCTATATCCATGCAACTAAGTCCGAAGTAGGTACCTATCCACAACCGGTTCTTGCTGTCGGCATAGAGCACGATGATATAATCATTAATCAGCCCTTTATGGTCTTCGCTGTTATAGGTGCGGAAGGTTTCGCTTTCGGGGTCTAAGCGGGTAAGGCCTCCCCCGTTTGTTCCCAACCATAGGGCGCCATGCTTATCTTCTTGAATGCTTTTGATGTAGTCCGACTGAAGCCCGGAAGGCGCCCCTTCAGGTGCCATGAAACGCGTAAACGTTTCCTTGTCCCGGTTAAACAGGCACAGGCCGCCGATATGCGTACCTGCCCAAATACGGTTCCTGCTATCGCAGAAGACACTGAGCACAGCATTATCGGATATGCTCAGCGGATTGTCTTTGCGATTGGTATAGTGTGTAAACTGCCTGGATTGTACATTGTAGTGATTCAGCCCACCTCCATCGGTAGCAATCCATAGATTCTTTTCATTGTCGCGGGTAACACCTGTCACATAATTGTAATTTAGTGAGTTGGGGTTATAATTAATCTTCCGGATGGTTCGGAAACCACTCTGCTCATTTCCGGCAACAAACACGCCTTTATACTTCAAGCCGACCCATACATAGTCGTGAAAACCTATGTAAAGGCTGCTTACATTGGCATCGTCGAGTTCATTCGAAAACTCTTCGAGCAGGGGATATCGCTTCAGTTCGCGTTTAAGGGGGTCGAATTCAAAGACGCCATTCCCTTCCGTCCCCACCAAAATACTACCCTTGGAGTCTTCTACGGCAGTCACTACCGAGCGGGTGGAAGGCGAGTTGAATACGTCGGTATATGTCATGAACGCATGCGTGTGCACATCAAAGATGGAAACGCCTTCCTTCAAGGTACATATCATCATATTGCCGTTTTTAAGTTGGCGAATGTCAAACACGGTGTTGCTTGGCAATTGACTATTTGACGTATTATAATTCTGAAATGTATTTGTTTTGGGGTCATAAACGGAAATCCCTTTATTCTGCAAAGCCATCCAGATATGCCCCTCTTTATCATTTACCATGGAGCGGATATAAGCGCTTCCAAGCTGATTGAGCGACACATTGACAAAACCCTCGTAGTCATAATCATAATACTCAAGTCCGGCAATAGTGGCTACCCACAATCGCTCATTGGAATCTTGATACAAGGCTGTTATATGATTACTTATCAACGAAAGGGAATCAGCCTGTTGCGTCTTATATACTGTAAAGTTATATCCGTCGAACTTACTCAGTCCATCCTCTGTACCAATCCAAAAGAATCCCTTCGAATCCTGTAAGATACAGGTAACTTTAGAACTTGAAAGCCCACTTTTCACCGTAAAAAGATAAGAGATTGTAGTCATGCCCCCCTCTCGATTCTCTTGAGAGTGAACCGAAAACACCAGAGAAGCAAGAAATAGTATGATCAGGGTTTTTTTCATCGAGAAACAATATAAGAATTATTAGAGTCGTAAAGTTACAACATTTTTTCTATTCCCAAACTTTCAGGGAACAAATATGAATCATCCACTTGTTGGAATCAGTTGTTGACTATGATGTTCGGTCAATTTGAAAACAGGCTGTCAATGGCGTATGTTACTTCTGAATTTTCCCAAATGGCAATTAGTTTACTACTATGCGCTGGAGGTACAGGTAAACGTGGATAGATATTTTTTTCGTCAGCATTTTTTTAAAATCTCTTATATAAACTTTTTGCAGATATTGGGTCTTTTTCATCGTTTGACAAGTGTCAAACGATGAAAAGATAACGGCTTCTTATAAAACTTATCAAGGTATCTGCCCAAAAAAATGCATGTATTTGCGATGGAGAATAGTTATTTCCGGTTCATCCGACAACTGCAGCGTTGTACAGTTTCTTCAGTGTCCATCATGGTAAAAGGAAGGGGAATGTAGTACACAACCTTAATATTGTCCTCAAATCCGTCCTTGCTCTACCGGAGAATGTAGAGAGAACCTTTTCCCGGCTTGAGAATTTCAGACGATTAGCCAAAGATTATGAATACAAAATTTCGGCAAGTACGGCTATGATTCATCTCGCTTTTATTGCCATAATGCTCAATAAAAAAATCCAATAAAATTTAAATAGTTTCTGAATAAAAGAAATGAAATGTTAGACGAAAGTATAAAAAGGGCATAAAAGGCGAGGAAAAGAGTAGGAAATTATATATCTTTGCATCCTAATACGTATTTTGTAAAATGAAACACTTATTGACTGTGGCATTAATTTCATATAGTACAAATATATTATCGGCTCAATTGCCCGATCCCCTTCAAGTTAAAGAGTATAGATTAAGTAATGGATTGACTGTTTGGCTTAACGAAGATCATAGTCAGCCGAAAGTCTTTGGCGCTGTTGTGGTGAAAGCCGGTGCAAAAGATACACCCAATACGGGCATTGCCCATTACTTTGAGCATATTATGTTTAAGGGAACCGACAAAATCGGCACGATTGATTATGATGCCGAGAAGGTTTTACTTGATTCCATAGCTGCCCGCTATGACGAGCTCGCCGTAACCAAGGATGAAAAAGTGCGTACGCGTATACTAAAAGAAATAAATGAGTTTAGTATACAAGCAGCGGATTATATCATACCGAATGAGTTTAATCGCTTGATTTCGCGCTATGGAGGTACCCGTCTGAATGCCGGTACTTCGTACGATTATACAGTTTACTACAATTCTTTCTCGCCCCAATACATCACGCAATGGGCCGAACTTAACAGTGAGCGCTTGTTAAATCCCGTTTTCCGCATGTTTCAAACCGAACTGGAAACGGTGTACGAGGAGAAGAATATGTATCGCGATGCCATTGGGCGGGATGCAATAGAGAAACTGATGGAACGTTTTTTCCATCCCCATCCCTATGCCTATCCGGTAATAGGAGGGACTGAGCATCTGAAAAATCCCCGGCTGTCGGAGATGAGGAAATTCTTTGATACGTATTACGTTGCCTCGAATATGGGACTTATTCTGAGTGGCGATTTTGATACGGAGACCGCGTTGCCTATCCTTGAATCGGCCTTCTCACGCATACGTAACAGCGAAATTCCTACGAAAGAGATTGCCGAAATTCCTCCTTTGAATGGAGAAGAGAGGTATCAGATTCGTTTCCCCATACCCTTGGTCAAAATAGCGGGTTATGCCTTCAGGGGCGTTCCTGCCAATCATCCAGACCAGGTTCCCCTGAATATTGTGATTGGTTTGCTGAACAATTCCAATGGAACCGGTTTCTTTGATAAGCTTATGGTTAACCATAAGCTTATGGCTGCCATGACGCTGAACGAAAGTTTCAACGAAGCGGGCATGTTAGGCGTGATAGCCGTTCCCAAGCTGGTGTTCCAATCGCTTTCAAGTGCCAATGAGCTGGTATGGAATGAAATTGAGCGCATAAAAGAAGGCAACTTTGACGACGAGATATTCAACAGCCTCAAACTGGAGCAGAAGCGTAAATACGTTTCCCGGCTGGAAGACATCAGCTCGCGTTCCGAGATGATGATCACCCTCTTTTCGCAAGGCAAAGCTTGGGATAGTTATTTGGATGAAATTGAGCATATAGACAATCTGACGAAAGACGATATAGTTGCAGTAGCCCGTAAATATTTCACGGAAAACTACCTCTACGTAACCAAGAAAACCGGTAAATATCCCAAGGATAATCTACCCAAGCCCGAAATACGCCCGGTGGTGCCCAGGAATATGGAGACTACGTCTGATTATGCACGTAAGTTGGAACAACTGCCTGTAATAGAGATGAAGCCCCGCTTCCTTGATTTTGAGAAGGACGTGCAGATCAGACAACTGACGCCTTTGGTTAAGCTGTATGCCTCTGTCAATCCGGTGAACGACATCTTTACACTCGATATATCCTTCGGAACAGGAAAAATAGAGCATCCCGAGCTGGTACAACTAACTTCCTATCTTCCGTTGCTGGGAACGGACTCTCTTTCGTTCGACGAGTTTCGTGGACAGTTGCAAACACTGGGCAGTACCTTGTCGTTTGAGGTAGACAACAATCAGTTTGTAGTGAAGATAAGCGGTTTCGACGTGAACTTCAACGGGACCATGGCCCTTGTTTCCAGTTTTATGAAAGATGTCAAACCAGAGAATAAGAAACTTAAGCAATTGGTAGACGAGGAGAAAGTGATGAAGAAAGCTTTCTATAAATCGACCGACAACCTGGCTCATGCCCTGCTTGAGAAAGTGAGAAACGGAGATAAGTCAATCTATTTGAACAAGCTCTCGCTTCAAGATATAAAGAAACTGAAGGGGAAAGACCTGTTGGATTCCTTCCACAGCATACAAAAAGTAGCTTGCGATATCTATTACTGCGGAACGCTTCCCGTGGAGGAAGTCGCAGGTTTCGTAAAAGCCCGTATCAACCTTGATGGCGTAACTATTGCTTCCAAGTCGCCTTTATATAGGCCGTTGGCTAATTTCAAGGAACCGGTTATTTACTTCTGTGATGTGCCCGATGCTTCGCAAAGTATTATCTATGGTTATGTTAAGGGAGGCGTGTTTGCGCATGAATCTTCTCGCTATGCTTCCCGGCTTTTTTCCGGCTATTTTGGGGGAGATATGTCGTCACTCATGTTTCAGGAGATACGCGAATTTCGCTCGTATGCTTATAGAGCCAGCGGTAATTATGCTCAACTTCCCCTGAACCTGAAAGATAAGCCCGGTGATTTTACTACGCTTCTTTCCACGCAAAGCGATAAAACCATCGATGCTATCACCACCTTAAACGAGCTTATCTACGATATGCCCGTCAAGCCGGAGCGTTTGCCGGCAGTCAAGCAATCGCTGGTCAACCAGATGAGCTACGATTATCCTACTTTCCGCAAGATACCCGGACGTATCGCCGCCTTTTTGAATGAAGGTTACCCTTCCGACCCGAACGAGGATCTGCTGGAACATCTTTCGCAAATGGAAATGAGCGATATTATCCGTTTTTACGAAGAGAATATCAAATGTCGTCCCGTGGTATATGCCATTGTAGGGAATTCCCATAAGATAGATATGAACAAGTTAGCTACATTCGGCAAGGTTATCAAGGTGAAAAAGGAAAACCTGTATAAATGACAGTTTTAATCTGAATGTTTCCCAGATAAAAAAACTTTGCGTAAGTTTGCACCTTCAAATGAGGAGAGGAGAAAATGTTTAAAGATAAAACGATTGTATATACATCGGGGACATTCGATATGTTCCATTATAACCATCTGAGGATGATTAACTACGCCCGTAGCTTGGCCGATATTCTGATAGTGGGAGTAAGCACCGACGAGTTGGTGGCTTCGTACAAACCGAAGCCGATCATTCCGTATACAGAGCGGTTGCAGATTATAGAGGCATTGAAAACGCCGGACATTGTGATACCTCAACATTCACTCGACCATACAGACTTGGTAAAGAAACTGAATATGGATGCCTTTGTGGTGGGCGATGATTGGTTCGGGAAGTATGATTACTTGAATGAGCTTGGTGTGAAGGTCTTTTACTTCCCCTATGGCACAGGCGTTTCTTCTTCAAACCTGCGGAAAACCATTCATGATTCTTATGAAGAACAGTTGCGCTTGCAGCGACAAGCAAAACCATCTATTAAAGAGAAATAGAGTGAACGATAGGATGAGAAAGCGGGCTTTTATTACGGGTGGAACCAAGGGCATCGGTAGGGCAGTGGCCTTTACGTTGGCTGAGGCTGGTTACGACCTCTTGCTTACCTTTTCTTCCGATTGGGATGCAGCTCGAAGTACGGCGGAAGAACTGCGACAGCAATTTGCCACTGATGTACATCTACTTGAGGCCGATATCACGGATAAACAAAGTATAGATAAGATAGCTACTTACCTGATAAAAACCGATTTAAGATTGGATGCCTTGGTATTCAATGCAGGGTTGACCTGTCGGGATACGTTTGAAGCGATACAGTTGGATGAATGGGAAAAGGTCTTCTTCGGGAATGTCCATTTCCCTGTTTTTTTGTTACAACGAGTGGTAAACCGGGTTAATGGAGGCGGAA
>BNTS01000082.1 GCA_025996775.1 Bacteroidia bacterium | reverse complement strand
CGTGATAATAGCAGACTCCATTTTTATAGGTGCCCAACCAAACAATATCCGTATCGTCTTTATAGAGGCTTTTGATAGTATTTTGCGCCAGGCTGTGAGGGTCTTGCTGATTGTTTCGTAATACAGATATTTCGCCGGTTGCTTTGTTAATCAGATTTACTCCTCCATGGTCGGTACCCACCCAGATGTTACCTTTATTATCTTCGATGACAGAGGTTATTACATTGTTGGAGAGGTGATAGGGCGGAGCAGCAAAGTAGGAGTATTGATACCAGGTATTGCGAGCTACATTGTAGTAAGCCAATCCGTAATGAGCGCCGACGCCATAAACCCAAACATCGCCCGAGGAATCGACAAACATCCGGAGGTCGCGATTGCTTTTCAACCGGGCTGCTATATGCAGGGTGGAGTCTCTATTTATCACCTTATTTGACTGGGCCTCCAGACATTCCAATATGCCGTTTTCATACAAGAACCAATAGCGGTTCTGCCCTTGTTTGATATCTCGTATCAATCCACGACCCAAGCCGCCGGGTTCTCCCTGGTTGAAAATGATACATTTGTTTGTAGCAATGTCATACTTACGGACATCATCCCATGTAACAAACCAAAAGTTCTTCCCCGCATCTATATACATCAATGCTTCAGACGAGTTCCAGAAGTCTTTCGTTCCCGAATATTTTTCGAACTGCAGGTTGACATCTGCTTCAAAGCACTCGAGAGCAGTGTCGTAAATGGTATACCCTGAGCGAGTCTTTATCCAGAGTTTGCCATCCACTGCTTCTTGTATTTTTTCTATATCGTTATTGGAGGTAAGGTTGGTTTCAGTGTCTAAGTTTTGCTTGTAGGTTATAATATCATAACCGTCATACCGATTGAGTCCGGAAGGAGTGCCGAACCAGATAAATCCGGTTCTATCCTTATAGATACATTTCACCTCGCTGTTCAAAAGACCTTTGAGGGTCTCTACTCGGTTGAACTTATACTTATCAGCCTGATCAGCCCATATCGTTTGAATGACAAAAAGGCAACATGCAAAAGTTATAAGGGATAGTTTCATAATAAACAGTTAAAAAGAGCAAATTCAAATAGTAAGTACTAAAGACTACGACACCGTGTCGAGCCACTCTTTGAGGCCTTCGGTGAGCAACTGGTTGTCGGCCGATGACTGAGTACACAGACGGAAATACGTTTCGTCTAATCCGTGGAAGTTAGACGCGCCCCGAATCAGGATGCCGTATTTTTCCATCAAATATTTTTTCAGGGCAGAAGCTGTTCCTTTCTTGAGACGCACTAAAAAAAAGGTGGTAGAGGTAGGCAGTACTTCCAGACCTTCGAGCTTATTAAGTTGATATATCAATTCTGCCGTCTCGCGCTGCCATTTGCGGATGGGCAGGGTAAACTGTGCAGGATGGATCAGTATATATTTACTGGCCTCGACAGCCAATACATTTATAGACCATGGGATAAGGTACTTATTTATTTCCTTAACAATGGAAGGCGAGGCCATGATATAGCCAACTCGCAAACCAGGTACGTTGTAGGCTTTAGAGATGGAGTGTACCAAAACCAGATTTTTATTGGCTTTCAAATCTGAAGGCTTCAGCATATCCTCTGTAGTAAAGGCTGCATAAGCCTGATCTACTATAAAGATAGTATGCCGATTGGCAGCGATCAGCTTCAAAAGTTCGGTGCGGTGGATGAGTTTACCATCGGGACTATTGGGATTGCCTATCCAGCAGAAGTCTTGACCTTTGAGGGTAAGCTCGCAAAGGTCTTCGTTGTTGGAAACGAAAGTGATCTCGTGTTCGTGCAAACGACAAGCATCTTCGTACTCGGAGAATGAAGGTACAAAGATGGTAGATTTGGCGCCACGCCAAGCTTGTGCCAATAAGTAGAAGGCTGTAACCGAACCATTTGTCACCACCACATTTTCTTCTTTTATTTCAGACCGACGCGCCAACAGGCGTTTCAAAGTAGCAGCATCGGGGTCGGGATAGCGGGATAGTTTGTCGAACTGAGTAATTAAATGCTCCGTCAACTTCTCCAAGTTCACACCCCGCCATACATTAGAACTAAAGTTAATCTTTACTTCTTCCTGGAAATTATAAAAGTCATCACCGTGTCCAAATAACATATTTCTTTCGCTTTAAATAAATTTATGGGCAAACTTACTGATTTTATCCGACAAAAAAGACATATCTTAGACGCGTTTTAAAAAATCGATTATTAATCCTCAAATAAAGAAGAGACCATGAATAGCATTTTATACTTATTGATTGGAGCTTACACGTATGGTGCAAGCGAAGGTATTTATCTTTATAAGTTCGACCAGAACACGGGTAACACTGAATATGTGAATGTTACTCAAGTGGATAACGTGGCATATCTGGAAGTGGGAGACGGAAAGCACATCTATGCCGTATCTGAAAACAGAAGATATCCTACCTATGCAGACGCTTTTTATTTCGACAAAGAACAAGAAAAACTAACGTTATTAAACAGCCAGGAAACTTTTATCGGCACGCCCGTTTATATTGCGGAAGACATGGCTCGCAAGGTAGTGCTTACAGCTAATTACGCAGGAGGTATTACTGTTTATAGAACAGATGCTGACACACTTTTACCCGCTGCGCAAGTTTTAAACTTCGAGGGTTCGGGAGCCGACACCATTCGACAAAAAACGCCTCACTTGCACTGCATTCAATTTTCGCCCGAAGGGAAGTACGTATTCGCACTTGATTTGGGGACAGATCTTATCTACCGGTTCGATATTCAGGACGGTAACACGGATCCTTACCTGAAAAAAGAGACCGTAAAGACGTTCAAAGTAGCCGACAAATCAGGCCCTCGCCACATGATATTCCATCCCAACAATAAATATGCGTACATAATCAATGAGCTATCCGGATCTGTTATCGGTTTCAACTATAAAAACGGTGAGTTGGAAGAATTTCAAACCATCCAGGCTGACACCATCGGTGGTCGGTCAAGTGCAGATATAGCCATTACCCCAAACGGAAAATTCCTCTATGCCTCCAACCGCAATAGAGGAGATGGTATAGCCGTTTTCTCAATCAACGAGTCAAATGGCCACCTTACAAAATCAGGATATCAGCCCACAGCCCGCGTGCCTCGCAGCATCCAGATCACCCCAAACGGAAAATACATCCTGGCTGCCTGTACAAACGGCAATGCAATAGAAGTATATGAAATAAACCAGACAACCGGCCTGTTAAGTAAACCCGGTAAAGACATTACAACCATAGAAACTCCCGTTTGCTTGAAATTTATCGAGTGAACTTCTTATTTGAGAGGCAGGATGGAGCGGTATATGGCATCTTGTATGCGAGTACGGATGCTAAGGCTGCTAAGCTTTGAATTTTCGCGTGTGGGGTTTACCCGGTTACAGAGGAAAATGTAAATCATTTGGTTCGTCGGATCTACCCAAAAGCAGGTGCCGGTATAGCCGGTATGTCCGTAGACAGAGTCGGGAGCCAAGGCGCCGGTGGGAGATTGTTTGGGGTTACCTGGCTGAGGCTTATCAAAGCCTAATCCACGACGAGAGACAGAGCTTTTGCTCTGAGTAAACAGACGCATCGTTTCTTCAGACAGATATCGTTCGCCTCCGTACTCACCCTCATTGAGATAGAGTTGTAATACCTTGGCCAAATCGTCGGCATTAGAGAAGAGGCCTGCATTACCGGATACACCTCCTTGAAAAGCGGCAACCTCATCGTGCACATAGCCTCGCAGCAATTGTTTACGAATAGAGGCATCTTCTTCTGTGGGAACAATCTGCAGGGTATCGAATGATTTTAGCGGGTTATAGGTTAGTCTCCAGGCGCCCAAACGGTCATAGAACGAGGTTCTGAGTAGTTTGTCGAGTGATTGCTTTGTTTGATTCTCTACCATCTTCTGCAACATTACAAAGTTGATGCAACTATAGAGGTATTTCCCTTTCGTTCCCAACCGGGAGTCTTTTATTACTTTCAGCATGGTATCTCGAAAGGCGTTGTTCACAAAATAATTACGGGCTACTTCAAGGGTATAACCGGTAGCCAGCGTATCAGACACATCTGCCTTCTTATAGGCAGAGAAGGGCAGTGTAGGAATGACGCCGGTCTGATGATAGAGCATATCCTGAATAATCAAGTCACCCTTATTGGAGCTGCTTAGTTCAGGGATAAAGGCTGAAATTTTGTTGTTCATAGCAAAGGCCTTCTTATCGTATTGCAGCATGACGGCAGGCAAGGTGGCAGTTGCTTTGGTCACAGAAGCAAGGTCGTAAATAGCATCTTCGGTCACCCTCTGCTTCTGGCTATAGTCATAATAGCCAAAAGATTTATTGTAGATTATTACCCCTTTGCTGGCAACTAAAACCTGACAACCGGGATAGGCTTTTTCTTTCAGCCCCACCGCAACAATCGAGTCAATCCGATTCAGTCGATAGGCATCTACTCCCACCTCTTCGGGTTCGTGGTAGCCTAAGCGCGTCTTGGCAGTAAAAATACCCGTTCCGGCGTTATACAGTCCGGGTATGTCTACCGGCAGTTTCCCTTTAGCTGCTATACCTCCGAAAATCACTTGAGCAGCGTATTCCATAGCCAAAGGACCCAATTCGTAAGCCATCACGACTGCCTTCGATTTTTCGATGGATTTCTTATAATCCTTAGCAAAATAAGGAAGGGTGAAGAAGGTCAAAACGACGTCTTTCTTTGTCGAGATCTGACGGAGGAGGTCGCTTTCGGGAATTCGGACAGAATGAATACCGCATATAATCAAATCATAAGCCTCCAACTTCTTGAACACGGCTTTTTGCTGGGTTACTGTAGCCTGATAACCGAGACTGAAAAAGTCAACCTTATCATAGCGCCTTAGCATAGTTTGAAAGGCATTTCCTTCACTTTCACCAAGCGATAAGACAGCTATCTTCTTTTGATCTAATTGTTTGAGGGGAAGGTAGGCAGAGTCGTTCTTCAGCAGAGTAATGCTTTCGGAGTTAAGCTTGGCAGCCAACCAAGCTGCATGGGGTGAGTTGATACGCTCTTCCAGACCTTTAAGCGCTATCGGCTTGTACGTATGCAATCCTGCGATGTATTTATAGCGTAATATCTTCAAGCACTTGCTTTCAACATCTTTCAAGTCCAAAATACCTTCTTCGATGGCTTGCTTCACGGCTTTAAAGTCGTTGCCGGGAGAAGCCGGCGCCAACAGCACATCATTCCCTGCCAGCAAAGCCAGCACAGAGGGATTGTTAGTCTTCTTCGTTGAGGCTCCTTTCATGGCTAAAGCATCTGTAAACAAAAGGCCTTGGAAACCATACTCTTTCTTCAGGAAATCGGTAACAATGACCGGAGATAAGGATGCGGGTCTGTTTTTTGTATCATCCAAAGCGGGTACATACAGATGGGCGGTCATCATGCCTGAAAAGCCATCTTTAATAAAGCGCCGGAAGGGGTAAAGTTCGATACTGTCTAACAATATCTTTTCGTGCCCCACTAAAGGAAGGGTCATATGCGAGTCTTCTGAGGTATCTCCATGACCGGGGAAATGCTTGCCCACCGAAATAATTTGCATACTTTCCAATCCTTTGGAATAGGCAATTCCCTTGTCAGCAACAGCTACAGGGTTCTGGCCGAACGAGCGATTGCCAATGACCGGGTTTTCGTAGTTGCTATTCACATCAAGCGAAGGGGCAAAATTAATATGGATACCCATTTCGCGACATTGACGGCCTACTTCCTCCCCATATAAAGTAATCAGTCGATCGTCTTCAATAGCACCCAACATCATATTGCGGGGGAAACGGGTGGTTCCGGTCAGACGCATAGAGAGGCCCCATTCACCATCGAGCGCAATTAATAAAGGTATACGGGATGTTCTCTGAAGGAGGTTGGTCAGTTCTGCCTGTGGTCCAGGGGAGCCTTTGGCAAAGAGGACGCCTCCGATTCTTACGGAATCAACATATCGCATTAATTTCTGTACGTTTCGACTATCCAGCTTTGGATCTGCCACAACCATGAATAATTGCCCAATCCGCTCGTCGTAACTCATGGCGTCGAACAGCGAATCAGCCCAATGATTCATCTTCTCCTTATCGGCCATCCGATAAAGAACGGGTTCCGTTTGGGAAATTGCGGTAAAACAATAAATACAGCAAAGGTAAAGCAGGGTAATCTTTCTCATCTTCTACGTTACAACTAAAAATTCTCCAAAAGTATGAAAAAATACCAAGATATTCATATCTTTGGGGCAAATCAGTAATTACTTAATTCTAATCCTTATCAGACAATGCAAAGAAGAAATTTTATGAAGATGGCAGGATTACTGGCTACAGTACCTGTAATTAAGGGATTTGCCGCCTCGAACGAATCGTCGGCAAAAGCAAAAGAAATCTATGAATGGCGTGTTTATACCCTAACTGCCGACAAGCCCGACTTGGACAAGTTTTATCAAGACGTACTCATCCCGGCTTACAACCGGAAGAAGATTAGCGTTGGCGCTTTTAAGCCTTTCAAACCAACTGATAAGATACAACGCTACTATCTGTTTGTGTACCCCGACTTGGCTACCTATCAAAAGGTGAAAGCGGATATTTGGAAAGACGCTGCTTTCAAGCAGGCCGCCCAACCGTTCTATGATGCCTCGGCAGCCGCTCCGGTCTATACCGAATTTGAGAGCTTTCTTTGCGAGGCTTTTGACAGGGTGCCCCAACTGAAAAAGCCGGATGCAAACCGCACCTTGTTTGAATGGCGCAATTATAAAAGCCCGAATGAGGAAGCTAACCAGCGGAAAATAAAGATGTTTAATGTCGACGAGATTGCTGTCTTCGACCAGACAGGCATCAACTCTGTATGCTACGGCGAAGTTTTGGCAGGCCCGCGTAGTCCGTCGCTCATCTATCTTACTTGGTACAAAGATGAGCCTACACGCGACGAAGCCTGGAAGAAGTTCAGTGCACATCCTGATTGGAGACGCATCAGCAGATTGCCCGAATATGCACATACGGCTACGGACAACAAGGCGGTATTGCTTTCTCCTCTGCCTTATTCGCAGATATAAAAGCTATTCAGGTGAAATAAACTTCTTGATAGCAGTATTTTTCTCGAGTAAAATAGCCGGGTGGTAAGATAGTTTGGCTTTCCTCAAGCCGGGGATACCTAAATCTTCCTCCCGGTTAATATATATATACTGTTCCGGCAGATGGGTTGAAAACTCATTCGTTATCAAACTGTATACACCATCATAGTTGATGTCGCCTTTCTCAACATGTACCCCGAAGGTGTTTGCATTGATGGGTGAGCCGAACGTGAAGGCTACGATTTGTCCCCCTACACAGATAGCCCCTCCCACTAAGTCAAGTTCTTCAGCATGTTGAAGGGCAAAGGTGAGCGAACGACGTTCGTGACTCAGCTCTTCTGCATCATCATTGGTACGATTGGCACGATACCATTTGCATTCCAGCCTTAAACATTCGGGCACCAGTTCCGGCGTAATAGGCATATACTCATACATTGGGTACATATTCTTGAACTTGTTGATATGATTCCGCTTAGACTGGTATTTCTTACCGGTTAGGTTTATCAAGTCATCGCGCAGATAGATATAATCGAAATAATCTCGCTCCGGAATGTAACGAAAGCCACCCGGAAAATCGTTTTCAAGCACTAATTTGGCTTCCGGGGTAACTCCCAATATCCAAAGAGGATGACCGAAAGACCAAGCATCATCCGTCAGCAAGCGGATGGCAGAAGCGAAGTCTCCTTCACCAACAGGACTCATATATGCAGGGCGACCGCTATCATCCGGCCAAAAACGGATTAACAGAAAATTATCAACCACAGCAAATTCACTATTGTACAGAAAGCGCCAGCTACATATATTTGTGAATGAAAAGTCACAATTCTGATAGGAGCTTTTGTACGTAAAAGAGGTAATTACCTCTTTATCAGCCAATGTGATTGGCTTATACAATATGGACATATATAATCTACTTATTTTTCGCGCAAATATACAATAATCTCATATATTACGTATGAAATAATTTATTACTTTTAATGCCAAATTTAATAATACACTAAATAATGGACTTATATGGAAACTCTGAAGTATGAATATGAGAACCCAAAGATGAAAAGCAAGCTCATCCTGTGTGACGACCTTGTCAAACATGCATCGCTGCTTCGCGACAAAACACTCTACAAATTTATCTGGATTACAGATGGTGAAGTGGAACTGATTATCAATCATGAGCGCCTCACCTTCAAGGCTAACGAGATTGTTTCACTCTCTAATCTCCACCATCTGAAAATGGGAAAGATTAATGGCCGTTATCGAACCATGATGTTCAACAGCCGTTTCTATCACATCGTCGACAATGACTCTGAGGTCTACTGTAACGGTCTCCTCTTCAACGGTTCATTAGATATAATCAGCTTCCACGTTCGGGACGAGGATTACCATAAATTGGATCGCTTAAAGGACGTCTTTATCGAAGAACTGACCACACGAGACGCCATGCAAGACGAGATGCTCCGCCTCATCCTTAAACGAGCCATTATTCTCTGTTGCCGATTAGCACGGTACAAATTAGGAATTTCTCCGAGGCGCTGTCAACGGTTCGAGGCGCTACGTCACTTTCACGCGCTGGTAGATGAACATTTCAGAGAGAAGAAACAGGTACAAGACTATGCCGACATGCTAAACAAATCCCCGAAGACACTGGCTAATATCCTAACATATTACCACCAGCCACCAGCCATCAAGGTCATTCACAATCGTATCATTGCCGAAGCCGAGCGTCTGCTCTACTATACATCGAAGTCATCCAAGGAAATATCCATCATGCTTGGCTTTGAAGACCATGCCTCCTTCGCCCGCTTCTTCAAAAACATGACCGGCCATAGCGCTACCGAGTTCCGCAACAATGTCAAACATCTGGTATTGGAAGTTGCCTGATTGTATGGCGGTTACATTCCAGTCTCCGGATTATCTTCCCAGTCGAACTCATCATATTCTTCCTCCGGCTCGTCTTCTTCTTCAGGGATGTCGAAATCATCGTCATCTTCCAGAGGCAGGGTGTTTAGGTCTAAATCTTTATGGACTATCTGTTCAGGCTCGTGGAAGGTTTCCGTGTTCAGCTCTTTCCAGAGGACGTCTTTCAACTCTGTAATACCTTTTCCGGTAATAGAGGAGATGAAGACAATTGGGATGCCTTCGGGAAGGTCTTCCGAGAGAGCTTCTATCAGCTCGTCGTCCAGCATATCGCTTTTGGTAATGGCCAGAACGCGACCTTTAGTTAGCAAAGCGGGGTTGTATTTTACCAGTTCGTTGTGCAGTATCTCGTACTCCTTCTTTATGTCGTCGGCATCGGCAGGTATCATGAAGAGAAGAAGGGAATTGCGTTCGATATGGCGGAGGAAGCGCAGACCCAGTCCTTTTCCTTCACTGGCACCTTCTATGATGCCGGGAATATCAGCCATGACAAACGAGCGGTTATCCCGATAGCTCACGATGCCCAGATTAGGTTCTAACGTGGTAAAAGGGTAATTGGCTATCTTCGGCTTGGCGGCTGATACGACAGAGAGTAAAGTAGACTTACCGGCATTGGGAAAGCCAACCAAACCTACATCTGCCAATAGTTTGAGCTGGAGGATAACCTTTCGCTCCTGAGCCGGTTCGCCGGGTTGGGAATAGCGGGGAGCTTGGTTGGTCGACGTCTTGAAGTTCCAGTTGCCTAATCCGCCACGTCCACCGGGCAGCAGAAGCGTTTCCTGTCCGTCGCGGGTAACGTCGCAGATGTACTCACCCGTATCGGCATCGTAAACAACCGTCCCACAGGGTACTTCTATATAGCGATCTTCACCGTCTTTGCCGGTGCTTCGTTTAGCGCTTCCACCACCTCCTGAGGTAGCTATGATATGGCGCTGAAACTTTAGGTGGAGCAACGTCCAGTAATGGCGATTTCCTCGGAGATAAACACTACCACCCTTGCCACCATTCCCCCCGTCGGGACCACCCTTGGGGATATATTTCTCCCGGCGAAAATGGGAGGAGCCTCGCCCTCCCTTTCCCGACCGGATATAAATCTTTACATAATCTACGAAGTTTGACACAACTTTTTCTTTATTCGTTCAAAAATTTCTTCTATCGTACCCACGCCTTTGATGGTGTGGTGCTTGCCCTCTTTGATGTAAAACCCGGCAACGGGGGCGGTTTGAGAATGATAGACTTCGAGGCGGTTCTTGATGGTCTCCAGATTATCATCCGAACGTCCCGATAAGCGACCTCTTTCTAACAAACGGTTGATGAGTTCATCTTCCTCTACATCGAGGTTTATTGCATATTTTACATCAGTCTTCCGCTCGTTCAGCATTTTCTTTAGTTCCTCGGCCTGTTTGATGGTGCGTGGGAAGCCGTCGAAAATCACTCCATTCTTATTCTCTATGCTGTCTAACACTTTAGCCAACATACCAATAATCAGTTCGTCGGGAACCAATTGTCCTTTTTCAATATAGCCTTTTGCAATCTTTCCCAACTCTGTTCCATTTTTCATCTCGGTGCGAAGTACATCTCCAGTGGATATGTGCTCTAATCCAAATTCTTTAATAATTAATTTGCTTTGCGTTCCCTTTCCAGAGCCGGGAGCACCAAAAATAACTACATTCAACATATCATTTAATAAATAATGTTATTAAATTAATCTTCGACAATGCGATAAATATCACTGTAAGCACGACCCAGTTCATCGTAATCCAACCCGCAACCTACAATGAAGTCGTTGGGTATCACAAGCCCTGCATAATCAGGCTTTATATCGTACTTCAAGGAGTCGGGCTTAAAGAGCATGGTAGCCAGCCTCACATCAGCCGCCCCCCCACGTCTTAGCTTCTCCATCACATGGAACATCGTGCCTCCGGTGTCAATAATATCTTCCAGCAATATAATCATCCGGCCTTGAATGTCTGACCGTATGGGCATGATTTCGTTTACTGTACCTGTTGTATGCGCTCCGCTATACGAAGAATAGCGTGCAAAAGTAAGCTCATAAGGACCGTTTAACTGATGCATCAAATCGGAGATAAACATAAAGGCACCATTCAGTATTCCCACAAACAACGGGTTCCTCCCCTCTACATCCTTCTCAATCTGCCTCGCTATCCGGGCAATTGCCTCTTGAATATCTTTCTCAGGGATAAATAACTCAAACTCTTTGTCTTTTAACCGAATTCGCTTCATAAGAATATCGCTTAGCTTTAAGAAACTGCAAAGGTACGCAATTAAATAACCCTAATTCTAAATTTATTAGAGAAATTATATGATTTTTTTTTGCTGTTTACAAGAAAGCCGTATTTTTACAATTTGTTTATTAAACAAATTAGAAAGGAGGTAGAAAGATTGAAACTGACTTATATCTATCATAGTTGCTACGTTATCGAGACGGATAGCTTTGCCGTTATCTTTGATTATTATAAGGATTCGGGGACATCGTCGGTTAAGGGATATGTGCATGATGAATTGCTGCATATCCCGGGGCCTTTGTATGTGCTGGCTTCGCATTTCCATCCCGACCATTTCAATCGGGATGTGCTGACTTGGAAACAGCAAAAGGAAGATATTATCTACCTGCTTTCGACGGATATCCTTCACGAAGGAAAGGCACGCATACAGGACGGCGTGTTTCTGAAGAAGGGAGACGAGTATGAGGATAAACATATTCATGTGAAAACTTTCGGATCGACGGATGTAGGAGGTTCTTTCCTCCTTGAGATAGATGGCAAGCAGGTTTTCCACGCCGGCGACTTGAACAACTGGCATTGGATGGACGAATCGACTCCCGAAGAAGTGGAAGAGGCCGGAAACGCTTATCTGGAAGAGCTTGAGCTTTTGGCTAAAACGACCGATAAGCTGGACTTGGCCATGTTTCCGGTAGACCCTCGCCTCGGAAGCAATTACATGCTTGGATCTGAACAATTTGTATCGCGCATACAAACCAAGATACTCGCCCCCATGCATTTCGGCGAGGCCTACGACAAGGTAGCCGCCTTCACCCCTTTTGCTAAGGCACACGGCGCCTACCTGCTGCCTCTATCCCACAAAGGGCAAAGCTTTAATTATTAACATTTAAAAATTTAGTATATGAAAGTAAAAGGGACATTTGATCACTTTAATGTGGATGTGACAAATTTAGAGAACAGTTTGGCCTTTTATGACAAGGCACTTGGGCTGAAAGAGAAACATAGAAAGATAGCCGACGACGGCTCCTTCATTTTGGTTTATCTTACCGATGGAACAACCAGTTTCCTCTTAGAACTTACCTGGCTTAAAGATCATCCACAACCCTACGAACTGGGAGAAAACGAAAGCCATCTCTGTATCCATGTACCGGCAGCCGAATACGACGCAGTTCGCGCTTACCATAAGGAAAACGATTGGGTTTGTTACGAAAATGAGGCTATGGGTATTTATTTTATTCACGACCCTGACGATTATTGGATTGAAGTTGTCCCTTCTGAATAATTTGTGTTAATTTTGCGCTCAGATAATTCAAGTTTCATTAATAACAAAATAAAAATTCATGGAGAAACCTTATGTTTTAGGTATTGATATGGGCGGTACGAATACTGTTTTCGGAATAGTAGATGCAAGAGGTACAATTTTGCATAGTGGTTCTATCAAGACGGGGATTTATCCCGATATCAATGATTATATAGATGCCTTAGGTAAAGGAATTGAAGTACTGCTTAAAGAAATTGGCGGATCGGATAAGATTAAAGGTATCGGAGTAGGCGCCCCCAATGGCAACTATTTCAATGGCTGCATTGAGTTTGCCTCCAATCTGCCTTGGAAAAATCGCATCCCTTTGGCTCAGCTAATCTGCGAAAGACTGAACATCCCCGTCACCCTGACTAACGATGCCAATGCAGCGGCTATCGGCGAGATGACGTATGGCGTGGCTCGCGGTATGAAAGACTTTATCATGATTACCTTAGGTACAGGCGTGGGTAGCGGTATCGTGGTTGGCGGCAACTTAGTGTATGGACACGATGGTTTTGCCGGCGAACTGGGACACACCATCATACGCCGCCACAACGGACGCCTCTGCGGTTGCGGTCGCGAAGGTTGCCTTGAAACGTATACCTCGGCTACCGGTGTTGCCCGTACGGCTCGCGAATATCTGGAAATCCGTAAAGACTCGAGCCTCTTGCGCCAGTTAGATCCGGATACGATCACCTCGAAAGACGTGTACGACGCTGCCATTAAAGGCGATAAGTTAGCGATCGAGATATTCGATTTTACCGGCGCCATATTGGGCGAAGCCTTTGCCGACTTTATAGCCTTCTCAAGCCCCGAAGCTATCGTTTTGTTTGGCGGGCTGACAAAAGCCGGCGACCTTATCATGAAGCCTATTCAGGAAGCCATGGAGAAAAATGTATTGAAAGTTTTTGCAGGAAAAACAAAACTTCTCTTCTCACAACTCAAAGAGGCCGACGCCGCTATACTTGGCGCCAGCGCACTGGGATGGGAAGCAAAAGAAGTATTGTTTGAATAAGACGAAAATGGTACACCCGCTACATCAATTTGTGTATTGTCCGTCGTGTGGAGCTAAAGCTTTCACCAACCGGAACGAGAAAGCTAAACAATGTGATGTATGTGGGTTTACTTATTATTACAACCCCGCCGCCTCGGTGGCTTGTTTTATCAGGAACCCAAAGGATGAACTACTGCTGGTAAAGCGCGCCAAAGAACCTGCCCTCGGTACACTTGACTTACCGGGAGGTTTTGCCGACCGGTTTGAGTCGGCCGAAGAAGCTGTCTACCGCGAAATAAAAGAAGAAACCGGATTGGTTTTTTCAGACAGCCGCTATTTATTTTCCCTCCCCAACATCTACCCCTATCTGGGCTTCAAAGTCCACACCCTCGACCTTTTCTTCGAGTGCCGCGTCGACACTTTTGAAGGCGCGAAAGCTGCCGACGACGCCGCCGAAACCATCATTCTCCCCATTTCCTCCCTAACTCCAAAAGATTTCGGACTCCACTCCATCCAAAAAGCCATCACCCTCTACACCTCTAACCTGAATGATTCATCTAAATGAAATTTTCATTCTTTATTCTACATTCTTCTTTGAATAATATTTTTTCTACCTTTGTAGCCTCAAATAAAATTACATGTTATTAAATATTTAAAGTATGGAAATCATAAAAGTAGTAGGCAGAGAGATTTTGGATTCTCGTGGTAATCCAACAGTAGAAGTAGATGTACTTCTTGAATCAGGCGCTTTTGGACGTGCAGCAGTTCCTTCCGGAGCTTCCACAGGTGAGAATGAAGCTATCGAATTACGCGATGGTGATAAAAAACGTTACGGTGGTAAAGGTGTACTCAAGGCAGTTGAGAATGTGAACAAGATTATCGCTCCGGCGGTTATCGGATTGAGCGCATTGAATCAACGCGCACTGGACGCTAAACTGATCGAATTGGATGGCACAAAAACCAAATCAAAATTGGGTGCTAACGCCATGTTGGGCGTATCGTTGGCAGTAGCCAAAGCCGCTGCTAATTATTTGGATCTGCCTCTGTATCGTTATATCGGCGGAACCAATGCTTATGTATTGCCCGTTCCGATGATGAACATCATCAACGGAGGTTCTCACTCCGATGCTCCTATCGCATTTCAGGAATTTATGATTCGTCCTATTGGAGCTAAAAACTTCCACGAAGGACTGCGTACCGGCGCTGAAGTATTCCATGCGCTGAAGAAAGTACTGCACGACCGCGGCCTCAGCACTGCTGTTGGCGACGAAGGTGGCTTTGCTCCTACATTGGATGGAACAGAAGATGCATTGAACTCAATCATCCAGGCTATCAAAAACGCCGGATACGAACCGGGTAAAGACGTGACCATCGCCTTAGACTGCGCTGCTTCCGAATTTTATATCAAAGGCCAAGGTATCTATGACTATACAAAGTTTGAAGGCGCTAAAGGCGCTAAGCGTACAGCCGCTGAACAGGTAGCATATTTGAGCGAACTGGTATCTAAATTCCCCATCGACTCTATCGAAGACGGTATGGACGAAGGCGACTGGGATGGATGGAAACAACTGACCGACGCTATCGGCTCTAAGGTTCAGCTCGTAGGCGACGATTTGTTTGTTACCAACGTAGAATACCTGAAAAAAGGTATCATAAATGGCAGCGCTAACTCTATCCTGATTAAAGTAAATCAGATTGGCACGCTGAGCGAAACTTTGGACGCTATCGAATTGGCTCACCGCAACGGTTACACCTCGGTTACTTCTCACCGTTCAGGCGAGACCGAAGATGCTACCATTGCCGACATCGCCGTAGCTACCAACTCAGGCCAAATCAAGACCGGCTCACTGAGCCGCTCCGACCGTATGGCTAAATACAACCAATTGCTCCGCATCGAAGAAGAACTGGGCGACCGCGCTGTATACGGCTATCCAAAACTCAAATAAAAAGCGTAGAGCTTTAAATATAGAAGTAAAGGGAGTATCTGAAAACAGATACTCCCTTTTTTTGTAAGCATACGGTAAACAGCTATCTTAACATTTTGGACATTTGGTTGATGCACTTCTTTTTCTGCTCCAAATTAGGATGGACATATAGGTTTAAAGTAGTGCTGATATTGGAATGACCGAGCATTACGCTAACTGTCTTGCAATCGCAGTTGCTTTCGATACATCTTGTCGCGAAGCTGTGTCGTAATCCATGAAATTTCAGTTCAGGAATGTTCAAATCTTCCATCAGTTTCTTGTAATAATTTCGATACGTTCGAGGCTCCGTAGGTTTAACATCATTAGTCAAAACAAAAAAACTACTATTTACAACTTTCTTTATAGGTTTCAACATCTTCTCCAAATCTTTAGTCATGGGAATATCCCGAATGGAGTTCTTTGTTTTAGGAGTATCAAGCACTATTTCAGTATACTTACTGTCATTTTCCATAATATAAATTCGTTGGAGCGTTTGCCGGATACTAATAATTCCGGTATCAGTATTTATATCATCCCAAGTTAAGGCACAAATTTCCCCTATTCGTATGCCTGTATTCAAGCAAATGTAAACACCCAAGTTTTTGAATGTGAAGTGTTCTTGGATATAAACCATTATTTTCTTCTGGTTGACTTTACTCAATACCACAATATCGTGCTTTTCTCTTTCTGTTGGGAACTGGATGTCGAACGCAGTGTAATCAAGAATTTTATTTTTCGCTCCGAATTTTAAGACCATTTTCAATACAATCAGGATGTCCTTAATTGATTTTTGGCTTAGCCCTTCTTTTAATTTTTGAAACACAAACATTTGCACATCCACTTCCTCAACGCTATGCTTGTTCCCAAAAGCAGGCAACAAGTGATTTTCAAGCAGTAACATATAAGCAGAATAAGTCGATTTCTTCACATACTGCTTTTTGTCGGCTTTCCATAAGCTCACAATTTCAACGATTTTCTTCTCTGTTTCCATAAATAATTGATTTTTAATTGTTATTAATCAATTAGAAGATACTGGAAATTTCTCACCAACCTGTCCTCACAATCAAGGAAATCTTATAATCAAGAAAAATTGAGTGGTCCAAAAATTCTGTCCGAGATATCAGAGCGTTATGTGTAGAAGATTGGTCGAACTTTACTGATTTCGTAAAAAACGTATAGTTATGAGGGAACAAACTATTGAAAATAATTTCAATTCTTATAATGAAAGAGGCTATCTCAAACAGTGAGACAGCCTCTTTCATATACAAATACTTAAGACCTTTACATAAGAATGTGAATTTCTTGCAATCGGAATCTACTGTAGAAGCTATTACTTGCGGCCGCGTTTCGTGATGTTGTAATCCGCTCTTCAGGTTTACAACTGTTCAATTTCATCAGACGACAGGTTGGTATATATCACTATTTGGCTTACAGGCATACCATCTTTTTTCATGCTTCTGGCAACTTCCATCTTGCCTTCCATCTTGCCTTCAATTTTACCTTCGATCTTGCCTTCGATCTTGCCTTTTTGTTCGCCTATTGCAATACCTTCCCGCCTTGCAAAGTTCATGCCGCTGGTGAAATCGGACAATGCCATTTCGCGCATTTCGTAAGTGCGCAAGCTTTCTTCGTCGTTTGAGACAAAAGCTATCCTGTCCTGAGCTTTTTGTATTGCCGTATCCATTTGTATAACCTCCTCCAATATGTTAGTGTTTGTATCCTTGTCAAAAAAAGTCAGCCAGCGGTGAAGGGGATTG
>BNTS01000081.1 GCA_025996775.1 Bacteroidia bacterium | reverse complement strand
TACAAAAATATTATGTAATGTTGTTATGTAAAGTATGGTTCGCTAATTTGCTGAAAATTAATCTTGTTATTTGTTAAGGATAGTAGAAAGTTTACATAATATATGGCTTTACATAAGCATTGGTACACCGCAATTATATGGGCAGTTTTATCCAACTGCGCGTATATGACGACAAAATCAACATTTGGAACGATGGCGGCTTGCCCGAAGGTATCAGTATAGAATCGTTGAAACATACTCATTCCTCAAAACCTCGCAATCCGCTTATTGCCGATGTCTGTTTCAAAGGCGGATTGATTGATACTTGGGGACGTGGCACTATTCGTATCATTGATACCTGCAAAGAAGCAGGGTTGCCCGACCCCGAACTGACAGAGCGGGACGGCGGATTTTTGGTAACGCTTTTCAAAAATAATCTAACAGAGGAACAATTGAAAAAACTCGGACTGAACGAGCGACAAGTAGATGCCATTTTGTATTACAGGTCAAAAGGCGAAATAACGACTTCGGAATATGCAGCAAAATATAATGTTTCCGATAGAACGGCAAGGCGGGATTTGTCTGAATTGATAGAAATTCAACTTCTTAAAAACGAAGGAGATACAAATAATTCTAAATATATTTTTGCTTGAACGTCCGAAGTTTGTCCGATTGATGTCCGAAGTTTCCGAAGTTTGTCCGAAGCTGGAAACATTGGCTTATACCGAATAGTTTATGGAGTTCGCGGGTAGTTTTAGCACAGGAAGTTTTTGGAAAAATCAATTATTTGTCATACAAAATCGTTGTTTATCGAAAAATAGTTTGTAATTTTGCCTTGAAGTTTTATGCGACAAAGGCAGGACAGAGGCAGCCAAAAGCGAACTCTGAAAACGCCCCAAGTCGTACCCCATAAGACGAAATAAAGATACAATTTGCTGTTTTACAGTACTTTTCTGTAAGTATCTACAAACATAGTAAATTTTAACGAACACAAGAATGAGTCTAACAGCTTTCACGCTATAGCGTGGGCTGTTGCTTATTTTGTGTTCAGGGCTTACCAGAGCCTCACTAACAAAATAGCAAACAGTGCCACGTTTTTTTATGCGTGAATTAATCTAAGAAAATGTTACTTAAATTATGGAGGATTTTGTATGAAAGTTAAAGATTTTTTCGTTGGGATTGGATTACTACCTATGCTATGTTTGCAATTATTAATTCCATTAGCTTTTTGGGTGCTTATTGCAAATTTTTTGTGTGAAATAGATCCAACAAAAGATTATACATGGTATTCAGGAATATGGCATGGTTTATTTGTTATTCCGCATTGGATTGTAAGTTGGTTTTCTAACGATGTATTCTGTAAAGCACCAAATTCCACAATAGCTTATAGTATTTGGTGGTGGATAACATTTATATTTTCAAGCTTCGGTATTCTTGGTATAGGTGGTGGAAAATGATATTGAAATAAATTGAACAATAATAAAGTTTTCCATTATATTAATAATGCTTTTCATTGGATTTACATTATTTTTATGAATTTGAAAACTTTATATAGTATCGATAAAATACCAATAAATAATATTTATTGGTATTTTATTCTATATTTCTTTTAGTAGTATAATAACTCCGAATTATTGACTGCCTTTCATTAATTAAAATTAATCTCATGAAAATATTTATTGATATGAAAAATTTAATTTGTATAACTATTCTCACTTTAATCATATTATTGAGCACATTGTATTTTATTTATAAAAATGCTAATGAATCTGATATCGATAATTTTGATATTGTTACAGAAGAGATAATACCTGATGATTTTGAGGATATGTATAATCTATTCTTGATAGATGAAGATGACAGTATCAAAAAAGAATACAAGAGTAAAGAAGTCATTTTACATGAAATTGATTCTATTATAGCAAGATGCAAGAAAGATAAGGACTTAATATTTGCATTTAAAAAATATGTTTCATATTCTTTTGATGAATTAAAACATAAGAAAAGTGATAAACCTTTGCATAGGAGTAAAGGTCTCCTAATTGATAGTGTGCAGGTTATGACAAGACTACGCGATTTTCTATATGGAGTAAAGACTGGTAATATTCTATTACATAAAGGGATAGATACTTTTGAAGGTGAGAAGTACATAAGAGAAATACTTAAAGATAAAGGACTTTATAGAAAAAATAGTATCAGTCACTCACTCGGATTTGATGAAACAGAATTTCCATGGGTAGATGTACTGAAATGTGTAGATATGCCTATAAATACTCCTAAAGGTTTTGAAGAATTTGCATGTCCACAATGCAAAGATAAGGATTTAATTTGGATTGCTTTTAGTAGTCCTGCTTGGACTTGGGAGCATTTGTGTGGACGAGCCGGTCCTTTATGTATATGCCCAAAATGCGCATCTCAAATATTCTTTATATGTGAGATAATGAATTAAAAAATTCAAACATGGAATGGGAAAATATCAGATGATTATGCAATCCTCAGTAGTCACTTATAAACTTCACATTAGAGACATATAGACTAAAGGCGAAAGCCATATTTTTTTATTTGAGCCATCATTGGAGTATCTGATTGGAAATCCTCTTTACTGTACGTATGGGTCTCTATCATTGTTTCTTCTCCTTTTCTAAGTGTCATCAACCGGACATCGGTGTCAAAAGACAAAAGAGAATCAGACAAGACAATCGCCAAGTCGATATCACTGTCTTCATTATAAGTACCTTTGGCATACGAGCCAAAGAGCCATACATCCAATACAACCATGTTTGTTTGCCTGATTTTTTCCAGAAATGCCCGACTCATTCTTATAGCATCATTTTGATCCATATCCTTATCTCTTTAATTACAGGAAATTCCTGAATATTACGCATATTTTAATAGAACAGAAGAAATAGCAGCAACAATATGAAACGAATTTTAGTAACAGGTGGTGCAGGTTTTGTCAACTCTCATTTATGCGAAAGGCTTTTAAGTGAGGGTAATAATGTTGTGTGCATAGATAATTATTATTTCACTGGCAACAAACAAAACATCAGTCATTTAATCAACAATCAGATAAAAAGGAAAAATATATAATCGAAATTCCAAAGAAATTGCTTACCTTTACAGCCGAGTTATTTGATAGCATTGCACCGCAAATCGCTGAAATAAGAACGGTTGCCAAATCGTTACCTCAGCCCTCTCGAAATCCTACTAACATTCTGTTAATAAGCGAGTAGCATTTTAATTGTTTGTGTTGAGGTAGAACAAGTGTTTAAAACGCTTGTTCTGAAAGGCGACAAAAATGGCTACTTTGTTTGTGTGATACCGGGTGCCTACGAACTTGATTTGAAGCTGGCAGCCAAGACATCCGGCAACAAAAGTTGCGACTTGATCCCGATGAAAGACCTGCTACCCCTAACCGGATATATTCGCGGTGGTTGCTCGCCCGTCGGCATGAAAAAGCATTTCCCAACCTATATCCACGAATCCTGCCTGAATTATGATTTCATATTCGTCAGTGCCGGACAACGTGGATTACAACTGAAAATAACCCCAAAAGATTTAATACAAATATCAAAAGCGGAGACAGCGTTGCTGGTATAATTATGGAAGAGAAAATACCTGAAAACATCGACGAAACTATCGGCAATTCTACGCATTCGCTGGGTGAACCTTATTTATTCAGTGGATTGCTTTGATAAGTGAATAAAAAAAACGAATTTTGCAACATGTTGAATCAGCCGTTAGCGGAAAGAATGCGTCCGAAAACCTTGGATGATTATATCGGGCAAAAGCATTTAGTGGGTGAAGGTGCCGTGTTGCGTAAAATGATTGATGCAGGGCGAGTTCCTTCCTTTATATTATGGGGACCGCCGGGAGTTGGTAAGACTACCTTGGCGCAAATCATCTCAAACAAACTGGAAGCTCCATTCTATACACTAAGCGCTGTTAGTTCAGGGGTAAAAGATGTGCGCGATGCGATTGACAAGGCCAAGGGAAATCATTTTTTCAATTCGGTTTCGCCTATCTTGTTTATCGACGAGATACATCGTTTTAGCAAGTCTCAGCAAGATTCCCTGCTTGGGGCTGTGGAAACGGGAATAGTCACCCTGATAGGCGCTACCACCGAGAATCCCTCCTTCGAGGTCATCCGTCCACTCCTCTCTCGAGCACAGGTATACGTACTTAAGTCGCTCGACAAAGACGATTTGCTGGAACTCCTGCATAAAGCCATTGCTGAAGATGTGGTGTTGAAAAAGAAGCATATTATTCTTACGGAAACGACTGCCATACTGCGCTATTCCGGAGGGGATGCGCGTAAGCTGCTTAACATTTTGGAATTGGTGGTAGCTGCTGAAGAAGAGAGCGAAACGATAGAGATAACTGACAGCAAGGTAGTAGAGCGACTGCAAGAAAACCCTGCCGCCTACGACAAGGGAGGAGAGATGCACTACGACATCATCTCAGCCTTTATCAAATCGGTAAGGGGAAGCGACCCCGATGCCGCCATTTACTGGCTGGCTCGCATGGTAGCAGGAGGAGAAGACCCCGAGTTCATTGCCCGTCGCCTCGTGATACTTGCTGCTGAAGACATAGGCTTGGCAAATCCCAACGCGTTCCTGCTGGCCAATGCATGCTTTGATGCACTCAGAAAAATAGGATGGCCCGAAGGACGGATTATCTTGGCCGAGACAACTGTCTACCTCGCTACCTCACCCAAAAGCAATTCGGCATATATGGCCATTGATACAGCGCTGGGTTTGGTAAAGGAAACGGGAAATCTACCCGTACCTCTCCATTTGAGGAATGCGCCTACCAAGTTGTTGAAAGAGCTGGAGTATGGCAAAGACTATAAGTATGCGCATAATTACGAAAACAACTTCGTCGAGCAAGACTTCCTTCCACCCGAACTCCTCAGGCACAGGATATGGAAAGGACAGCCTAATCCCGCCGAACAAAAATTAATAGATCGAATGAAACGCCTTTGGGGCAATAGATATTCTTAAACAATAACATTTTAAAATAATTAGTATGAAGAAGCACAATTTTTCAGCAGGTCCCTCAATCCTTAGTGAGTACACTATCCAACAGTCGGCTGCAGCGATAACCAATTTCGCCGGTACAGGGCTGTCTATCCTTGAAGTTTCCCACCGTGGAAAAGAATTTGTAGCCGTAAACGACGAAGCCAGAGCATTGATAAAAGAGTTGCTCGACGTTCCTGCCGGATACGACGTTGTATTTCTGGGAGGTGGAGCTAGCTTGCAGTTCTGTATGGTTCCCTTCAATTTGTTAAACAAGAAAGCATCCTATCTGGATACTGGTACTTGGGCTTCAAACGCCATCAAAGAAGCCAAGCTGTTTGGCGAAGTAGACGTGGTAGCTTCATCGGAAGATGCCAACTATACGTTTATACCAAAAGGTTATACGGTGCCTGAAGATTCAGACTATTTTCACTTTACGTCTAACAACACTATTTACGGAACTGAAATGCGTTACGACCCGGACTTAAACGTTCGCTTGGTATCGGATATGTCGTCCGACATTTTCTCTCGCCCCGTTGATGTATCTAAGTACGATATTATCTATGCCGGCGCTCAAAAGAATCTGGCTCCTGCAGGTGTTACATTTGCCATTGTACGTGAGGATGCATTGGGGCATGTTGAAAGACCTATCCCCACAATGCTAGACTATCGCACCCATATTAAGAAAGAATCTATGTTCAACACCCCTCCCGTATTCCCCATCTTTGCTGCATTGCAGACCTTGAAGTGGTATAAGGAACTGGGTGGCTTGAAGGTGATAGAAAAGAACAACCTTGATAAAGCTGCTATCCTTTACAATGAAATAGATCGTAACAAGCTGTTTAGAGGAACAGTAGCTGTAGAAGACCGTTCGATTATGAATGTATGTTTCGTGATGAATGACGAATACAAAGACCTGGAAGCCGATTTTGGCGCTTTTGCTGCAGCCGCCGGTATGGTAGGCATTAAGGGACACCGCTCGGTAGGCGGATTCCGCGCTTCCCTGTACAACGCAATGCCTAAGAGCAGTGTGCAAGCTTTAGTTGATGTCATGAAAGAATTTGAAAAACAACACTAAAAATATGGTAAAAGTATTAATAGCCACAGATAAACCTTTCGCAGCGATAGCTGTGAAAGGTATTCGCGAAGTAGTGGAAGGCGCAGGCTTTGAACTCGCATTGCTGGAGAAATATACCGCTAAGCAACAACTGCTCGACGCCGTGAAAGACGTAGATGCTATCATTATCCGTAGCGACATCATCGATGCCGAAGTGCTCGACGCTGCCAAACAACTGAAGATTGTAGTTCGCGCCGGAGCCGGTTACGACAATGTAGACCTTGAAGCAGCCACTGCCCACGGGGTAGTCGTAATGAATACGCCTGGACAGAATTCCAATGCTGTTGCCGAGTTGGTATTCGGTCTCTTGGTTTACGGCGTTCGCAACTTCTTCAACGGAACATCAGGTACGGAATTGAAAGATAGGAAACTGGGTATCCTGGCTTATGGAAACGTAGGTCGCAATGTAGCCCGCATAGCCAAAGGCTTCGGTATGGATATCTATGCCTACGATGCCTACACCCCGGCACAAGTAATCGAGAACGATGGCGTAAAAGCAGTAGTTTCTACCGAAGAACTTTTCTCCACTTGCCAAATCGTTTCCCTCCACATCCCTGCTACAGCCGAGACAAAAAACTCCATCAATCATGCTCTTCTCAGCAGTATGCCCAAAGGCGCTATCGTAGTGAACACCGCCCGTAAGGAAGTGGTTGACGAACCTTCATTAGAGAAAATATTTGAAGAGCGTCCCGACTTTAAGTACCTGAGCGATATTCAACCGGGCATTGCTGCCGAACTGGCCGCAAGGTATCCCGACCGCTATTTTTCCACTCCTAAAAAGATAGGTGCTCAAACAGCTGAGGCAAATATCAATGCTGGCATAGCTGCTGCTAGGCAAATAGTGGATTTCATTCAAAACGGAAACCAACAATTCAGAGTTAATAAGTAATGAAGATAAAACCTTTTAAAGGGATACGTCCCCCTAAGGATTTGGTAGAGCAGGTAGCTTCGCGTCCATACGACGTGCTGAACTCCGAAGAAGCGAGAGCTGAGGCCGGAACGAACGAGAAGTCACTCTATCACATTATCAAACCGGAGATAGACTTTCCGGTAGGAACGGATGAACATGCGCCGGAAGTGTATGAAAAGGCCGCAGAAAACTTCCAAAAGTTTCAGGATAAGGGCTGGCTGGTACAAGACCTGAAAGAGTTGTATTACGTTTATGCCCAAACCATGAATGGCCATACTCAATACGGCTTGGTAATAGGCGCTAATGTGGATGATTACCTGAACGGAAGCATCAAGAAGCACGAGCTTACACGCCGCGACAAGGAAGAAGACCGTATGAAGCACGTTCGCGTGAACAATGCCAATATCGAACCTGTATTCTTTGCCTACCCCGATAATCCGGAGTTAGATGCCATCGTAGCAAAGTATACCGCCAAGGCGCCGGAGTATAATTTCACGGCTCCCCTCGATGGCTTCGGACACTCCTTCTGGGTGATAGATAACGATGCCGATATAGCTCGCATTACCGATATATTCGCCGACATCCCTGCCCTGTACATAGCCGACGGCCATCATCGCTCGGCAGCAGCAGCCTTGGTAGGTGCAGAAAAAGTAAAGCAGAACCCGAATCACCGTGGCGATGAGGAGTACAACTACTTCATGGCTGTAAGTTTCCCTGCTTCACAACTCACCATCATTGACTACAATCGCGTGGTGAAGGATTTGAACGGGCTGACGGACGAGGCTTTCCTTGTCGCGCTTACCAAAGACTTTGTGGTTGAACATATCCCCGAACTATACAAACCCAGTGGCCTGCATAACTTCTCGCTATATCTGGGCGGTAACTGGTATTCGCTTACAGCCAAGCCCGGACGCTACGATGACAACGATCCGATAGGCGTGTTGGATGTAACCATCTCGTCTAATCTGATATTAGATGAAATATTGGATATCAAAGACCTACGTACTTCCAAACGAATTGATTTTGTAGGCGGCATCCGTGGCCTTGGCGAGCTAAAGCGCCGTGTGGACAGTGGTGAAATGAAGGCAGCCCTTGCCCTATATCCTGTATCCATGCAGCAACTGATAACCATAGCCGACAGTGGTAACATCATGCCCCCCAAAACCACTTGGTTTGAACCAAAGCTCCGCTCCGGCCTTGTCATCCACAAGCTATCCTAATTGCATATAATATAATGTAGAGGCGTGGCTTGCCGCGTCTCTATTTCGTTTAATAATTACAATTCAAATTTTTTAAACCATGAAAAGAGTAATGTTATTAATGGCTATGGCCATGAGTTGTGTATTAGTTATGGGACAAGCTTACGAAGGGAAACCATTCAAGTATGAGGTGTTTAATGGAACCCCTCAGGAGATACCGGGTAAACTATATTGTGCCTATTATGATTTGGGTGGGGAAGGCATGGCTTATCACGAAACTACTCCCGAGAACTTTGGTAGCGGAAGGCTGAATCCTGCCAACGGAACCATCCTCAACGAGTTTCGTATCAATGAAAGCGTAGATGTTTCTTACACCAAGGTGGGTATCGACGATACGCCTAATAATAAAGTGAAGCCCGAAATGGGCTTATTATATATTGGCTGGACGGCTCCCGGAGAGTGGCTGAAATACACGGTAGAAGTGAAGCAGACAGGCAATTATATCCTTAATTTCCTCAGTTCAGCGGAGAAAGACGGAGCAATCTCGCTGTCGGTAGATGGAAAAGATGCTACTGGAATCATCAAAATTCCTACTACTACCAGTCCGCATATCTGGAATCGCTTGGACGGATTGACTACCCTGTCGCTGACGAAAGGCAAGCACGTGATAACTCTGCATACACAAGAAGCAGGAGGTATGAATTATGCTTGGTTTGATTTTATTTTACAATAATTTTTAAAGAAATATGTCAACAATAAAGAACATTGTATTTGATTTAGGAGGTGTGATTTTAGATTTGGATCATAGTCGTGCCGTTAGGAGATTTGAAGAAATAGGTGTAGAGAATGCTGCCGAATTGCTTGACCCTTATGAACAAAAAGGTATCTTTCTGGAACTGGAAACAGGGAAGATAGACTTCCCGACCTTTTGCCATGTTTTAAGCCGGTATGCAGGAAAGAAGTTGGATGAAGAAGCCGTGAAATATGCCTGGATGGGTTTTATTGTTGACGTCCCCGCTGATTATAAGTTAGCTTATATTCAGGAATTGAGAAAGAACTACAAGGTGTATCTTTTGAGTAATACAAACCCCGTTATACTGGGATGGGCCAGATCCTCAGACTTTACGCCGGAGGGTCGACCCATCACCGATTATTTCGATAAGATTTATGCTTCGTACGAGATAGGAATAACCAAACCCGATAAACGAATCTTTAATTATATGATAGCAGATAACCAACTACTCCCCTCGGAAACCCTTTTTGTGGATGATGGAGAGAAAAATATTACAATTGGCCGATTGATGGGCATGCTCACCTATCAGCCAAAGAATAAGGAGGATTGGCGGGATGAAGTGGCCAAACTCCTTACCAATTAGTAACGTTGTTCTAAGATCCAGAGATCTTGAAAGTTCGGGTAGTGTTTAGACTTGAAAGTGTTTCTGTTGCGAACAGCGTCTGCTTTGCTGTTTGTGGTGAAAACAATTACGCGAATCATGCCTACTTCATTTTGCGCAAGTATAGCATTGTAACCCTCGTATTGCATCCGTTCTCTCAAAGCGTTTGCATTCGTCCGATTTCTAAAACTTCCGATTACAACATTGTAACGCTGTAAGGTGCCAAAGCCGGTGTTGTCGTTAGAACCATAGCTGTCCTCGTAGGGGTACGGATTAACGCGTTCCTGACGGGTCGCATAATTCAGACTTTCATCAATGTCAAATGCATTCTCAGTGTCTAAGCTACCTTCACTTCTCGGCTTAGAAACGGGTGCCAAATCAATGTCGTCGTCTGAAAAATCACCAAACTCGTCAAACTCGTCGCTTGTAGAATCCGACCTCTGCTGCGCTTGTTCATAAGCGGCTTTATACGTGCTTTGTTTAGGTTTGCATGAGTTAAATGCCGGTACCATACACACAGCCATTCCTAATAACACAATCTTATTCATATATACTCAGTTCTTAAAATTATTCAGCAAAGATATAAATAATATTTGCTAATTTCGCACATTAAATATGTATAATTTCAATTTATAAAATAATACTTATAAAATAATGAATAAAACAGCTTTATTGATGATTATGTCAACGTCATTATGCCTGGGTGCTTGTACGCAGCAAGGTGAAAAATTAGAAGAAAAGGCACCCTTAATAGGGCGATCGGAAGTGAAAGTGGTGAATGGAATTTTAGCGCCCGAAGTACTTTACAGTTTAGCAAGAGTGAGCGACGCCAAACTCTCGCCCGATGGAAAAAAAGTTCTCTATGGGGTTACTTTTATCAGTATTGAGCAAAATAAAGGAAACAGGGAACTATTTGTTGTTAATCCCGACGGAACCGGCAAACAGCAAATTACGCAAACGCCCAAAAGTGAACAAAACGAAGTTTGGATAAAGGATGGCGGCGAAATTGCCTTCCTTTCAAGTGAAAGTGGCAGTTCGCAGGTGTGGATTATGCAAGCCGACGGCACAAATCGCAGGCAGGTTAGCGACTATGAAGGCGGTATCAATGGCTTCGTTCTCTCGCCGGATGAAACGCAGATTCTTTTCATAAGTGATATTCAATATGGTAAGCGTACCCCGGATATTTACCCCGACCTGCCGAAGGCCAGTGGCCGTATCATAGATGATTTAATGTATAAGCATTGGGATGAATGGGTGGAAACAATCCCTCATCCTTTTGTTGCCTCGTTCGATGGAAAGGCCATTGGAGCTGCTATCGATATCCTTGAGGGTGAGCCATATGAATGTCCAATGAAGCCATCCAGCGGGATTGGTGACTTGGCTTGGAGTCCTGACGGTAAGCAGATAGCATACGCATGCCGCAAAAAGACAGGCTTGGAATATGCCATCTCGACCAACTCGGATATCTATCTCTATGATTTGGCATCGAAAACAACTCGCAACCTTACTGATGGCATGATGGGATATGATACCGCTCCCCAATTCTCGCCCGATGGCAAGCTTATAGCTTGGGTTAGTCAGGAACGAGACGGCTATGAATCAGACAAGAAACGTTTGTTTACCGAAGACCTCGTAACCGGCGAGAAGCAGTATCTGACAACTGACTTCGATTATGACATCGAATCTATCCAATGGTTGCCCGATAGTCGTTCGCTTTATTTCATTGCCTGCAAAGAAGCCCTTACCCATATCTGGCAGATAGACTTAGATAAGCAAATCCGCCAAATAACATCCGGACAGTATGATTATATAGGAATGGACGCTGTAGCCGGGCAGATGGTGGCTGTTCGCCAATCGCAAGAATATCCCACAGAGGTATTTGCTGTAAATCCTGAAACAGGAGAAGCTACCGAGATAAGCTTTGAGAACAAAGCCATCTTTGACCAATTATCTGTCGCTAAGTCTGTACCTCGCTGGATAAAGACTACCGACGGCAAGCAGATGCTTACCTGGATTGTTTATCCCCCTCATTTTGACCCTGCCAAGAAATATCCCGCACTGCTCTATTGCCAGGGAGGGCCTCAAAGTACGGTAAGCCAGTTCTGGAGTTATCGCTGGAACCTGCAAATTATGGCTGCCAACGGATATATTGTAGTAGCCCCCAATCGTCGCGGACTTCCGGGATTTGGACAGGAATGGCTGGAGCAAATTAGCGGTGACTACAGCGGACAGAATATGAAAGACTTATTGGCTGCGATCGACGAGATGGCTAAAGAGCCTTATGTGGATGCAGACCATCTGGGTGCAGTTGGCGCCAGCTACGGTGGATATTCGGTCTATTGGTTGGCCGGCAATCACCAAAAACGCTTCAAAGCTTTTGTAGCCCATGCCGGTATATTCAACTTTGAGCAACAATATCTGGAAACGGAGGAAATGTGGTTTGCTAATTGGGACTTAGGTGGCGCTTACTGGGATAAAACGAATGCAGTGGCTCAGAAATCATTCACCAACTCGCCTCACCGCTTCATTGACAAATGGGATACACCCATACTGGTTACGGCTGGCGAATTGGATTATCGTGTTGTTGCCGGGCAGGGGATGAGTGCCTTTAATGCGGCCAAACTGAGAGGCATCCCTGCTGAGATGCTTATCTACCCCAATGAAAACCATTGGATTGCTCAGCCACAAAACGGCATACTTTATCAGCGCGTTTTCTTCAACTGGTTGGATAAGTGGCTGAAAAACTAAGCAATGGTTATTTCTGTATCTAAATAAACATCCTGTATGAAGTTAAGCAGTTCAACTCCCTCTTTCATGGGTTTTTGAAATGCTTTTCTTCCACTGATAAGGCCCATACCGCCGGCGCGTTTGTTGACGATAGCTGTAATAACAGCATCTTTTAAGTCGGACGCGCCGTGCGATTCGCCTCCCGAATTAATCAATCCGACCCGCCCCATATAGCCATTTACTACCTGATAGCGGCATAGATCGATGGGGTGTTCAGTAGACAGTTCCGTATACATTTTATTACTGTACTTCGCAAAATTAATGGAGGGGAAACCTCCGTTGTTGGTTGGCAGTTTCTGCTTGATGATGTCTGCCTGAATGGTAACACCTAGATGATTAGCCTGCCCGGTTAGGTCGGTGGCAGTATGGTAGTCGGTGTCGTCTTTCTTGAAGCTGTCGTTTCTAAGATAACACCATAGCACTGTAGCAAGCCCCAGTTCGTGGGCATACTCAAAGGCCTCGGCTACCTCAACCAATTGCCTCCGGCTCTGCTGTGAACCAAAATAAATGGTGGCTCCTACGGCAGCAGCTCCCAAATTCCAAGCTTCCTTTACCGTTCCGAACATCACTTGGTCGAATGAATTCGGGTAGGTGAGCAGTTCGTTATGGTTCAGTTTCACGATGAACGGAATCTTATGAGCATATTTACGAGCTACGATTCCGAGAACGCCAAAACTGGAGGCTACAGCATTGCAGCCTCCTTCTATGGCCAGCCGGACAATATTTTCCGGATCAAAGTATAAGGGATTGGGAGCAAAGGAAGCTCCCGCTGTATGTTCAATACCTTGGTCAACAGGCAGTATAGACAGGTAGCCGGTATTGGCAAGCTGTCCATGTCCGAACAGGGATTGAAGGTTTCGTAACGTTTGGATATTCCTGTCCGAACTCACCCAAATATCATCAATTTGAGTAGGTGAAGGGATGTGAATAAGCGATTTGTCGAGGGTCTTGCAAGTGTGATTCAGATAATAATCCACTTCAAAACCTAATAAATCAATAATTTTTTGACTTGGTGTATACATGCTTTTTTATCCTTTTGCTAATCGCATAACTCTGTCAACGGCATCGTCAACTTGCGCAACATTCTCCAATCCAAGAGTCATGCAGTGAATATTACTTTGCGTTAGGGCGTATTTGATGGACTGTTCGCGTTCCGGGTCGCTTACATTTGCACCATCACCGAATATTTTCATTCCAATAAGCCCTTTTCCGTTCTTTCTGGCAAGCTCGAGTACTTTTACGATAGCGTCGGGCGTACCGTCCATGCGGGTTTGGAAGGGATTAATACGTGCCATGATCACGTCTACCCAAGGAGTTTCTGCTGCTTGGATTAATGCATCGTAACTATGGCATGACACTCCAATGGCTTTCAATATACCATCTTGTTTGGCTTTCAAAAAACCATCCACGTAGTGCTTGCGTGAGTCGTTCCATCCGCCCATGGTTAGGTAATGGATTAATAAAATGTCAAGATAATCTGTTCCTATTTCCTTTCTGAAACGATCGAGCGTTGTCCTAACTGGTTCTACTTGAGGAGAACCGGGAGGGTAATGCGTCATTTTAGAAAGCAAGGTCAATTTCTCGCGGGGTAATGTTTTGATTGCTTCCCCCACGAAAGTGTGCGAACCATACGCATCGGCCATGTCGTAGAAGCTGGCGCCTCTCTCGTATGCACGATGTACCACCTTCACAAAATTCTCTATCCCGCTTCGGGTCTGTTTAGAAGAACGATTGAAACCGGATGATCCGGTTCCCATAGCTATACGAGGTACAATCAACCCGGAGTTACCAAGTTGTACCTTGTCAACAACATAAGCCTGCTGGGAATAGTTTAATACGTTATTAGCATTAGCCATTCCTCCGGCAACAGATAAACTTGCCACTCCGGCAACTCCTGTTTTAATAAAATTACGTCTGTTCATTTTAGCCATAATAGTTTTTTTTAGAATTGAGGCCTGTAAGATAGTTATTATTTTTCAGACAAACTGTTTTTTTCGATATTTGATGTTATATTTTGTTCCTTTGTTCGTCTTAAATATAGAAATGGAACTTGAGAAGTTTAAAATAACAGTGATACCATTGCTAGAGAAACTACTGAATATCTCGCTGAAGTTGTTAGATGAAAAGGCGGATGCTGAGGATGTTGTACAGGAAGCTTTTCTTAAGCTATGGCATATACGAGACAAACTCGACGCCTACCAAAGCATTGAAGCCCTGGCAGTTATGATAACAAAAAATCTGGCGCTGGATAAACTGAAGTTGCAAAAACCTATGGTGGATGAATCGGATATCCATCTGCGGGATACAGGAACAAAAAACCCGCATGAGTTGCTGGAACTGCAAGACGCTGTAGCTTGCATCCGCCGCCTGATAGAGCAGCTTCCTTTCCTGCAGCAGACCATCATCCGCATGAAGGACGTCGAAGGATACGAGCTTGTGGAGATAGCCGAGATAGTAGGCACGCAGCCGGAGGCCGTAAGGGTAAACCTCTCGAGAGCCAGAAAAAAGATAAGAGAACAATTTACAGCATTAAACAAAGGAGTATATGAATATAGATGAGTTAGTTGATAAATATTTTGAGGGCGAAACAACAGCGGAGGAGGAAAGAAGCCTCCGAGCCTTCTTTGCTTCAAACGAAGTTCCTCAGCGACTCGCTTCCTATAAGCCGTTGTTTGCCTACTTTGATGAAGAGATTCGGAAAGAGCATGAAAAGACAAAAGCCCCTCTCCAATGGCGAACGGTGGTCTATTGGGCTTCCGGCATAGCGGCGAGTCTTCTGCTGCTGGCAGGTATTGGGCAGGCATTTCTTTCATCCGCATTGCCCGATCCCTGCCTTTGCTCCGAAAACTATGTGATTATCAATGGACATTGTTATACAGATGTAGAAAAAGCGCGTTCTCTGGCATTTGAAGCCCTGCAGGAAGTAGCTACCCCTACAGATTCTTACTTTCCGGGAGGCGACTGGTTTGATAACGAAGATTAATAAACAGATTGTAAAATGAAACATGTAAGGTACACATTAGCCTACTTTCTGCTTTTCTGCTTCCTCCTCCCCGTCGAGGGAAGGGCAGAAGAAGTTCAGAAAGACCTGAAGATACAGGAAGTTTTTCAGCGTTATGGCAAAAAACGAAATGTAACGATGGTGGAGCTTTCAAACGAAATGCTGGAAACCTTCAGCATGACGCACTATAAAAGCATCATCATTAAAGATGACCCCGAAGCCCTTCAGTTTGCCCGCCAATGCTTGGAGGCCGACCAAAAGGGAGCTCGAAAGATAAAAGAAGTGACCGATGGGGGAGGAGTCATCTCCGCCTACTATCAATTACCCGGACTTAAGCCGGACGTAAACCGGTTCATCCTTTTTAAGGTAAGCAATAAAGGCGTCCTTACCTTGGTATATATAGAGGGCGAACTCGATAGCGAGGACTTGATTACTATCCTCTTTACCAAGAAAGATTTATAAACCAAAAACAATTTAAAAATAATAGTAATATGAAAAAAATAATATTTATTTTCACGTTCTACTTATTGGCTTCAACAGCTAATTCACAAGATACAATACTGGTAGTAAATGAAAAATGTATCGAAATTAAAGATAACGGCGACCGATTAAAGATAAAAGTATATGAAGTGACAGACAATAATGAAACAATTGATGATGAATTGATATTTGAAGGTCATTACAAGGATGGTAAAAGCTATGAGAGCCGCAAATACATCAGTTCGATCAATATTCCCAATCCAACCTGGAAAAAGAAAGCTTCCAAAGAAAGAGATTTCAATGGCCATTGGGCTGGATTTGGAATGGGCTTTGCCAACTTTGCCGACAAAAGGATGGAACACTTCAATGATATTGATGGCGTCTCGCTGCGCAGCGGTAAATCGCTGGAGTATAATCTGAACGTTCTGGAGAAAAGTTTCCTGCTGTCGTCCCGTTCAAACTGGGCAATAGTAACAGGAATGGGTATACGTTGGAGTCGCTACAGCTTGGACGGGAATGAGTATTTCAAGGAAGTAGACGGGATAACAGCCTTGCAACCCGCTCCCGAAGGTATGAACTATAAGTCGTCCAAGCTGAATATAACCAGCCTCACTATCCCCGTTCTGCTGGAGTGGCAAAACCGTAGCAACCTTTTCCTCTCTGCCGGTGTCGTAGGCGTAATTAAGACTGCATCTTCCTCAAAGGTAAGCTATAAAGATGCATCCACCAAGAAGCACACCGATAAAATGGATAGCGGCATGAATCTACGCCCCGTAACGATGGAGTTCTTGGTACAAGCCGGATACGATTGGATAGGCGTCTACGCCAAATATTCCCCCATGTCCATTTTCGAGAGCGGCAAAGGCCCCAAAGTCTTCCCCGTCTCCATCGGTCTCCAACTGCATATATAAATAGCCGAGAATGCTATCATCTGCTTAATTCTATGGTATAGCCATATTTTTTTTCAATAATTTTGTAATCCTACCAACAAATATAGCATGTTTTAGCTCCATAAAATATGCTATATAACATATTTTATAATCAAATAGCCATCAAACAAGCACAAAAAAAGGCTCTACAATATAATGTAAAAGCCTTTATTTGCAAATGTTTATCGCATTGTGACCTCGGAGGGGCTCGAACCCTCGACCCAATGATTAAGAGTCATTTGCTCTACCAACTGAGCTACGAAGTCGTTTTTTGTTTGCGGGTGCAAATATAGGGGGATTATTTGGGGTATGCAAATATTTTCGGGGTTTTTCTGCTGGGCGGATTCAAGTTCTAACTGCGACAAACTACAACAAAGATGCGTAAAAAAAATTAGAAGGCGACTGAAAAAACAATTTTTCTCTGGGTCTTCTATTTATTTTATTCTGTACCAACCTGATAAATTTATCGCTATATAAATCAAAATCCGAACCTTTGATTATATATTGTCT
>BNTS01000080.1 GCA_025996775.1 Bacteroidia bacterium | reverse complement strand
GAATTTATAATGTTAATATTTGTTGACAAAACAAAGAGCTTTATACGCAAAAACTCTTATGTTTTACTCTACTGGGGGATACTTTTCAATTATTTAAGTGGACTACTTTTCAATTATTATTTACACTTATGACAAAGGTACTGCGACGGGAGGTGCAAAAACTATCTGATTATGCTGACTTATTATCGGATGGGGATCATCACTTCTGTTTCTAAGGATTCTTCGCTTACATCTTGGGGGCCGTTCAGGTAGTGCTCGAGGATAAAATCATCGCGTAGCTCGTAGCGGAATGAGTGGAAGATGGATTTGTAGAAAGTTTCTAATTGAGTATAGCTTCCTATGTGTTTATAAACGATATACTTGCCTGGTTTAATAGTCATTGCGCCGATTATGCCGTTTGGACGTTGGGGTTCGGATACGCTCATGCAGGCATAAAAGCGACAACGGTCCGGTTTGCGGATGTTGGATTCATCGAAGCAGATACCGTAATATGCAGGTTCTTCCTGTAGTATGTGATGCTGTGTTGCGTACTCATATAGGGAATCCCAGTATTCTGTATCAAAAGAAAGGTCGTTGCATTGTGAATAGTATCCTGTATATGAACGGTAAATAAGATGTTGCTCGGATACTATACGTGTGTGTCCTTCCGGCGAAAGGTATTCTTGTTCAGAGGGAGAGGGGAGCACTTCCACATAGCGATCCCTGTACTTCTTGGGTGTCAGTTTAAAATGCTCTTTAAACCGCTTGAAAAAGGCGTTTTCGGATGTATATCCAACAGTAGAAGCTATATCGGCAATACTTTTATGGGTGTTTTGTAGCAAAAAAGCGGCTCGTTCCAATCGGAGCCTATTAATGTAGGCGCCGATAGGTTCACCAGTCATTAGCCGAAAGAACTGTTGGAAATAACGTTCTGTCAGGACTACTTTATCAGAATGTTCTATGATGTTAGGGATATTTGCGTTTTTAGCAAAGCTTTCCTGATCTTGCTTTGACCAGTCGCAAATCACTTGCTTATTGATATAATCAACAACAGAATTGATTCTCTCCATGTTATGTTCATTTGCCGATTTTGTTTTCATAACAAGATACAAAGAGGTGAATGATGTGACAAAGATACAACAGCAATTTAAAAATTGGACAATCACCTAAATGATTTTCTAAAGACATCCGAATGATTTGTAAACAACATGCTGCATTATTTAATATTTGTTTAAATTCAAGATTCTTTAACTTTTAAAACGTCTCTTTTGGCAAACCAAATAAAATGCTCGCAATGCACTTTATTTTTGATAATTAAAGCCATTTTTCGTCTTCTAAACCCCAAAATCCCTGCGTTTTTACTCACTAACCTCACCTTCGCCCAAATTTATAGCCTAAAAAAGGGCTCATTTTTGATCCTTTTTGCCAAATATTTATAGAGACCCAGAATGGGTCACATATTTATAGCAATGATTTGCGTCTCGCCGCCATTCGACCCCTTCGGGGGGTCGCACATCATGTGGTTTGACATTTTTCTATAAACATACGACCCGATGGGTCGAAACAATAACAAACAATAGAAAGAATGTAAGCATGCGGTACCCCCCCTATCGCCAGGGCAAACGCATTTAAAATATTCCGGTATTCTTCAGATAAGGCAACAGGCGGGCGCTATGCGCCTAAATAGTTTAGAAACATGATTTTCTGCGCCGGAGGTACAAGTAAACGCGGATAGATATTTTTTTGGTCGGCATTTTTTTAAAAGTCTCTTATATAGACTTTTTGCAGATATTAGGGCTTTTTCAGCGTTTGACAAGTGTCGGATAGTTGTTTGACAGCAGTCGAACACCTGTTTGACAAGTGTCGAATAGCTGTTCGACTGCTGTCAAATGCTGAAAAGATAATGGCTCCTTATAAAACTTATCAAGGTAGCTGCCAAAAAAAAAGCCATGTTTCTGTAATGGAGAATAGTTATTACCTGAGTTGTCTTTCGCTCTCTTTCGTCATTTTATTTATTCTGTGCCTTATCGAACACGGGTGCATATTCAGGATTTTTCCGCAAAATGACAAACCGACATAAGAATTAAGGAACTTTGATTTTGAATCAAATAAATCACTAACTTTGTGGCCTTAAATAGATAATAGGATTAATAGCTAAAGTGATGGAATATAATTTCAGAGAGATTGAACAGAAATGGCAGGCAAATTGGAATGCCGATAAGGTTTACCATGTGACGGAAGATGAGAGTAGACCCAAATACTATGTGTTGGATATGTTTCCTTATCCCTCAGGGGCAGGACTACATGTGGGGCATCCGCTCGGCTATATCGCCTCTGATATTTATTCGCGCTATAAACGGGAGAAGGGATTTAACGTATTGCACCCCATGGGTTACGATGCCTACGGTCTGCCGGCCGAGCAATACGCCATTCAAACCGGACAGCATCCGGCTATCACTACCGAACAGAATATCAAACGCTATCGCGAACAATTAGATAAGTTGGGTTTCAGCTTTGATTGGGATCGCGAGGTTCAAACCTGCAACCCAAAATACTATCACTGGACACAATGGGCGTTCATTAAAATGTTTGAATCGTACTATTGCAAACAGGCACAACAAGCACGCCCTATAGCCGAGCTTATTGAAGTTTTCGAACTCCAAGGCACCAAGGGGATGGATATAGCCTGTACTGAAGAATTATCCTTTACCACCGACGTATGGAAAGCTAAATCGGAAAAGGAAAAGCAGGAAGTGCTGATGAACTACCGCATTGCCTATCTGGGTGATACGATGGTAAATTGGTGCCCCGCCCTGGGAACAGTACTTGCCAACGACGAGGTAGTGAACGGCTTCTCTGAACGGGGAGGTTATCCGGTGGAACAAAAGGTGATGCGACAATGGTGCCTCCGTGTTTCCGCCTATGCCCAACGTCTGTTGGATGGCTTGGACGCCATTGACTGGACGGATTCCCTGAAGGAGACTCAAAGGAACTGGATTGGCCGCAGCGAAGGGGCTGAACTGCAGTTCAGAGTAAAAGACTCAGATATTGAATTTACCATATTTACTACCCGTGCAGATACAATCTTCGGCGTTACCTTTATGGTATTAGCGCCGGAAAGCGAGCTGGTAAAACCGCTTACTAAACCGGAACAGCAGGCAGAAGTGAATGCTTATCTGGAAGCTACCAAGAAGAAAACAGAACGCGACAGGATAGCAGACCGTAAGGTGACGGGTGTATTCACAGGCTCGTATGCCATTAATCCGGTAACGAATGAGGCAATACCGGTTTGGATAAGCGATTATGTATTGGCAGGTTACGGCACTGGAGCCATAATGGCTGTACCGGGACACGACAGTCGAGACTATGCCTTTGCCAAACATTTCAACCTCCCTATCGTCAATTTGATAGAAGGCGCCGACATATCGGAAGAAAGCTTTGACGCCAAAGATGGAATCATGATTAATTCAGGCTTCCTGAGTGGACTGACAGTGAAAGAGGCTATTAAGAAAGCAAAGGAATATATAGAAGAAAAAGGCTTGGGTAAGGTGAAAGTGAATTTCCGCCTCCGTGATGCGATTTTCAGCCGCCAACGTTATTGGGGAGAACCGTTCCCAATCTATTATGATGCCGACGGACTGCCCCGCCCCCTACCCTACGACAAACTTCCGCTGGAATTGCCGGAGGTTGATAAGTTCCTCCCCACAGTTACCGGCGAACCTCCTTTAGGAAATGCAACTAAGTGGGCTTGGGACATTGTAAACAGACAGGTGGTGGAAACTTCAATGATTGACCATAAAACAATCTTCCCCCTTGAATTGAATACAATGCCTGGATTTGCCGGATCCTCAGCTTATTACATCCGCTACATGGATCCGCATAACGACAAGGAACTGGTATCCGAAAAGGCAGACCAATACTGGCAGAACGTAGACCTCTACTTGGGCGGTACGGAACATGCTACGGGCCACCTGATTTACAGTCGCTACTGGAATAAGTTCCTGTACGACATAGGCGCCGTATGCGAAGATGAACCCTTCAGGAAACTGATAAATCAGGGTATGATACAGGGTAGAAGCAACTTTGTGTATCGCATTAACGGCACCAATACCTTCGTATCCCTTAATTTAAAAGATAATTACGAGGTTACACCTTTGCATGTGAATGTCAATATTGTAAGCAATGATATACTGGATATAGAGGCATTCCGCAACTGGAATCCTGAATATAAGGATGCTGAATTTATCCTTGAAGACGGTAAATACCTCTGCGGATGGGCGGTTGAAAAGATGTCGAAATCCATGTTTAACGTAGTCAATCCGGATGATATTGTAGAGAAGTATGGGGCTGATACCCTGCGTCTTTACGAGATGTTCCTGGGTCCCTTGGAGCAATCAAAACCTTGGGATACAAATGGTATAGACGGTGTTCATCGCTTTCTTAAAAAACTTTGGAACCTCTTCTATGGCGAAACTGAAGCCAAGTGGGTGAGCGGAGTAGAACCCACTGCAGAGGAACTTAAATCGATTCATAAACTGATAAAGAAGGTGTCTTATGACATTGAACATTTCTCGTTCAATACTTCCGTAAGCGCCTTTATGATATGTGTAAACGAATTAACGTCACTAAAATGCAGTAAGAAGGAGATATTGGAACCATTAATTGTTATTTTGGCTCCCTTTGCTCCGCATATTGCAGAAGAATTATGGCACGTTTTAGGGAATAAAACAACCGTAAACGATGCTAAATGGCCGGATTATAAGGAAGAATATCTGGTGGAAAACGTTGTTACCTACGCCGTTTCGTTCAATGGCAAAACGCGCTTCAATCTGGATTTACCGGCAGAAGCTACTCGCGAGGAAGTAGAGAAAGCCGCTCTTTCAAACGAAGCTGCCGCCAAATGGACGGAAGGTAAGACGCCTAAAAAGATTATTGTTGTCCCTAAAAAAATCATTAACATTGTTGTATGACAAACACCATTAAGAAAACCTATTACGCCATTAAGGATTATTTGATTATCTTTCTCGGAACCTTGCTTTACGGCTTTGGGTTCAATGGATTTATACTCTCTAACGAGATTGTAACGGGAGGATTAAGCGGCGTATGCGCCCTTATTTTCTTCAGTTCGGGCATCCCTGTATCTATTTCTTATTTCGTTATTAACGTGGGTTTATTGGTTATTGCCTTTAAGATGTTAGGCATGAAATTTCTGCTTAAAACCATCTTTGGGGTCATTTCGCTTTCGGTTTCTCTCTCTTTCTTTGAGTGGCTTCTGGGAGGAGTGCCTATTATCAAGGGCGACCAGGTTCTGTTTATGTCCATTCTGATTGGCGGCGGTATCTGTGGTACAGGATTAGGACTGATTTTTTCAGCTAACGGAAGTACGGGTGGTACGGATATTATCGCTGCTATTATCAATAAATACAAGAACATATCGATGGGAACGGGTCTGATGTTGTTTGACTCGATTATCATCAGCTCTTCGTATTTTCTCTTCCACGATGTAGAAAAAATAGTGTATGGATTTGTAGAAATGGGGGTGAATAGTTATGTGTTAGACCGCATTATCAACGCCAACCGGCTATCTGTCCAGTTCCTTATCTTCTCACAAAAGTACGATGAGATAGCAGAACATATCATCAACGACCTGGGTCGCGGATGTACGTTGCTGGATGGGGAAGGGGGATACTCACAAAAGCCTACCAAAGTAGTGGTTCTGCTGGCAAAGAAGTCTGAATCAGTCTCTATCTTCCGCCTTATTAAGGAAATAGACAGCCAAGCTTTCATTTCCCAAAGCATCGTGAGAGGTGTTTATGGCGAGGGATTTGACAATATTAAGACATAATATACGTTTAACGTGTAATAACGTTTAAATGTAATCTCATGACTAAGGAACTTGTTTTTGCAACGAATAATCAACATAAACTGGAAGAGGTTTCAGCTATGTTGGGTCAAGATATAAAACTACTTTCTCTGAAAGACATCAACTGTCTGGAGGATATACCGGAAACAGCCGATACGCTGGAAGGCAATGCTTTGCTGAAAGCCCGGTATGTAAAGAAAAACTATGGATTTGATTGTTTTGCCGATGATACAGGCCTTGAAGTGGAAGCTCTGAACAACGCTCCCGGCGTTTATTCGGCTCGCTATGCCGGAGAAGCGCACGATTTTGAGGCAAATATGCAGAAACTCTTGACAGAAATGCAAGGAAAAGAGAATAGAATGGCTCGTTTTCGCACCGTTATAGCACTTATTCTCGATGGAAGGGAATCCCTTTTTGAAGGTATCGTTGACGGTTCTATCATCACCGGGCGACGAGGTGCTGCCGGCTTTGGATACGATCCTCTGTTCGTACCCAAGGGTTATACAGAAACCTTTGCCGAACTGGGAAACAACATTAAGAACAGCATCAGCCACAGGGCACTGGCCGTTCAGAAACTAACAGCATTTTTATCTACTCTATCCTCAAAAGCATGAAAAGATTGGTTATATGTATCATGGTTTTCACCAGCTTGTTGCAGACTGTTTTTGCACAAAGTGTCGGAACATGGCATTCGTATGCTGCCTATTATAATACGACAATGGTAGCTGAAGGAAACAATTATGTATTTGCAGTGGCAGACGGATCGCTTTACAGCTATGGAAAAGAAGATAATAGCCTCAATTACTATGCTACAGAGACAGGTCTTAGTGATAATCAAATAAAAAGTATTGCCTTCAATGCCGACGAAAACACCTTGGTTATAGCTTATATAAACGGCAATATTGACTTGGCAGGAGAGGAAAAGATGACGGTATATAACCTTCCTTTCCTGATGAATAGCAGTAATATACAAGACAAAACCATCAACGATATCTTCTGCTATAAAGAAATGGCTTACCTATCGACTAACTTTGGTGTGATAGCTCTTAACTTGAAAAGGAAAGAAATAAAGGAAACATATATATTAAATGTAGCCATCACTTCTCTTACTATCTATAATGACGATATTTATGCTGTTAGTTCAAACGGAATAATGAAAGCTTCCCTGAAAGATAATCTCATAAATCCGGCTAATTGGCATTATTATACGGTTGATATTTCTCCTGTTCAACAAATTTGTACCTTCCAAAATTCCCTTTGTTTTTTAGTAAACGGTAAGGGTATTTATTATCAGACAGGTGATCAGCCCATACAACAATTAATTAATGCTCAATATCTTAAAAGAATAAAGATAGAAAACGAAAAGTTGATCACCTTCTCAGGAAGCGAATTATTTATCTATTCTTCACTGACAGAAAGGGAGAGGGGACTTATTAACAATATATCCGATGCATCTTCTCTGAAGGATAAAAATACTTTCTGGCTGGCTACAGGCACGGAAGGTTTGACAGGTATCAGGCGCACTGCCACAAATCAATACCAAACCATTGTAAATAATCTCGCTAATGACGGACCTAAACGCAATTTAGACGCCTTCCTGATGATGCAGGAGAACAAACTGTATATTGCAGGTGGTGGTAGATGGACAGACCGTTTTAGAAATACGGGAACGGTTATGATTTACGACACAGAAACCCGAAAATGGAATAACCTAAAGGATGTAAATGGCTTCATAGATGCCACTTGCATTGCTGTATTTCCAAATGATACATCCCATTATTTCGTCTCAACCTGGGGAGAAGGTGTATATGAGTTTAAAGACGGAGAACAAATCCAACTATATAATCACTTAAACAGTGGATTAAACGCCATTCCAGGTACTAATCCTCCGGCTAATTATGTACGTGTAGAAGGTGTTTGCTTCGATAAACAGCATAATCTCTGGATGACAAATAGTGAAGTAAGCAATGTTATTGTAGTTCTTAAAGCCGATGGTACATGGGCAAAACTGTATTACGATGAAATAAGTAACCCTACGCTTGCCGACAAAATACTTATAGCCAGCAGTGGAGATAAATGGGTAAACCTGGTTCGCGGCAATCAAAGCGGTATATTTGTATTCAATGATAAGGGAACAATTGACGACACGTCTGACGACGCATCTTATTTCTACAGTTATTTATCGGATAACCAAGGTAATATTGGAGCAACTGAGTACCTGTGTATCAGCGAAGACAAGAATAAGGAAATATGGATTGGAACGAACAGAGGTGTTGCTATTATCAGTGTTCCTTCCCGCGGAGTACAAGGAACCATGAGCTGCTCCCGTATCATTATTAAAGACTCAAACGGAAACAATGATTATTTTCTGAAAGATGAGCGAATCAATGCCATCGCTGTTGATGGTGGAAACCGAAAATGGTTGGGTACAGAAAATTCAGGTCTTTACTTGGTAAGCGAAAACGGTAAAGAAGTAATTGAGCATTTCACAGTTGAAAATTCTCCTATTATATCCAATACCATTCAAAGTCTGGCAATTAACGATATTACCGGAGAGGTATTCATTGGAACTAACAAAGGGTTAATATCATATATGGGAGACGCAACCAAAGGAAGCGAAAACTACTCAAACGTATTTGCTTACCCAAATCCGGTACGCCCGGACTTCGATGATAAGGTAATTGTTACAGGACTGATGGAAAATTCAAACATAAAAATTACCGACTCTCGGGGTAATCTTATAGTACAGGGTAAATCTACCGGTGGTCAATTCAGTTGGAACTGCCGAAATGTATCCGGTAAAAAGGTCGTTTCCGGTGTTTATTTAGTGTTATCATCAACTCCCAACGCCAAAGAAAGCGTAGTTACCAAAATAGCCGTAGTAAGATAATAAAGGCGCACTTATGTATGCGCCCAAATATTACAATCCTAATTCTGCGGATATTTTAAGCATTTTCTCTATTGGAATGACTGCTTTTTGGCGGATTCCCTCGTCTACAACTATTTCCGGTGTTTCGTATTTAAGGCAATTATACAGCTTTTCGAGGGTATTAAGGCGCATGAAACTACATTCATTGCAGGCACATGTACTGTCGTTTGGTGGTGCAGGAATGAATTCTTTGTCCAGACTATGCTTCTGCATTTCATGAATAACGCCACTTTCAGTCGCTACAATGAATTGTTTTTTATCAGATGAAATGGTGTACTTCAACAATGCTGCTGTACTTCCTACGAAGTCTGAAATCTGTATAATAGGCTGTTTACACTCCGGATGTGTAATGACTGCAGCATCGGGATATTGCTTCTTTAAGGCAATTATTTTTTCCAGAGAAAATTGTTCGTGCACATGACAAGCGCCATTCCAAAGCAGCATATCACGCCCGGTAATACTATTAATATAATTACCCAAGTTACGGTCAGGTCCAAAGATAATCTTTGTATCTTTTGGAAAACTTTCTACTATTTGACGGGCATTGGTAGAAGTAACTACTATATCTGTAACTGCTTTTACGGAAGCGGTTGTGTTTACATACGATATAACGATATGATCCGGATGCTCATTCACAAAAGCTGTAAACTCGTCGGCCGGACAACTGTCCGCCAGCGAGCATCCGGCATTCAAGTCCGGTATTAATACTTTTTTATCAGGACAAAGTATCTTAGCCGTTTCACCCATGAAATGGACTCCACATAGCACTATAATATCTGCCGTAGTCTTAGCTGCCCATTGCGCCAGTGCCAGACTATCGCCTACGTAGTCTGCAATATCCTGAATATCTCCTTCTTGATAGTAATGAGCAAGGATAATAGCGTTCTTTTTCTTGCATAGTTGGCGTATGCCTGCTACTAATTGTTCGTCTTTTGTATCCATGTCTTTTTCTTTTATAATACAAAATTACGCTTTTCATATTAAATATCACTCAATAATCCTGAACTTCTCCATCGTTTCGGTTATTCACACATCTATATCATATATATATTTTTAATTTAAAATTTAAAGATGAAGATTATGATATACTGTTGATATGGTTTATAATTTTTTTATCAGATAGTAGGATTTTTACTTATTATATCCAATAAAAGGGTTATTCATAGGTTATCAACAGATTTAGGCTAATTGATATTATTGTATATCTATTACTTACTTTTTTTATTACCTGTTAGTGAAAAATCCGGGTATTGATAAGTTTTTTCAGATGTTGGCAATTTTATGGGTGATAATCTCTGTTCAAACTTTGTACTAAACTAAAGCTAACTTTTCTTGTGACTACTTTTTTGAACCAAATAAAGGGTAGGAGGGAAGTAACTGTTAATAATTTGTTACTTTATTCACCCCTTATTAATACCTGTTTGGCGGCCTCGTATCAGTGAGCTTCCAACCAGTTCTTACCTTCTCCGTAATCTGCTATTAAAGGGACTTGAAGTTTGATCACGTTTTCCATTTTATCAATTACTATTTGTTTAACGACGGGTTCTTCATCTTTGTATACATTGAAGTTGAGTTCATCATGGACTTGTATGATCATTTTGCTCTTTAGATTTTTATCTGTAAAGCAACGATGGATGTTGTCCATAGCCATTTTTATAATATCTGCAGCACTGCCCTGTATAGGAGCGTTGATAGCATTTCTTTCGGCATATCCACGTACAATGGCATTACCTGAATTAATATCCGGGAGGAAGCGTTTACGTTTGAAAATTGTTTCTACATATCCTTTTTCTTTGGCTATTTCTATGCTTTTATCCATGTATTCTTTCACTTTTGGGTAGCTTTGGAAATATCCATCAATTAATTCTTTAGCTTCATATCTGGGTATACTTAATCTGTCGGCGAGGCCGAATACAGATATTCCATATATGATACCAAAGTTTGCCGTCTTTGCTTTGCGGCGCATGTCTTTAGTTACTTCGTTGAGAGGTATGTTGTATATTTTTGCTGCTGTGGCGATATGAATATCTTCTCCGCTACAAAATGCCTGTATCATGTGTTCATCTCCACTAAGATGAGCCATTATGCGAAGTTCTATTTGAGAATAATCTGCTGAGAAGAAAACACATTCATCATTATCAGGGATGAAGGCTTTACGAATTTCACGCCCCAACTCTTCCCTGATAGGGATATTTTGTAGATTAGGATTTGTAGAACTCAGCCTACCTGTAGAAGTAACTGTTTGATTGTATGATGTGTGTATTTTAAGAGTTTTAGAATTTATAAGAAGAGGTAAAGCATCTATATAAGTACTTAATAGCTTCTTAATCATTCGATAGTCTAATATTTTTCCTATTATTGGATGTTTGGAGCGAAGTTTTTCAAGGATATCTTCGCTTGTACTGTATATCCCTGTCTTTGTTTTCTTTGCTTTCTCGTCTATTTTCAGTTGATTAAAGAGGATTTCTCCAACTTGCTTGGTTGAATTGATGTTAAACTCAGTTCCTGCCAATTCAAATATTTCTTTCTCAAGTTTGATAAGTTCTTCAGTCAGAGTTTCGGATGATTGTTTAAGTGCTTCCGTATCTAACATAACACCAGCTTCTTCCATATCAGCAAGTACATATATCAAAGGCATTTCCATATCGTAAAATAAGGATTCTATGTCTTGTTTCTTTAATTCCGGTTCAAATATGTTCTTTAATTTGAGTGTAACATCTGCATCTTCTGCAGCGTATTCTGCTATTTGCTCGATGGGAACAGAGCGCATGGTTAGTTGGTTTTTTCCTTTTGAACCGATTAATTCCTCAATGTGAACGGTTTTATATTTAAGATAAGTTTCTGCTAAATAATCCATTCCATGATGAAGTTCAGGATTTAAAAGGTAGTGAGCTATCATGGTATCAAATAAAGATCCGGCTACTTTAATACCATATTTGCGAAGAACTAAAATGTCGAACTTTAAGTTTTGTCCAATTTTCAGGATGTTTTTATCTTGTAGGGTAGGGGAGAAGTGAGCTACAATTTTATCAGCTTCTTTTCTATCTGATGGAATAGGTATATACCAGGCTTCATTAGGCTTTATTGCAAAGGAAAGTCCCACCAAATTAGCAGTTAATGGATTGATTCCATCCGTCTCGGTATCGAAAGTAATTGATTTTTGTTTAGAAAGGAGTGCAGCTAATGCGACGTATTCATTCTCGTTAGATGCGATAGAGTAGGAATGAGGGGTTGTTGATAAGTCTGCAAGGGATGTATTATTGGATACAACTTCATTTGAAAGTTCAAATTCAGCAAATAAATTCCCTTGTTGTGGTATGTTTTTAGGTGATATATTTGTTTCAGGAGCTTTCTTATTTAGAAATGACCTAAATTCTAATTCTGTAAATAATTCGGTAAGTTTCTCTTCATTAGGAGCATGTAATTTACATTCTTCTTCGTTGAATGTGATGGGAACGTCCGTAATAATAGTTGCAAGAAATTTTGAAAAACGTATTTGTTCAGCGTTTGTTTCAATTTTTGTTTTAAGAGCGCCCTTGATATTCTTTGTATTCTCTAACAAATTTTCTATGGAACCGTATTCATCAAGCAGTTTAGCAGCCGTTTTTTCACCAACACCCGGACAGCCTGGTATATTATCGGACGCATCACCCATTAATCCAAGAATATCAATTACTTGATTAACTGTCTTTATGGAAAACTTTTCAAGGACTTCGGTTACTCCCATTGTCTCGTATCCACCGCCAAATTTAGGTCGGTAAATAAAGATATGATCCGAAACTAACTGGCCATAGTCTTTATCTGGTGTCATCATAAAGACGTCAAAACCTTCTTTTTCCGCCTCTTTTGCTATTGTTCCTATTACGTCATCTGCTTCAAAACGAGGTACTTCAAGTATGGGAATATTATATGCCTCTATTATTTCCTTAATGATAGGTACGGATTTACGGATATCTTCCGGCGTTTCTTCTCGCTGAGCTTTGTATTGTTCGTAGGCTTCATGGCGAAAAGTTGGACCGGAAGGATCGAATCCAACAGCAATATGAGTAGGATTTTCTCTTTTCAATACATCTTCCAAGCTATTTACAAAGCCATAAATAGCCGATGTATTCATACCTTTTGAATTAATCCGTGGATTTTTGATAAAAGCGTAATATGACCTATATATTAGTGCATAGGCATCAATTAAAAATAGTTTCATTATAATTTAACACGTTTTAGTGAGACAAATATCGGTAAATATAGGAAAAAAGCGCTGAACTCAATAGTTTTTTTTACTTTTGATGTTTATTATTATATAGATATGGAAGAAATAACAAAGATAAAACAACCTGTTGAAGCTGAATACAAACGCTTTAGTGATGATTTTAGGAATTCGCTATCGAGTTCAACGCTTAGACTGCAATCGGCAATTGAGATGATAATGCAATCGACCGGTAAACACATACGGCCCTTGATTGTACTACTAACTGCTAAGGCTTGTGGAAAAGTAACTGATACAACCATTAATTCGGCAGTTTTACTTGAATTGTTGCATACAGCAAGCCTTATTCATGACGATGTAATTGATGAAACGAAGGAGAGGAGAGGTGTGCCTTCCATAAATGCTTTTTTCGACAACAGAATATCTGTTTTAGTTGGCGATTATCTGCTTTCATCGGCATTGATACGTTCGATTCAAACGGGTGATTTACGAATTATGTCGATTGTATCGAATGTAGGCAGAGCATTAGCTGAAGGTGAAATCAAGCAATTAGAAGTGGCAGAAGACATTATTTTAGATGAAAATTCTTATTTGCAGGTAATACAAAAGAAAACCGCCATTCTATTGTCTGCATGTGCAGAAATTGGTGCAATTTCGGGTAACGCTACCGATGAACAGATTAACGCCTGCAAATTGTTCGGAGAGTACCTTGGATACTGTTTTCAGATTCGCGATGATATCTTCGATTATTACTCCGATGCCAATATTGGTAAGCCTACAGGTAACGATATTATAGAAGGAAAAGTTACTTTACCCCTATTATATGCTCTGCAGAAAGATACTATCAATGAGGTGGGCTATTATGAACAAATTATCAACAGCAAAGATTATACCCCCACTCATATTGACGAATTAATTGCCTTCGCCAAAACAAATGGGGGTATAGAATATGCTGAAGCAAGGATGAATTTTTATCATGATAAAGCGATTGAATTACTTTATCAATTGCCTGATTCAGAATCTCGTACATGTCTTTTTGAGCTTGCCGATTATGTAGTAAATCGTCAAAAATAAAATTGCTATTTAGTCTCCGATTCGTTCAATGAGGTTATTAGCAAGGCTGCTTGCGCCGATACGAAAATATTCTTTATTTAGCCACTCTTTGCCCAAGACTTCCTTCACAATAACATAGTATTTTACTGCGTCTTCGGCTTTTCGTATACCACCTGATACTTTGATTCCTATCTTATTACCTGTAAGCGAGTAATAGGTTTTAATAACTTGGCACATGGTGTAAACAGCTTCCGGAGTAGCTCCAGGGTATTCTTTGCCTGTAGACGTCTTTATGAAGTCTGCACCTGCATAAATTGAAAATATAGCCGCTTTTTTAATGTTATCAACAGTTGATAAAGCACCTGTCTCTAATATAACTTTCAGTGTAGCTCCATGAGCGCTCTCTTTTATTTCGGAAATTTCAGAGGACAAATCGTCGTAGTTCTCTTCAGCTAAGTATCCTAAATTCAGTACAGTATCTATTTCGTCTGCGCCATGTAATACAGCTAATCCTGTTTCTGCAATTTTAACTTCTTCAAACGTTTGAGCATGGGGAAAACCTCCGGTGACTGCTGCAATCTTCACATTTTTGGCTGTTAGAGCCTGTTTTACTGCATCAGTGAATAAAGGATAAGTACAAATTGCCGCTACATTGGATAAATCTGGTCTTTTTCCCTCGAAATCATTGACAAAAGCGACAAGTTTTAAAATACTCTCATTCGTGTCTAAAGTGGAGAGTGAGGTTAAATCTATATAACCATAAATTTGCTTTAAAACTTCACGAGTAAAGTTTTTATCAGCTTCCTCACGAAGAATTTCGTGTACTTTTCTGCTTACATCTGCATCCGTTCCGATTGATTCGAACTTAGAAAATGCTTCTTGATATTTATCCATACTTTTATAATTTTGGATTGTTAATATGACGTTCTTTATCTCTTTTTGTTTTCTTTTCAATGTTTTTCTCGAAAGCATCGGTTAAATTAATTCCTGTTTGATTGGCAAGGCATAGCAGTACCCATAAAACGTCCGCCATTTCATCGGCCATATCATAGGATTTATCGCTCTCCTTGAAAGACTGTTCACCGTACGTACGAGCCATTATACGGGCTAATTCCCCGATTTCTTCGGTTAGGATGGTCATATTGGTTAACTCGCTAAAATAACGTTTCCCATAGCCTCTAATCCACTCATCAACTCGTTGCTGTGCCTCTTGAATTGTTATATTTGCCATTTTATTCTTTGTTTTGTGAGTCTATCCAGATGGTGACGGGTCCATCGTTGAGCAATTCTATTTGCATGTCAGCGCCAAATGTTCCTGTAGCTACTTTTTTTCCGATCAGAATCTCTACTTCATTACAAAAAGCCTCATAAATAGGGATAGCTATTTCAGGTCTTGATGCATGAATATAGGAAGGCCTGTTTCCTTTTTTGACCGATGCTTGTAATGTGAATTGACTGACAATCATAATTTCTCCTTCAATATCGAGAACAGAAAGGTTCATTACTCCATTTTCATCATCAAATAGTCTTATATTTGTGATTTTCTTTGCCAACCATTCTATATCATCTTGATTATCACGATCTTCAATGCCTACAAGTACTAATAAGCCGCTCTCTATTTGAGAAGTAACTTTTCCTTCTATGCTAACGCTTGCATGCTTTATTCGTTGTATAAGTACTCTCATTTTGCTATATTAATCCTTCAATCAATTTTTTTGTTTTAACCTGCCCAATAAGTGCTTTTAAATCTTCTATTGGAGCTTCACGTATTCTTTTGACGCTTTTATACTTTTGCAAAAGTAACGTTTTTGTTTTTTCCCCAAGTCCTTTTATTGAATCTAATTCCGAAATAATTTGATTTTTACTTCTTAATTCACGGTGAAATGTGATTCCAAACCGGTGGGCTTCGTCTCTTAACTGTTGAATAATCTTCAGCGTTTCAGATGTTTTATCTAATATTAGAGGAACAGAATCACCTGGGAAAAATATTTCTTCAAGTCTTTTTGCTAATCCTATAATTGTTATTTTGTCTAATAATCCAAGATTCCTTAGAACTTCTGTAGCAGCATTAAGCTGCCCTTTTCCACCATCAATAATTATAAGTTGGGGAAGCTCTTGGTTTTCTTCAACTAAACGTGTGTAACGCCTTGTAACTACTTCTATCATAGAAGCAAAATCATCAGGACCAACTACAGTTTTAATGTGGAAACGTCTGTAATCTTTTTTTGAGGGTTTAGCTTTTTTAAAAACCACACAAGCAGCAACCGGGTTTGTTCCTTGAATATTTGAATTATCGAAACATTCAATTTGCATGGGGAGCACTTTCATATGCAAATCTTTCTGCATTGTTGTAAGTATTCGTGTTGTTCTTTGTTCCGGATTTAATTTTTCTATTTGCTTAAGTTTATCAAGTTTATATTGCTTGACGTTCTGTTCAGATAATTCTAACAGTTTTTTCTTATCACCTCGTTGGGGTACAATAAAGGTTACTTTCTCTAAACCTATTTCAATTTCTGGTAAAAAAGGGACTATTATTTCATCAGCTTTATTCTTAAATCTTTCCCACATTTCAATAATACCCATACCTAAGAGTTCTTCCTTAGATTCATCTAATTTTTTTTTAAATTCAAATGTAAATACCTGAACAACAGCACCATTACCTATATGCATATAGTTTATAAATGCTGATTTTTCGTTATCCGTATAGGAAAATACGTCAATGTTGTTTAGAGTATGAGGAACTACTGTAGATTTAGCTCTGTAGTTTTCTATAACTTCATATTTATTCTTTAGAATCTGTGCTTCTTCAAAGCGAAGTTGAGAAGAATATCCCTGCATTGAGTCAAATAAAACTTTACTTATCTTAGAAATATTACCTTTTAGAATATCTTTAATTTGATTAATATTTTCTTGATAATCCTCTAACGTTTGATATCCTTCGCATGAACCTTTACACTTCTTTATATGATACTGAAGACATACTTTATAACGTCCCTGTGCAATTTTCTCAGGAGTAAGTGGTAGCTTGCATGTACGGATAGGATATATTTCCTTTATCATTTGAAGCATAACTTTAGCTGTATAAACTGAAGAATAAGGCCCAAAATATTGCGAACCATCTTTAACAATATTCCTTGTTTGAAATATCCGGGGAAAATATTCATTCTTAATAACGATTGATGGATATGTTTTGTCATCCTTCAGCATTACATTGTAACGTGGTCTATATTGCTTTATTAAGCTATTTTCTAAATGAAGTGCATCTTCCTCATTATCTACAATGATATATTTAATATCTCTAATATTCTTAACGAGCACTTGAGTCTTGTAGTTATCATGTGTTTTATTGAAGTATGAAGACACTCGTTTCTTCAAATTTTTAGCTTTCCCAACATATATTATAGTTCCTTTTTCGTCGAAATATTCGTAGCATCCCGGTTTTTCAGGGATAATTGACAGAATAGAAGAAA
>BNTS01000079.1 GCA_025996775.1 Bacteroidia bacterium | reverse complement strand
GTATATTGCTTATCGTTGGTGCCGGACGTCATACCCGATAGAGCCATCGCATTTTGCAAAACGGCAAACTCCTTTTTAAGACTTTCATCCCTATCCACCTCCCTAAGCATGTCAACCTTTTCCTTGTCAGACAGTTCGGTGGTAAAAAAGGGGTACAATAACTTCTCCATTTTTTGTTGTAAAAATATCTTTTCTATATAACGTGCAAAGATGATAAATCCACCTAAAGAAACCAAACTTTATTCCAAATTTTAAGGTTTGCCCTGGTTATTACAAGGAAAAGGAAATTATTTCGTATTTTTGCTTCAAATATGACTGAGTATGAATACTAAATTGATTATTACGATTGGGCGGCAGTTTGGAAGCGGCGGACGAGATATTGGGATGAAACTGGCGGATGTGCTGGGCATCTCCTGCTACGATAAGGAACTGATTACATTGGCTGCCAAGGAAAGCGGATTGTGTAAGGAGGTGTTTGAGAAGGCTGACGAGCGAGCCTCAGACAGTTTTTCTCATGCTTTTTCACTGGGGTTGTCGTTTATGGGCGTATATACGCCTTATACCGACATCCTTTCTAACGAAGGTTTGTTCAAGATTCAAAGCGACGCCATTCGCAAACTGGCGGAAACGGAGTCGTGCGTCATCGTTGGCCGCTGTGCCGACTATATTCTGCGCGAGAACCCCCATTGCCTCAGTTTCTTTATTCATGACGCCTTGGAGAACCGCATACGACGGGTTGTAGAACGCCAGCAGATAACAGTAGACCAAGCCAAAGAACTGATTCTGAAAACCGACAAATCACGCGCTGCCTACTACGACTATTTCACAAACAAAACCTGGGGCATGGCCAGCTCCTATAATTTCTCGATAGACGCATCCGTCTTAGGGATAGACGAAACCATCGATTTCATGCAAGCATTCATAGAACGAAAATTGCGTCGAAAGTAAAATTCTAAATAGATTTGCATTTATTTTTCCTCTCGCAATATATACACGCTCCCTTTCCCTTTTCCAATCATTACCAAAACTTGTTCATCACGCAAATATTGTAAATCTTTCTTTATTGTACTTGGCTGTATTTCAGGAAATTGATTGGATATATCGCTTACTTTTACAGGCTGATTATTGGTAATGAATTCTTTAATAAGCTTTTGCCGTTCATTCAAATATCCACCTTTGGATTTGAAAACATTATATTTTTGTTCCAATCTTTCAGAAAGAATTTTCAAACTATTCAAAAAGAAGAGCAACCACATATCAATTCGTTCGTTTTCGTTGTTGCGGTTGCGTTGACCGCTTATCAGTGCTTCATAGTAATCTTTTTTATTACGCTCTATGTAATTCTCAAAAGATATGTATTGTATAAATTCATATTCATTTTGCAAAAGGCAAAGTGTTGTAAGCAAACGTGATAATCTGCCATTGCCATCTTGAAAGGGATGGATACTCAAAAATTCATAAATAAAAATCGCATTTATAATTAGCGGATGGATGTTTTTCGCATCTACTTGAATGTTTACCCATTCAACAAGTTCACGCATTTCGCCATCTACCAGCACCGGATCGGTCGCGTTAAATATAACTCGTTGTTCTCCTGTCGGATAAGTAGCCACTACTTTGTTCGACAAGTGTTTGTAGCCACCCCTGTGTCGTTCGTCTTTATTGCTGTATTTCAACAATAATTGATGTAGTTGTTTGATATAACTTTCCGACAATTGTATATCGGAATAATGGTCATAAATCAATTCTAAAACCTCATAATATCCAATAACTTCTTGCTCATCACGAGTTTGCATTTTTGTTATTTTGATATTGTTTAAAAGTTCCTCTATTTCTTTATCGCTCAATGTTGCACCTTCGATACGAGTTGAAGAGCCGATACTTTCAATGGTTGCGATTTTGCGCAACTCTTTCAGATAGCGGTTTTCTCGTTTCTCTACGATATTCCACTTTCCTTTAAAGCCGTCAATCAATCCGATTAATTGCATAACTTTCTGATTTGTTGCAAAATCAAAATTCAGTTTGTTTATGTATATATCCATACTGTATCTATATTTTATCTGTAAATCGCTATGCAAAGGTATAAAATATTTGTATTGTATCCATATTTTATCCAAATCTTTGAATAGCTTGCAGTACGAAATCTGGGGCGAACACACAGGTTCGCCCCAGGTCATAATAGATGACAGCTTAGAATTTGCGGATTGCGCGTACTATTCTGGGGGAATTTTTGTCTTGAGGATAGTTGTCGCCACCGGAGAACAGGAGACTCCAGGCAAGATTAGCATCGCCTTCCGAACTTGTCCAATGCCAGGTCGGAGTGAGGGGTTTTTGCTTTGCGTCAACAAGCGCTTTATTGATAATTTGCCTTTTGGCAAGCAGGATGTTTAATTCGCCGCTGGAAGGCAGATACCAACCGGATAATCTGCCGGCAGTAAGTTCAAAGCACCAACGGGCAGCATAATTAGTTTTTTTGCCAAACTTAGTTACGATAGCTGCCGTATTGATAAGTCCGTCAAAATCATGGCTCGCTACTTCACTGTTGATATAATCTTTAGCAAGCTCGATATTGACTCCTGAGTCGCCCCAGGGGAGAACAGTATCCACTAAGCTTACCATAAGGCCGGTGGCGGTGGCTTCATCATAATGGAAAACGATTCCGGCAGGCTTGCCGTCAGCACCTTTAATTATGGAACCTACCTGATTCTGTCCTTGTGCATTCAAAGAGATGGCTGCAACCAACAGGACGCATATAAGTGAAAATACTTTTTTCATCATCATATATTTTAAATTATCAATAAATTAAAAGCGGAATCCGCCTTTGAAATACATCACATCCGTGAAATTGGCCGTGCGTAACACACCCGGTTCGTGTGCGCAAACAAACATACCAATTAAGTATTCGCCAGGGAAATCAATCTCTACCTCGGCATTATCGGTTCGGGGAATTTCGCCAACGGCTGTACGAACGATTATCTTTTTGCCTCGTTTGATGATCGATACATGATCTGCTAATTTGGTAAGAACAGTTATTTCCTTGGTGATGCCTCCTGTCTCGGCACGATATTGCAGCGAAGTCAATCCATCCTGGTGAACAGCTATATCTACATATTTAGCGCCGGGGGCGGTAGATTCGCGGAGCATAAGTCCCATCTTTTTATGAGCGTTCCCTTCCTTGCTATCGAAATTAAGTGTAGCAGAGAAGGTGAAATCGCCTGTATCTTTTCTGAAAGCATAATGGAATTCATCGGCTTGTGCCCAGAGGTTTTCTCCTCCACCGGTGATGGAGTAAGCGCCTGTAGTAGCTTCGTACTTAACGCTGCCTTTTTGCTTCACTGCACCTATATCACTCGATTCGGCAAACTGCTGCGGAATGGGGCGGGGAGTTGCCGGAGCTTCCAGACGATAGCTTACAAAAGCAAAGCGCTTGCTGTCGGGCGCCCATGAATTAACATTTAGGGTTCCTTGTCCGCCAAAGAGTTCTACTACAGTTTTGGGTTCGCCACCGGTAGCCGGTATCAGGCGAAGTTCCACATTCTTGTTGGCTAAGTGTTCATTGGGTTGCAAGTCTCCTTTTTTATAAGCAATGAAAACGACTTGTTTACCGTCGGGAGAAACGTGCGGGAACCAAGAGTTACGTGTTTGGTCGTTGGTAATCTGGGTCTGTTCCGTGCCATCCGAATTCATGCGCCATACCTGCATCAAGCCCGTGCGTACGGAATTAAACCAAATATGCTTGCCGTCGGGTGAATATTCAGGCCCGTCATCCAGGTCTTCTGCCGTAGTCAAACGTCTTTCTGTCCCCCCTAAGGTAGGAACTACGTAGACATCGTAGTTTCCGTTGCGGTTGGCGCAATAAACAAGGAAGTTGTTGTCGGGACTGATGCCATGCAGATAGCTGGGTCCAAGCGCGGTTACCAAGCGCGGTACGCCGCCCTCAAAAGGCACAACGAATACACGCGACTGGCGGTCTTCGTTAATCCCATTACTAACGGCAATAAACGAGCCGTCTGCACTGATCAGGTGGTCGTTGTTCAAGTTCGTAACGTAATCGGTGATAATTTCAATCGGTTTGCCCGGAGCATCGGGAGAAATCTTATAGAGCTTGCCGCCGCTATTATATACCAACCATTTGCCGTCGGGGGTCCAGTTGGGAGCCTCTATCGTACCGGGAAATTCTTTTACAACCTTGCGGGTACCGGAAGTCACATCATATATTTCCAGAATACTGGTCACTCTTGGGCCTTGATATCTGAACTGGGCAAAACCCGGAACAGTAAAAGCGAGCATCAGGCAGAGAGAAAAAAGTTTGTATCTCATATTAATTAAGTATTAAGAATTATTTTAGTTTGGTAAACTCTACATTGGTAAAATGGGCTGTTTCTACCACATCCAGATTGTGAGAGCCAATGTAGATGCCTACATAAACGCTTTTTGGGAATACCATTTCAAGTTCGGCGGTAACATCGGTCGGCACTTTGTCTGTGGCTGTTCTCATACTGATTTTATTACCAACTCGTTCCAATGTAATGTAGTTTCCGTTTTTTGGCCCCACTATTTCCTTGGTTTGCTCTCCGTTCTCCGGACGATACTGTAGCGAAGTCAATCCGTCGCCATGTATGCCTATATCGGCATATCTCGATGGGCCGGTAAGTGTTTCGCGAATCATGATTCCGATTTTCCGGTGGGGGTCAACACCCTTGCCTTCAAAGGCTACTTTGGTCGTCATCGAGAAGTTGCCGGATACCTTTTTCCAGGCATAGTAAAACTGGTCGGTGTCATTCCAAATATTAAACCCTCCGCCTGAGAGTGTGTAGGTCTTTGTAGCCACGTCGTAATTGAAGCTGCCTTTCAGCTTCGGATTGCCTATGTCTCCCGAACCATCAAAGATACCTTTCTGGTCGGAGGCACCCATAAAAATAATGCAAAAAGCGAAAGCACTTAACGCTTTGAAAATTGATGTTAGTTTCATACACTTTATTTATTAAGTAAATATTAATATATTATTCATTCGATTGTCTTATTTTACTGCCTTTTAATCCGAAGAAAGCGATATAGGAAAAGCAAAGTATCGGAAGGATTAAGGCAGTGCGTATACTGATATGATCTGTAAACCACCCCATCGCTAACGGAACAACGGCGCCACCTGCAATCAGCGTATTGATGATACCCGAAGCCACCGGCATTTCAGAGGGTTCCAAATCGCGAACACCCAACGAGAAGATGGTCGGAAACATGATGGAATTGAAGAATCCTACGGCCAGTAACGTCCACATACCGATGGAAACCGGGACAAGGAGAGAAATGAGTACCAACGCAGCTCCCATGATTCCAAATATACCCAAAGACGTATTTGAATTGCCTCTTCCCAAAAGTATTGCCAGGAAATTAATAACCGCAATCCCCAAGAACATAAGCCCGTTTACATATTGCGAACTAAAGACAAACTCCCCGTCAACCACGCGAGAACTGAATATAAACCATCCCACAAAGAAAGAAAGGAGCAGGATAAAGGAGGAATAGAGATATTTTTGTGAATTTTGCAAGGAGCTGAGCATGATGGAGCCAAAGAACCGTCCGATCATACCGCCTGCCCAATAAATGGCCACCAACCTGCCCGCTTCGTCTTTGGCAAACCCGCCTGTTTCCAGATAGGGAACGATTTGCGTAGAGCAGCCTACCTCGGCGCCCACATAGCAGAATATCCCCAATGCCCCAAGCAATACCTGAGGATGCTTCCACACGCTGCTCTTTGTTACAGTCGTGTCGGAATCTTCAATAACAGGAAGTTTGGTGATATAAACCCCTGCCACGATAAGCAATACGACAGAACCAATCAGAATATACGGCAATTGTACCGCCTTTGGACCCATGACAAGCGAAGCCGGCGTGAGAATAAAAAGACCGACTAAAAAAGGAGCAATGGTAGTAGCAATACTATTCATTGCCTGCACCAAGGTTAATCGGGCAGGCGCCGACTCCTGTGTGCCTAAGGCAACCACATACGGATTGGCCGCTGTTTGCAAGAACACAACTCCTGTAGCCATGATGAAAATGGCCGTTAGAAATAAAGCGTAGGAAGGCGTTCCGTTTACTGCCGGATAAAACAGAAAACTGCCTGATGATACAAACAATAAGCCGGTAATAATACCATTCTTGTATCCAATCTTCTTAATAAACCTTCCACATATCAGCGAAAAACAGAAATAAGCGAAATAGAAAACCCCGTTTACCAATTGAGCCATTGTAGCACTCAACTCAAATGTTGTCTGGACCTGTTCTTTTAAGGCCATATTGAAATTAGTGATGAATCCAAGGGTGAAGAATATCATCGCCATAAAAGTCATTCCAACTTTAAGAGATTGAGAATTTTGCTGTGCCATGAATGTTATGCCTGTTAGTTATTGTTCCAAAATTGTCGTTAATTGTGTAACGGTTAGCTTTTCCACCTGTATTCGCCCGTTTTCCGCAAAAACTTCCAGCTTGTTGTATTCAGACGTGGGATAGAAAGCATCGGTCAGGGCAACTTTCCCGTCCTCTGCGAATAATTCGATGGAGGCAGCATCCAGAATAAGTTGTATCTCGATTATCTCGGAGTCGTCGTCCTGAAATCGTTGGACATGGACGCCTGCATACTTATCGGGGAGATTCAACAGGGTCGAATGGCTGCGGTCGATATAGAATTGCTGATGATAGGCGTCGTATCCGGCAAGGATAAATTCGCCCTCTTTGTTGCTTAGCTTGACGCCGAATTTCTCGGCGAAGCCTATTTGCCGGTTCCCTGTCTTGAAGCGAATGCTAAGTTCGGCAGGGAGTAAGGGGAAATGTATCTTGGAGGTAACATCAGCAAAACCTGAAGTATTGATATCCTGAGTTACTTCTAAATCCTTGACAACAGCCGTTTTTCCGTATAATGTTGTTCTTTCTTCTACAGGTTGAGATGCCAGGATATAGTAATAAGGCATTTTTTCTAAATGGAGGTCTCTGGGCATGGTGAAGGAACCACGCCAAGTAGAGGTGGGCGCCTTTTCGGCATATTCCCAGTTATTCATCCAGCCAATCAGCACACGCCGTCCGCCGGGAAGGTTATTGAAGGTGATGCCTCCGTAGTTGTCTTTTCCGTAGTCGGCGCCATAAGGAGCGGTTTGCGTGGTAGTAAATGATTGGCCGTCAAATTCGCCGGCAAAAAAAGCGGTCATCCATTCGTTGTGTGCACCAAGACCTACATTGAGGGTCAGTATCCATTGTGTTCCTTCTCCGTTTGCAACCGGAAGCTCAAATAAGTCAGGGCGTTCCCAGGTGTTTTCTTCCACGTCAAGACCTTGTCCGAAGTCGCTTGCATACGTCCATTCTTTTAAATCGGGCGAGGTGAATATGCGTATTCTCCTTTCAGCAGAGGCTACAACCATCACCCAGTGGGCAGTCGGTTCGTACCAAAAAACCTTGGGATCACGAAAATCCCGGATGTCGAGATTGGCAATAACAGGATTGTCACCGTATGTTGTCCATGTGTTTCCTTTGTCTAAGCTATAAGCTAAAAACTGTCCTTCGGCGTCTTCCGTATAATCGGTTAAGGTGTAGATGGCTACCAGCGGAGGGTTGTCGATAGTTCCTAATCCGGAGGTGTTCTGCGCGTCAACCACTACACTTCCATAGCTAATGATTTTGTCGCCCTCAGGAGACAGGGCAACCGGTAATTCGTTCCAGTGTATAAGGTCTGTGCTAACGGCATGTCCCCAATGCCGTGGGTTAGGGTTTGTTCCGGTCGTATTATATTCATAAAACAGATGATATTCTCCATCCAGAAACACTAAGCCCGAAGGTCCGTCCACCCAGTTTTGAGCCGGGGAGAAATGTACCTGCGGACGGTATTTCTCATGTGACGACGTTTCCGTTCGGCTACATGAACAGAGAACAAGCAGTGAAACAAATAACCAAAAAAACTTATCTGTTGTTGCAACCATAATTATAAGTAGAATTAAGATGCTGAGAGAGATATGAGTCCCAATAAAGAGTACTCATATCTCCGGGCAAAAATGTATAAAAAAGTTATATCTTATCGTAATTCAAATTTTGCTGGTAAACACCTTTGCTATACGTGATTTCCCTATTAGGAATAGGAAGATATTCGTGTTTGTGAAGTGTAAACGCTGCATTTGTCATATACGCTGTTCTCCGGGTCTTTTCTACTTCGTAATACTTATTCAGTGTTTCACCCAGAATACCCCAACGTACCAGGTCGAAACCTGTACGAGCTTCCATGGCCATTTCCAAACGATATTCGAATTTGAATGCCTCCCAGGCATATTCCTTCGTCCAACCTGCTGCAGGATATTCGCCAATCTTGAAGTTAGCCGACGGTTTTCCGTCTTTCATAACCAAACGACCTGTGCTCTGCTGTGCGCGGGTACGTATCTGATTGATAATTTGACGGGCTTCTTCCAAATTGCCTGCTCCACCTAATTGAATCAAAGCTTCAGCCTTCAACAATAAAACTTCGTCGTAACGAATCAAGTCTCTGTTCAATGAACTTGCACGGAACCACAGGGCAACCCGGTAGCAGGGACAATTGAATGTTTCAACTTCTTTCAGCGACAAAAAGGTACCGTAGTAACCGCCACCGCGGATACCACTCTCAGGGAGCGGATAGTCTACGTCATATTTATAAGGCTTGCCAATGAAAGCTACCGTATGCATCAAGCGCGGGTCAACCGTAACTTCCGGATGGGCGTCGATATCCTCGCCGGTGGTTAATTGTACGCCTTCATTGAATGTGTCGAATAAGGGTAAACCTGTTGCAGGATCTGTCTTATAGGCATTTACTAAGTTTTGGCTTGGCAGGTGCATTACGCAGCATCCATATTCGGGAGACTGTGGATACGACAGCATACCGAACTGGTTCATTCTGCCATACGTGGTACCGTCGTCATGTGTACTCTGAACAGCAAAAATAGATTCTGTAACTTCTGATGTCGATTTGGTTTCAAATTCCCAAAGGAAATTCTTGGCAAAATCGTCATTCAATTTATACTTGCCGCTGGCCTGGATTTGGCCTGCCAAATCAACTACCCTTTGCAATTTGGCTTGGTCGATATGGTCTATCGTATAGTCCGGATTCTGCACATAAGCGGCATACATCAAAGCTTTTACGAGGAACGACATAGCCGAATATTTGCTAACGCGCCCTATGTCAATATTGTCGACAGGCAGGTTATTGGTTGCATATTCAAAGTCTTCAATAATCTTGCCCCACAATTCCTGGTCGGTGTATTTCACGTTTGACTCGGTAAGCAGGTCGTCGTTGCTCATCGTTTCGTCTACCCAAACCACGTGGTTGAACACTTGTTTGATTTGGAAGAGCTGGAACGAGCGCAGGAAACGCATTTCAGCCGAACGTTTTACCTTATCGGGATATTCAGCTTCCGTCAGGTTATTGATACGAGCCAAAGCATTATTGGCACGAGAGATGGCTACATAAGCCCGTTCCCATTTATAAGCATATTCTACGGAGCTTTCCTTAATCGTAGAGGTAACTTCGATATCGCCTCCCCAAGCCATGTCGGCAGAATTACTACCTCCTTTATAGGCGTCGCCGCTACGGATATCCGAGAACAGCCAGGGCGATTGTTCCCTGTTGTCATTCTCTACATGTGAATAGGCAGCAAGAACCATCTTTTCCACCATTTCGGGTGTATTAAGCTGACTATCACTCATTGTTCCTTTTGGGTTCACATCCAGATAATCTTCACACGCCATCGGCATGATCAGTATTCCACAGACTATAATATATTTTAAAATCTTCATAATAATTAGTTTTTTAGAATGTTACATTTAGACCTACGGTAACTGAAAGAGGTATTGGATAGGCCATGTTCGGTGTTTCCGGATCGGATCCCGTAAAATCACTGCTGGCTATTTTGAGCAAATTCTCTCCCATCAGATATACACGCGCATTTTTGATAAGCGCTTTTTTCAGCACATCGGAAGGTATATTATAACCGATTTCCACATTGCGCAGTTTCAGATATGACGTATTCTCAAAGAAGTAGGTAGACATACGGCCTTTCTCATTGTTTACGTCGCGAAGTGACAAGCGGGGAATATTTGAATTGGGGTTCTCATACGTCCAGGTATCCAGCGTGCTTTTCCCGTAATTTTGTCCGGCAGCTTCAGAGGCGCCGATAAATTGCTCGTTCCTTTTTCTTTCGCCTACATTTGAATAACTGCCTTGTACGCCATTGAAGAAGATGCTTAAATCCCATGCCTTATATTGGAAGCTGAAATTCAAGCCGTAGGTAAAGTCCGGGTCGGTCTTTCCGATGAAGTCACGGTCTGCATCCGTTATCGCTCCGTCGGGACCTGTCCCGTTCGGGCCGGCAATATCGCGATATTTAAGACGACCTACACCTGCTCCGGCTTGCTTAGCATGAGCAGCTACTTCTTCTTCGGATTTAAAGATTCCATCTGTGTAGAATCCGAAGACAGAGCTACGTGCACGTCCCAGAATGGTCTTGTCTAAACCATTACCTGCATATTGCGTAATTACCTCGTTCGGCAATTTAGTAACCTTGTTTCCATAAGCGCCCAGATTACCGCTTATCGAATACCGTAAATCACCCACTTTGTTTTGATAGGTCAATGTAAATTCAAAACCCTTGTTCTCCATTTCTGCACCATTGACAGATTGGCCTGCACCTTCACCCAGAACGCTGAGCGTCGGCGGATTTACTAAAATGTCGGAGGTTTTAATGAAGAAGTAGTCAAATGAACCCGACAGTTTTTGATCGAGCAAACCGAAGTCGGCGCCTATATTGTTTTGAGTGGCAGCTTCCCATCTTAAGTTCGGATTGGCTAACTGATTACGACGGAAACCCATGGGGGCGATTCCTGTACCCTGGCCTGTAATATCGTAGGCTGTGGATAAGTCGTAGGTTGTACGTCCGGTCCAGTCACTGGTATAGGTAGCTTGATATAGACCATAAGCGGCAAAGTCGCCGATCTGCTGGTTACCGGTTTTACCCCAACCATAGCGGAGCTTCAAATCGGAGATAACGGGAAGGGCATCTTTGAAAAAGCCTTCCTCGCTGATACGCCATCCGAGAGAGAATGCCGGGAAAATACCAAATTTATTATTCTCACCAAAGCGGGAAGATCCATCCCGGCGAACCGTAACGGAAGCCAGGTATTTATTGTCGTAACTCCAGTTTGCTTTGGCAAAATAAGATAACAAACGGTATTGACTTGACCTATTTAATGGAACAACATTCGTTGTTTGTTGCAATGTGATTCCGGATGATCCTGCAAATATATACATATAATCAGGGTCAGTAGAGTCATAACCATCACGTACATACGCTTGTTGGTTCGTATTATAATCTGTCTGTTCATGTCCAACCATCAAGTCGAAATTATGTCTATCCAGCTGATAACTATAGCTTAAGGTATTGCTCCAGATGAGCGTTCCGGCTCTGTTAAATGCCTGACTAACCCTGGTCGTTGGGTCGGATTGACCTCCATCTCTAAAAGGCAGGGTCATGATTCTCTGCCAATTGATTTCCTGATCCAGTCCTAAAGTCGTTTTATAATGCAGGTTTTTAAGGATTTCCAAATCCAAATGTACGTCGCCGAATAACCTTAAGATAGACTGGTAGTTGTTTTTGTTATTTTCAATTACGCGAAGCGGATTTTTTCCATTATCATCCATGGCGCCTACAGCGCCACCCCAACCCACTCCGTCTTCGGTGTGTAAGGGAACTATCGGTTGAATTTGACGGGTTGAATTCAGATTGGCACCTTGCGTGCTTCTTTTGGTATACGTCAAAGCAACGTTTTCACCAATTGTCAAGCGATTGTTAAAGAGGTTGTAATCAGAATTGACGCGAAGGCTCATGCGATTATTATATGTACCTTTTAAGGAGCCGACATTATCTAAATAATCGAGTGCTATCAGGGAACGTCCTGCAGCATTACCGGTGGAAACGGTCACATTGTAGTTCTGAGTAGCTGCGGTCTGCATGACTTCTTTTACCCAGTCGGTATCTGCCGGACGCATGGTTTGAGCGGCGTCGAGGAATTCGGGATAATTGATCTTGTCTAACACCCAGTTGCCGTTTGAATCCTGGTGGTCAACAAATGAATAAGGCCAACCATTCGTAGCGGGATCGGTGCCATCGTTGCGGGCAGCTCTCCATTGAACCCAGCCGCGTTCCTCGGTATTCAGCCAGTTAAGCGGCTTTTCAGCGTACGTTTTTACATTGAGTGAGGCTCTGAATCGAACGGATGTTTTTTCGCGATCTGCTTTTTTGGTCGTGACGATAATAACACCGTTGGATGCACGCGAACCATAGATGGTAGCGGATGATGCATCTTTCAGAACCTGGATAGATTCGATATCTTGAGATGAAAGGGTATTCATATTGGACGTGGTAGGTACGCCGTCAATAATATAAAGAGGCATGCTTCGTTCAGACTGATTGGTAGCGCTACCCAATGTGCTGACGCCACGAATCAAAACGGTTGGATCGCCATTGGGGCTACCGCTGGAGGTGATAAATACACCGGCCACACGTCCTTGCAAGTTCTGCATCACGTTACTCGAAACCACGTTTTCCACGTCGTCTACTTTCACAACAGATACGGCGCCTGTGAGGTCGCGCTTCTTCTGTGTGCTATACCCCGTAACAACCACTTCTTCTAAAGCCTTTGAGTCGTCTAATAGTGTGACATTAAACGTATTACCCCCCCCCACGGCTATTTCCTGTGTTAGATAACCTACATAGCTGATTTGCAAGGTAGCGCCCACGGGCACTTGCTGGAGAGTGAATTTACCGTCGATATCGGTTATCACACCATTGGTTGTGCCTTTTACCAGCACATTTACACCAATAAGAGGTTCTTTTGTATTGTCTACAACCGTACCGGTGACAGTTTTTGTTTGTTGTTGTGCAACGCTTACATCAGCATAACCTGCGCCTATTCCGATACTCAGGAACAGTGCCGTTATCTGCGTAATTCTAATCAATTTAACCAAATCAGCTTTGATAGAGGAGCTAATTTTTTTTGGATTCATCATACATCGTAGTAGTTTAAATTTAACAATAAATTATTAATCACATTAAAAAGATGCCGGAACATAGAGTCCTTTGATCCGGCGTTAACGTCAGATCATGTATTCCATAGGCAACTCCTTTTTATGGTTCGTACAATTATTCACACAATCGAGTACTGCAAATGCAGCAAAATCAAATAAATATGCCATTAAAACAATATTGTTTGTTCGTATTATTTCAGGTATCTTCTTTGTTTAAGACGTAGAATGGAGCTAAAACCACCAAAAGGGACAGGTGATTCTTTGTAAGTAGAGAAAAACTTAAAATGAAAATTACTTCAATTTCTTTTATAACTGCTGAAAAAACTGCGCCATTTGAGTTGCAAAACGCCGAAAAGGGCTTCGCCAAAGATGGAGGAGTTCATTTTTGATACGCCCAGCACACGGTTTATAAAGATGATGGGTACTTCCTGCAGCTTGAACCCGTATTTATAGGCCGTAAACTTCATTTCGATTTGGAAGGCGTATCCTTTGAAGTGTATCTTGTCAAGTCCGATGGTTTCCAACACGATGCGGCGATAGGCTACAAAGCCGGCAGTGGTATCGCGTACGTTCATCCCGGTAACGATTCTCACATATACGGAGGCAAAGTACGACATGAGGACACGCCCCAGGGGCCAGTTTACCACGTTTACTCCGTTGCTGTAGCGCGAGCCGATAGCTACGTCGGCTCCGTCTTCCGTACAGGCGGCATAGAGTTTGGGGAGGTCTTTGGGGTTGTGGCTGAAATCGGCATCCATCTCAAAGATGAAGCCGTAATCATGTTCCAAGGCCCATTTGAAGCCACAGATATAGGCAGTACCTAAACCTTGTTTGCCTTGACGCTCAAGGATGAAAAGTTGTTCGGGGAACTCTGTTTGAAGGCGTTTGACTATAGCGGCGGTTCCATCAGGGGAGCCGTCGTCAATAATTAAAATATGAAACGTTTTCTCCAACTTCATCACTGCACGGATAATATTTTCAATATTCTCCTTCTCGTTATACGTTGGAATAATTACAATACTGTCGGACATACTCTTTGAGCCTTAATACGTTTAATCAACACCAAAGGTAGGTATTTTAAATTGATTTTAAGCTATGGCTTGTGTGTTTTTTGACAAAAAGCCTACCTTTGCACAAATATTATAGCATTTTGGACGTACAAGAATTACTTAAACTGTATAGGACTCATCCGCAGGTTGCAGCGCTGGACACCGTTTTGAATAATGCATCATCGCGCAATATCTTCCTGAAAGGACTGAATGGGTCAAGTGCCGCTATGACGGTTGCTGCGCTTTTTGGCAAAGCTAAAAGACAATATGTATGCATATTAAATGATTTGGAAGAGGCTGGTTATTTTTATCACGACCTGGTTCAACTGACAGGGGATGAGGAGATTTTCTTCTTTCCCTCGGCCTATCGTCGCGCCATTAAATACGGGCATATTGACCCGGCCAACGAAATCCTGCGTACCGAGGTGCTGAGTATGTTGCAGGAGAAGGATGCTTCGTTTATTATTGTAACCTATCCCGACGCTGTGGCCGAAAAAGTAATCTCGAACGAAACGCTGAGAGAAAATACATTAAAGATTCATACGGGGGAGAAACTGGATAATATGTTCGTGTCTGACGTATTAGACGAATACGGCTTCGAACATGTGGACTACGTTTATGAGCCGGGGCAGTACGCCATGCGTGGAAGTATCCTCGACGTTTTCTCGTTTTCGTATGAGTTTCCTTACCGCATCGACTTCTTCGGAGACGAGGTGGAGACCATCCGTACCTTTGATGTGGAAACACAATTGTCTAAGGAGAAACTCGACAGCATTTATATTGTACCGAAGATTAGCAAAAGTAATCTATCCAAATGCTCACTCCTCGACTCTGTTCCCGATCAAACCATCCTGGCTTCCCGAGACTTGCATTGGTGTAAGGAGCGCATCGGCAGCCTTTGGAATGAGGAACCGGTGACGGCAGATGAAGATTCCTTTATCGACATAGAGGAGATGCGCGCCAAGCTGATTACGGAGGATGAGTTCTTTCATTCGGTGGTAAACTTCCGCCGTCTTAATTTCGGTTCTCGCCCGACAGGCGTGGCTGATACCACCCTCACCTTTACTACGTCTCTGCAGCCTATCTACCATAAAAACTTTGAAATGGTAGGCGAGTCGTTCCATCACCATCTGAATGAAGGCTATACATTATATATATTGAGTGATGTGGAGAAGCAGACCACTCGTATCCGCACTATCTTTGAAGACAGAGGGGATGATATCCCGTTTACGCCTGTAAATAAAACCATCCACGAAGGCTTCTCCGACAAAACACTGAAGGTGTGCTTCTTTACCGACCACCAACTCTTTGACCGCTTCCACAAGTTCAACTTGAAAAGCGACAAGGCGCGAAGTGGCAAGATCACCCTCTCTCTGAAGGAACTAAACCAGTTTACGAATGGCGACTATGTTGTCCACATCGACCACGGTATCGGTCAGTTTGGGGGATTGGTGCGTACGGAAGTAAACGGAAAAATGCAGGAAGCCGTCAAGCTGATCTATCAAAACAACGACATTATCTTCGTAAGCATCCACTCTCTCCATAAGCTTTCCAAGTACAAAGGGAAGGATAGCGGCGAACCACCCCGTCTGAACAAATTAGGCACCGGCGCCTGGGAGAAGATGAAGGAGAAGACGAAGAAAAAGGTAAAGGATATTGCCCGCGACCTGATTCTCCTCTACTCCAAACGCAAGCAGGAACAGGGTTTCTCCTTTACTCCCGACAGCTATTTGCAGCATGAGCTGGAGGCCAGCTTTATCTACGAGGATACACCGGACCAGATGAAAGCCACTGCCGACGTGAAAGGGGATATGGAAAACCAACGCCCCATGGATCGCCTGATTTGCGGAGATGTAGGTTTCGGAAAGACGGAAGTGGCCATTCGTGCAGCTTTCAAAGCCGTAGCCGACAGCAAACAAGTAGCTGTTCTGGTACCTACAACGGTGCTCGCCTTCCAGCATTACCAAACGTTTCACGACCGCCTGAAAGACTTCCCCTGCCGGATTGATTATATCAGTCGCGCCCGTACGGCCGGACAGATTAAAGAGATACTGAAAGATGCCAAAGAAGGAAAGATAGACATCCTGATTGGCACGCATCGCATCGTAAGTAAAGACGTGAAATTCAAAGACCTCGGCCTGCTGATTATCGACGAGGAGCAAAAGTTCGGCGTTTCGGTGAAAGAGAAACTGCGCCAATTGCAAGTGAACGTCGATACGCTCACCATGACGGCTACTCCTATCCCCCGCACCCTCCAGTTCTCGCTGATGGGGGCGCGTGATTTAAGTAATATTTCCACCCCGCCGCCCAACCGCTATCCGATACAAACAGATGTGGAACGCTTCAACCCCGATATTATCCGTGAAGCGATCAACTACGAGATGAGCCGTAACGGCCAGGTATTCTTCATCAATAACCGTATACAGAACATCTACGAGATAGAAGCTTTAGTGCATCGCGAAGTACCCGACGCACGTATCTGTGTAGGCCACGGACAGATGGAGCCTGAGAAGTTAGAAAAGATTTTGCTTGATTTCATCAACTACGAATACGATGTGTTGATAGCAACCAGTATTGTAGAGAGTGGTATCGACGTGCCCAATGCCAATACCATCATCATCAATAACGCCCAGCAGTTCGGTCTTTCCGACCTGCATCAATTGCGCGGGCGCGTAGGTCGTAGCAACCGCAAAGCCTTCTGCTACCTCCTCTCGCCCCCTCTCTCCACCCTCAGCCAGGAAGCCCGCAGGCGTTTGCAGGCTATCGAGAACTTCTCCGAACTGGGAAGCGGCATCCACATTGCCATGCAAGACTTGGATATCCGCGGAGCCGGTAATCTGCTCGGCGCCGAACAAAGCGGTTTCATTGCCGACCTGGGCTACGAAACCTATCAAAAGATATTGGAAGAGGCCGTGGATGAGTTAAAAGCCGAAGAATTTGCAGACCTATATGTGGAGATGGAAGAAGGCAAACGCGACAGTGGTAGCGAATACGTGCGCGAAACATTCATCGAGAGCGACCTCGAACTAATGTTCCCCCCCACCTACATCCCCAACGACTCCGAACGCATCTCGCTCTATCGCGAGTTAGACAAGATGGAAGAAGAGCGAGACATCAACGCCTTCACCGAGCGCCTGAAAGACCGTTTTGGCAAAGTCCCTAAAGAAGGCAAAGAGCTTATCCGCATCGTCCGCCTCCGTCGCTTAGCCAAGAAACTGGGTATGGAGAAAATAGTCCTGAAGAAAGGCCAGATGAGCATCTATCTAATATCAAAACCCGAAAGCCCTTACTACCAAAGCGAAGCTTTCGACAAACTCCTCGCCTTCATTCAAAAACACCCCCGCAGATGCACCCTCCGCGACCAAAGCTCCCGTCGCAGCATCCAAATCAAAGACGCCCCCACCGTAGAAACCGCCTGCGCGTTGTTGCAGGAAATAACTTCTTATTAATAATGCGTCATCCCGGTATTGGTTATGCCTGACGGCATACAGATCTGAAAGATAATTTTAAAAGCTCCATAGAACGGGGTTTCAAACGAGTCACTAAGCTCTAAGGATGCTTGAAATTGGGTGAACGCCAATTTTCATTTGTCAATTAAATTATGTTAAAATGGCCCGCTTTTGTCAGTAAAAGGGGCTTTTTTGTGTTACGAGAAATTCGGAGTTTCGACGAAATCGGCCAAAGTTAATGGATATGTAAAGCTTTCGTCGTGATTTGGGAAAAATATTTTGAAAAGACGGCTTCTTTTGGGGAAATCATTTAGATGATTGC
>BNTS01000078.1 GCA_025996775.1 Bacteroidia bacterium | reverse complement strand
TACCGGCAGTGCCTTTCCAAAACTCGAAAAGCCTTTAGGAGCAAAGGCATGATAGGTCTCCAGCAGACGTTCAAATTTAAGAAAGGGTTTTTCGTAAAAGATAACCTCTGAAATATCACTTCCCGATAATCCGCCTATGCGTAGTACTTCGCGGATGGCATGTTCAGGATAGGAGGGGTCGTGCTTTATCCGGGTATAGCGTTCCTCCTGAGCCGCTGCTACAATCTGTCCGTCAATTAACAAAGCCGCCGCACTATCGTGATAGAATGCAGATATACCAAGGATAGCCACCATAAATCAGAATATGGAATAGATAAAAGGTGCTAAGGCTGTTCCTTGCGTCAGTATAATAAGCATCGAGAAAAGCAACAAAATGACAAGTAGAGGATTAACCAATACTTTTTTCTTTCCTTTAGAAATGCTCCAAACTCTCTTAAAAAATCCATATTATTATGAGTTAAAATTGTTTTTCCAAATCATTCTTTGTGTAGCTATGTAATCTCTCCATCCATACACTCCTATTATCTTTAGCAAAGCTACGTAGATACAACGAATCTTTACCAAGTAAACGCCTGATAACGGCAACGGGAGTAACAACAAAAAAGAAAATCAAGAACAAAATGACTTTCGACATTAGCAACTCTATGCCTTTTGCCAAACCAAACCAAATCTTTGAAAAAGGGGTGTACAATCCAGGTGCCAGAAGGCAAATTAATAAACAGATGATTGACACTCCAACAAGTTGCTTACCAAACCACCAACTGATTACTAACAGTATTAAAGTAAGTGTCATTCCAAATTCAACATTTTCTTTTTTTGTCATAATAAGTATTAAATTACTTCTCAAATATACTACACTACGTATCGCAAAGTTATCATTAGTTTTTAAATAATTGATACGGTTTGCTCTTTTTATGCGTTTATGCAACCCCTGCTGCTTTTTCAATAACAGCAGGGGTTGTTATTATTATTGGGGGACAAGGATGTAGTTGTCTGTTTCTATGACATCGGAGTTTCCATCAACCATGATTGCCTGTGAGCAAGGACGATATCCAATGATTTTGATATTGTCGATGGATACGTTTTTCGAGCTCTCTACAACTACTGTCCATTCGCTGGGGCTGCGGAAGATGACACCTTCTACCTTGATATTCTCACCCTTAACCAAAACGCTACGACGGCCATAAGCAGGAATGCCGTCTTGGTCTACAATGCCACGTCCGCGGAAGGTAATGTTCTTACCTGTTAGATCGAAGGTGTAAAACTTATTGTAGTTCTTATAGCCTTTGTCATTAAGCGTGTACCATTCGTGAGGACCTACATAACAATGTACAACTGCACCTCCGGCAATGTAAACCGTCATGCCGTCTTCCAACTCCATTTGAGGAAGGCGGTAGCTTCCCGGGCCGAAATAAACGACATCAGGGTCTTTGGGATTGGGTACGTCAGTTTCCTCAGGATTCACAAAGAGGTGCAACTGATGGATAGGATCGCCGTTGATTTGGATATCCAAATTTTGAGGTTTATCTATTTGGAAAGAAATCGATTTATCCTTGATTTCAGGGGTGATACCTAAAGAAGCCGGTAGCACTTCAGCTTTACTAATGGCTGCATCTACCGATACTGTAACCGTGACGGGACCTTTCACAAAATCGAAATAGGCCATCCCTGAAAATTCAGCCGTATCGCGGCTATTCTTAAGAATCTGAGGTGCTTTTACATTATAGACAGCAATATCTTGTCCGTCTGCACTTACTTTATAGGTAGCATTCAATCTTTCGTTTGCGGGAGCCGGGTAAACAATGATACTTTTATTGCTATTGTTATTGACAGGCTTCGAAACTAATGTTTCCTTGGGCGGGGTGTTCCCGCCGGAATTACATGCTGTCGCCAATACGCAAAGGGCGACATATCCTGCATTGAATATCTTCATGATTCAAATCCTCTATTTTTAGTTAATACATTATTTTACTGTTAAATCGTACACATAGTCGTTTGCCACAATGTCATCACGGGTGACTTTCTTGCCTTGCACCACTACGTTGTCTACTACTACATTCTTAACGGCATGGCCTTCGTCATAGCCTAAAAATTCAATTCCTTTTACCAAGGGGCCATCATTCTTGAGGGTAATATCTTTGAATACTACGTTTTCAATATGTCCGCGTTCAGGGTCGGTTGTCCATGTGGCTTCGTTAATCCATAAGGAGGCGAATTTAACCGACTCTTCGATGCGGATATTATCAAAGGTGATGTTCTTAACCATACCTTTATCGCATTGGTACACACGTAGAGACCATTCGCGACAATGGTCGCCAATGATGTCACAATCGGTAAACGTTACACCATCAACTACCTGTTGTATTTCGGCGCCGATACTCAATGCGTGAGCGACTTCGTTCCATAGCACACATTTACGAGCCAAGACATTACCAGTGCCATTTTCGCGGTTATACGTTTTAACCACAATCAGGTCATCCAGTGTACGGATAAAACAATTTTCCACCAATACTTCCCAACTGTCACAAATATCAATTCCATCGGAGTTGGCACGATGCCCAAGTAGTTTGATATTATCGATATGTACCCTGTCGGCTCCCCGCAATGAAACGGTCCATACACTGGCATTACGCAGGATTACTCCTTCAAGCGAAACGTCCTTACCTGTCACGGAGAAAATATTACGTGCTTGGAGGCGATATACATTTTCTTGGTCGATAATTCCGCGTCCTTGAATTTTTACATTTTGTCCGCTGAAGATGAAGCTGGGTCTACGGGCTTTTCTGCGAGCATCGGGATCGCTGGTGCTAATCGTAGTATCATTATAGCAACGTACGATAGCCCCTCCTGCTACATAAACCGTTTTATTATCCGTTACTTCGATGCTTTCAGCAATATTATGTATTCCCGGGCCAAAATAGATGACATTGGGATCGTTTGGATCGGGCACATCTGTTTCTTCCGGATTCACAAAAATATGGAGCGAACGGATATGCTCGCCATTAATCTCAACCGTCAGATGTTGGGGCTTGTCGATGGTAAAGCTAAGCGACTTACCGGTAATCTTGGGCGTGATGCCAAAAGAAGTAGGAAGTATTTTAGCCGTTTGAATCGCTTCATCAACAGAAACTTTGATTTCCACCTGGCCTGATTTGAGATCGAAAGAGGCAAAGCCTGCCACATCATAGAACAAATGCGAATTAGGCTGGTCGTCCATCGCCCTTTCGCGGTTAGCCCTGCGTTCCATGCCTACTTTAGCAATATAAACAGGAATATTCAGGCCATTAGCCGTCACTTTGTACACAGCATTCAAAACTTCACCTTCAGGGGCTGGATAAACGATGACGTTATCCGCCTTTTCCGTATTACAAGAAACGGTAAGGAAGCTAGAAGCAACTAAGAGAAAAAAGATCTTTTTCATTGGTTTTAATAGCTTAATAGTGTTTAATATATAATCTTTCATATAATTGTATACTTGGATGCAGCTTTTGTATTTCCTATTTTAATGTATCGGGATGCAATTGCCTCAAGCAAGGTAGCGTCGGTTGGAGTGTCAGCCAACTGCTGCTGCAAGGTAATTATTTCTTCTACGACCTCCTTTAGAGGGTTGAAATTCACACGACTTCTACTATTTTGAATTACTTGGTCAATATAGGGTAGTGCATCTTTAGGTCTATCCATCTTAAGCAAGGCTATGGCAAGATTGGAAGCTGCTTCAGAAGACGGACTCAAAATGTACATTTTATTGAAATAAAACCAGGCTTCTGTATCCTTCTCTTGTTGCAAGCAAAGTTTGCCTGTCTCCAGTAAATATTCTTCACTATAGGGAAATTCCAAACACAATCCCTCCATGACTTTTAAGGCATTAGCTTTATCTCCTGTCTCCTTGTAATGCTTATAAAGTAAAGGCATTGCATCATACCAAGTTAATTGCCTAACACAACAAACACCGGCTACTTGTTCTTCGAACGTTTTTTGTCGGGTCGGATCCTCGTTTGGCATGGGTTCATTAAACGGCCATAGTTCTTTCAGCATGAGTATGGAGATATCACCATAAATGCTGTCAAAGGAAGTCAGGGGATAAGCGACTTCCTGTAAAGTGAAGGGACTGTCAGGCAAGATGCTTGAGGCTTGTATTTCGTTATAAAAGGTTTCGGCTATTCGGATCTGCCCGGCAAGATTGGGATGTACATGTTCCAGTAAAAGCGTTGAATCGAGAATGTTGTTTGGAGAATGGGCTTCAAAATCTTTTAATACATCTACCAAGTGTACATTCTCAAGCCTTTCAGCCTGTTGACGAATTATCTTATTTACTGCATCAGGTGCGCGGAAACGCAGTTCGTCATACTCCTTTGCCTGTATATAATAGTTTTTTGCACTTATATAATCACCTTTTGCATAGGCTATATTACCCATTTCATAAGACCGATTGGCATTTAAAGTGTCTGTGCTGCTGATAAACGGCTTCAGCGAGCGTTGGTTAGAGACTAAGGTTCCGATAAAAACAGGTAGTTGGTTTGAGTGAAACAAATCAAGCATATCGCCTATATTGAGATTAAATTGTTCTATACCTTGTTTATAAGCAATAGATTGATAGGGGATAGACTGCTCTTGCGCCATACGTTCCATAAGGGTAAGGGTATAATCGGTAACGCGCTTATCCGTTCCCTTCAACACCTTTGCCACGCGAGCGGTCCACTGCACTAACTTCAAGTCCTTGGCAACCATGAATGCCCTGATAAAAGACGGATTGCGTCCTATGCTACTTGTAGAAGCAACGCCTAAAGCACCATAATATTCGTTATGCCCGGCATATATCAATATAAGGTCAGGCTCGTAATGTATCAATTGTTTGGAGAAATCGTACAGAGTATAGGTGTTTATACCCGTAAGTGACAGATTAATAACCTCGAAATTTGTAGTAGGGTAGGCAAATTGCAGCCTGTATTTCAATAATCGCGAAAAGGAGCCGTTATGCATATAAGGAAAACCAATGGAAGATGAGGCGCCCAATACAAAGATACGGATAACGCCTGGTTGTTTCTGTTTTGGGAAAAGTTCACGATTGCCTGTAGTGGCATTTTCTTCAATGGTGAAATATTTTTTTGATATATCAGGATTCATCTGGTAAAAGAGTCCGGTTTTATCTTCAACGAATAAATGTGTATCATACCCATATCCGCAAGCTCTCATGATCAGTTCGGCCGCGAACAAGAATACAAATGGCAACAGAATAGCTATTGCTTTAAATGCATATTGTTTACTATGTTTCCTTTTTACGTGCATAAGTTTAATATCTGAAAAAAGGTTTACCACCTGTTTTTAGACAAGTGGTAAACCATGATAATAATTTAGTAACCAGGAGTTTGAACCATATTAGTATTCCTATCCAGTTCTTGCTTAGGGATAGGTTGTGTATAGCTATAACTGTCCGACCAGTCAATAGCCGCTACCCTCGTCTTCTGGTAGTAGGCGGCTTCTTTAGATCCTATTTTCCAACGGCAAACGTCAAACCACCATTGTCCTTCAGCAAATAATTCAGCCCAGCGCTCGTATTTTAAGGGGTCGTTGGCCAAATGGTCGCCGGCTTGCGCCATCGTCCTATCGGTAAGACTCTTGTAATCTATCGGGGAGGGTGAATCGGGAGGATAATTGTATGCGCGGCGATGTACCTTATTGATATACTCCAGTGCAACATTGGGTTCGCTTGCTGCACAAGCCTCAGCATACAATAAATAGAGGTCTGCCATACGGACAATCGGATAATTTGCTCCGCTACTCATACTAATAGCTCCTTCGGTTCCTTTCAGGTTCGTAAATTTACGATGGCTCCAGGCCTGCAATTTGGATGCTTCGGGATCCACCACACTTGGGGGCAGTCCGTAAACAGTTACCTGCCCATTGTCATTCAGCACAGTTTCAACAAAGGGTTGTCCGCAACTGAGAAATAGGCGAGGATCAACCGTTTTGTTGGTACGCATATCTTGGCTTGCCTTCACATAGTCGGCGGGAGGTACTTTTTCGAGGTTTTCAAGTGATTTGGGCTTACTTGCATCATAAGCAGGATTGTTTACAAACTGGCTCGGCGACATCGGAGGCAAATCAAAGCCAAAACGATAAATGTTCTTTTCGTGTACAAAGTTATTACTCCACCCGGAAGCAATAGAGCCTCCATCTGCTAAGTTTACGAAATTAGGAGCAAATACCATAGGCATACCACTTCCTAAAGGAACACTTCCCCATGGGCCCCATTGTTGCATATCAACCGTCACATCAATGTCGAAAATAGTTTCAACATTATATTCATATTCACTTTCTCCAAAAAACATATTCTTATATGTATCATAAGGAGCTAATCCTTTGCCGCTATTGTCGATTACGTCTTTAAGAATCGGCTTAGCACTGGCTATATCGCCAGATTGAGCATACACTTTAGCCAACAAACCTTTTGCAGCCCATTCGGTCGGACGGGTATAATCCGAGTTACGACCCGTAAGCAAAGTTAATGCATTCCTTAAGTCGCTAATAACAAAAGTCCAAAACTCTGCCGTAGTAGGACGTGAAGCCGACATCTCCTCAACTGATTTAGGCACATGATCCCAAAGCGGAATAGCCATTCCATTCGCTTCCGGCTGAATGTATATTTGTCCATGCCAATAGGCTAAGGCTCGGAAAAAGTACGCTTGGCCTTTCATGTAATCAAGTTGTGGCAGGTCGGTAGACAAAGCATGGCCTTTCTCCTTAAACCCTTCGACAGCCTCCAAAACAGCATTAGATAATTCGACTAATTTGAATACTTCTGTATAAGTGCTTCGAATGTAACTGGATGTAGAACCTGTATGGTTCAGCGACATATAACTACGATCCGCTTCAGCCGTCCAATCTAAGTCATCAGTATGATCGTAAAGGTAAATTCCCATGGGAAGCCAATAGAAACCATACAACCCATTAGTCTTTGTTTCTCCGTAGACAGCATTGAGCATTAAATCTAACTGTGCCATAGATGTTGGGAAAATATCCGGTGAAACAGTCCCCTTATTGTAAACATCCAGAAAATCAGAGGAACAACCGGATGTGGCTATCGCCATACCCCCTATCAAAAGCAATTGATAAATCTTCTTTTGTATATTTTTCATATTTCTTATATCATTTACTAAGTGAAACCATTAAAATGTTAAGTCAAGCCCAACGGATATCAACCTTGAAGGAAGATAGCGTGTAAAGGTGTCAATTCCGCGCTGGCGAACATTTGTATTTGCTGTTGTTCCAGTCATTCCTCCAAGTTCCGGGTCTATACCTGAGTACTTGGTGATTGTGAACACATTCTGAGCTGTAAGATAGATACGTGTATTTTGTAATGCCGCTTTCCGTGATATAGAAGAAGGCAAGGTATATCCTATGCTAAGATTCTTCAACTTTAAGTAATCCCCCTTTTCCACCCAGAAAGAAGATATGGTGGAATAGTTGAAGTTTGGGTCAACTACATAACTGCCTTGATTGAAGAAGCCTGAACGAGGCATATCAGTCAATCCATTGCTGCCGAAGAAAGAATTGTTGAAAATATTTTTCGTAGTGTTGGCATCGCCGTAGAAGTTTTGCGTGTAGGCCTTCAACCCATTGTAGATATCTACACCGGCAACGCCTTGGAACGAGAGCCCTAAGTCGAATCCTTTATATGCCAAGCTAAGATTGATACCATACGTCATCTTCGGCCATGGATTACCTATGAAGTCCTGACTGTTTGCGTCAACCCAACCTTGGTCTCCATCAGCAAAAATTATATCGCCGGGACCGGTATTCCTCTGTTGGTAGAATCCACTGGGTGCACCTGCTGCCTTGGCTTTAGCGTTATACGCATCAACTTCTGCTTGATCTTTGAAGATACCGATCGCTTTGTAGCCGTAGAATTGTCCAATAGGCTGACCGTCTTGCGTACGGCTTACGTTTCCACGCCATGCTTCACCGGGATTTCCATCCGTTAATACGGCACCTTCCTGACCGATCTTTATCATCTCATTCTTATTGAAGGACGCATTAAAGCCGACACTGTAGCGGAGACCATTCCATGTATCTCTCCAGTCTATTGATATTTCTGAGCCGATATTCGATACCTGACCGATATTGATGGGTACATTTGAGGTGCTAATACCACCTGACAAAGGGATATTTAAAGTGTACAGCATATCTTTGGTCTGACGACTATACCAATCATAAGTAAAGGATAATTTCCCTTTTAAGAATGCTAAATCCAGTCCTATGTCTGTTTGGTTTACTTCTTCCCATTTGATATCAGCGTTGGGGAAGCGGGTGTTAGCCCATCCTTGCAGTTTATCACCTCCGTTAAACTGATGGCGATTGAGTTGCTGGTACACTTGGCTATAAAGGAATTGACTGATACCGTCATTACCCAAAATACCCCAGCTGGCTCTGAATTTTGCATTGGTCAGCCAGTCGGCATTATCTTTTACAAAAGACTCTTCACTGATACGCCAAGCTCCATTGATGGAGGGGAAATTACCCCAGCGGTTATTTAAACCGAAGCGGTCGGAACCATCTCGACGGATGTTAGCTGTGAAAAGATATTTACCTTGGTAAGAATAGTTTAAACGTCCGAAATAGGAAAGCGATCTTCCAATCATCCAGTTGTCTTCTGCTGTCTTATCCACGCTTGATGATAGTCGGAGCGATTCAGCTACCGGCACGGTAAAGCCCGTGGCATTTGCCACCACTTCATATCCATCATTTTTCAACGCCTCGGTACCGACCATCAATTTAAATGTATGGTTGCCGAATGTTTTTTCATACGTCAGCGTACTGTTAAAGGTTAAGCGTTGCGAAGTACCGGCTCTGGCTTGCATGCTTCCCTGTGTTTGTTTAAGTACGCCAAAGTCGAAGGCTTCTGTAAAAGCATTGCTACTCGTTCCTCCAAAGGCGCCTCCTAAGGTAACCCTTAAATCTAATCCCTCTATTATCTTCAGGTTTCCGTAAATAACAGCATCAAGGTTATAGTTATGGCCTGTATAATGATAAATATACTCATTGCCATAAAGATTTGGGCCTCCGATATAGCTCGGCATCTTGGCCCAACCACCCAAATTTATGGGGTCGTAGACCTCAGCAGTAGGAGCTGTACGGAAAGGAACACCTCTTGTTCCAACAAATTCACGATAGGGATTATTTTGGGTAGAGCTTCCATAGATAGATTCCCCAACGGTTATCCGGTTGCCGATTTTGTAATCGGCGTTCACTCTGAATGAGAAACGTTGGCTCCAGGTATCCAGATAAACGCCGTCTTCCCTGTAGTAACCTCCGGAAATGAAGTAGTTATGCTTGTTTGTGCCACCGGACATAGAAAGGTTGTATTCCTGCTCTTTCCCAACACTATATATCTCATCCATCCAATCCACATCAGGGAGTTCGGATGTCGACGATACATGGTGTAATGCCAATATATCAATCCCAATGTTTTTACGTGCAGCGATATAATCATCTCGTCCTAATAAGTCGATATTGGAGAGTACATTACGAATACCGTAGCGGGCGTTCACATCAATTTTCATTTTATCTGATGCTCCACCCCTTTTGGTTGTAATCAGAATAACACCACCGGCTGCTTGTGCTCCATAGATTGCCGAAGAACCGGCATCTTTCAATACTTCAATATTTTCCACATCTCGCATGTTGAATTTGAAGTCAGTACCCATACGCACTCCATCTACAATATATAATGGACCTAAGCCATTTACGGTTGCAGCACCACGGATGATAATATCGGCAGATGCACCCGGAGAACCGTCTCCTTTTGTCACCATCACACCGGCAATACGACCTGTTAGCGCTTCACTCATACTCTTGGCTGAAACATCTTTGATGTCATCCGATTTGACAGAGGCAATAGCTCCCGTCAACTCCGATCGCTTTTGAGTACCGTAACCTACTACGACAACTTCATCAAGCGCCAGACGATCTTCTTCCAAGACCACTTTGATATCACGTTGATTACCAACAGTGATTTCTTTTGAACTGTACCCAATATAAGAAAATGTTAAAACAGATTGTCTATTGGGTGCTGTAATAGTAAATGCACCGTTTACATCGGTCACTACTCCTGTTGTAGTACCTTTCACTAAGACATTAGCGCCAATGATTGGCTCGCCACTACCATCCAATACCGTTCCACGAACGGCAACACCATCTTGAGCAAACAAGGGCGCTGTGAAAAGTTGAACCAACAGGATCAAACTAAAAGAAAACTTCTTGAAATACATAGGCATGTTTGATTTAGGGTCAATAAATAATTCTTTTTTCTATTTTGATAAGCAATTTGCAAGGGGTGTAAACTTGAACCAACGTGGAATGTTGGTCAAGTTTGCTTTTCCAATATTCTCATATTTTAGATTACAGTAGAATGCTTCTCCTACGGCATGATGGAAAGAAATGCCATACCGGCCTGCACTGTGGATCGTGATATTTTCCAGATACAGGTTTTCTATCAACTTTTCATGATCGGAATCAATAAAGATGGCATCATTTTTGGAATCATATAGGTCTATATTTGAGAATCGAATGTTCCTGATATCATATTGAAGATAACTGGTTATATGAATAGCGCCCGATTCGGTATGCTCCATAAAGGCTCCATAAAAGCCAAGTGGACCGGCCTTCCCGCCTCCACGGTATACCGAGATATTGTCGTAAACGATATATCCTTCGTTGCTGAACTCAAAACCTGGGAAATCAGTTGTTACCCGTAAGGCTGCCTCCATAGGGTCTATTACAACCAGGTTTAATGCTTTATGTCTTTTACCTCCGAAAAAGCCTACACTGGATGCCCTCCAGTTATTTTCTGCAGTATTGTATTGGAATGTGACATTTTCGCACATCGCTGTTCTACCGGCCGACCACGATGCCATATCATCGTCTCCATTATTGCGAAAACTACAGTGTTCGATGATGGCGTTTTTACTTCCGCTGCTTAGGTTTATCCCATCGGCATATTGATTGCGAAAACGACAATATTCTACTTTCAGGTTATTTGTGCCGTTAATCCATCCTCCACATTCGAAATGTTCAACCCAGACATTCCGGATCAAAGAATTAGAGCCGAAAGAACCCATCAATCCCTTTCCCACTTGTCCGTTGCGACCATTATTCAATATAAAGTATCGTCGATTATTAACAGTTGTGATATACAGGCCGTCTAATACGATATTATCCTTGCTTGCCTGAATCCCTCTTTTATCATACGTTTCTGCATTGTCGGAAGGAGCGGAGAAGTAAAGCTCCGTGTACCACATACCGGCTCCAACAAGCTTTGTGTTGGGTTCATCTATATAGATTCGCTCATTAACGTCATATTTACCTTCCGGGATGTAAATCGTTTTGCCTCCGTTTTTAGCGATAAAAGCATTGATTGAGCCTGCTTCAAGGGTATATTTCACTTTGTTTGCATCCGTAATAGATTCATACGTAACAGATGCAGAGACAGGTTCCAAATCGACGAAATCAATCGTATACGGAATCTTATTGTCATCCGTTTTTACTAATTTGAAAGTAGCGCCTTTGGGTATTTTCTGAGGTAATTTAACGCGTACATCATCAAAACGCATTCGCGCAAACTTATCTTCGGTAGGCGTATTGTCGGGGTATGTCTGCCCCGTTAGTAAGGCATGCTGCCAAGCCCAATATGAATCCAAGGTGATATTTTGAACAAAGTTGTCATTTACAAACAAAGCAACCACCCCTCGAATTCCCTTCCCATCCGGGGCGTCGGGAAGAGAAAAGCGGATAACTAATCCATCTGCAGCCTCGTCATTTTTCCATTGAACGTACGCGTTTTTATCTATCAATTGGGTGGCAACGACATTGGATGCTTCGCTCTGAACCTCTGTTTGCACGTAGGTGGGCGATAAAAACAACGCATTACTTGTACACTTAAATGGCTCGGCTTCGTACCGCTTATAAGGGCGGTCGTAGTAGCCACGTTTTTGGGCATCATCCGGGAATGATACACTTTGGGCAAGTAGTCCTGTCAGACCTGCACTTAAAAATAGGGTTAAAAACAGCTTCTTCATACAATTTAAAGTTTGAACAATTAATAAATCTGTGGAAATTTCCAAGGCGCTCTGTAAACTGGATTGATGAAGGCGTCGGCGCTTGGATTATTTACAAACTTTCTTGTATCAGGATCATACTCTACCCTCGTTCCGGTACGATATGAAATGTTACCCATGTGTGCTAAGATGGTACTAAAGGCGCCCTTCTCAATCGGACTGTTTGTTTCTATTGAATTCTTTCGAATGCATTCTCCCCAATTCCGTGTATGGTCAATAAGGCCTCTATCTTCAAACTTACCTACCATTTGAGCTCTATCCGTTAGTAGTGTACCATCCGGTTTTTTCTCGGGAATTAATTCATATCCATCTCGATTACAAACCAAAGTAGCGTTACTTCCTATCCATGCAACACCTTGATTCCTGTTATACAGATATGCTACTTGTTCCGTCCATTCGATATGGAAATTTTCATATTGAAAAATGGTTGATAAGCAACTGGGGGTTTCATTGAATGAGTCAGGATGTTTATATGCGGCACAGAAAACAGCCTTTGGATAGGTTCTATTATTCAAACCAAGAGCCACTAAACCATCGAAAGCAGAATCTATCCAATGTACTCCCCAATCAGTCTGCTGTCCACCGCCATAATCCCAATAGCTTCTCCAACTACGAACGCGTGACTGGTTATAGGGCCTTTGCGGAGCCGGACCTAACCATACATCGTAATTCAGAGTAGCAGGAGCTGTACTGTCTTGTACCAGTGGACGAGGATTGGTGGTTTGAGAATGAAATATTTGCACTTTATATACATCTCCTAATACGCCTGTTTTCAGAATCTCATTTGCGCCACGGAAATAGCGTAGACTTGTCTGCCACAAACCCGTAGTTACCACTTTCTTGTACTTTGTCTGAAGATCTATCATGAGATTGCATTCAGCAATCGTATTAGCAACCGGTTTTTCAACGTAAATATTTTTTCCGGCTTTTATCGATTCAGCAAAAATGTAGGCGTGAGAATGGTCGGGAACTGCGATAATCACGCCATCAATGTCTTTATTGCTTAAAACTTCGCGATAATCGCTATACAACTTAATATTCCCCGCATTGTTCGGAAAATTTTTCTTTAAGTCTGCAGCCTGGCTTTCCAATCGCTCGGAATTGACGTCACACAGTCCCACGCAATGTACATAGTCATTCACCAGCATGCCGCGCATGTCATTACAACCCATTCCAACGCCAATGACTGCTATATTAACTCGGTCGCTTGGTGCGCTTTGTCTGATGGATGCCATTGTATGAGGAGAGAGAATGGAACTTACGGCCAGTATAGAAGAACCCTTTATGAAATTTCTTCTTGTTGTCATTATATCATTATATTATATGTATTACAAATTTCTTATCCAGATATTACGGAATTCTGTTGCAGTTCCATGATCTTGCAAGCTTATCGGCAAGCGTCCATGCGCTGTGTACTTGGGTAAGCCTGTATAGGGAGTTGTCCCTTTTAAGATGTAATTGTTTTGAACGACAATTCCATTTAAGACTACGGTTGCCATTGCCGGCGACTGCACACTGCCATCAATATTAAAAACAGGAGCTTTCCAATAGATATCATAAACCTGCCATTCGCCATTCTTAGTATATGCATTTACTAAAGGTGCGCTTTGTTTGTAGATACTCCCAACCATACCATTCACGTATGTTGGATTATTATCTCCATCCAAGATTTGGATTTCATATCGGCTATGCATCATGATAGCACTATTACCCCGGTTTTGTCCATCATAATTCTCGGCAGGAGGTGATTTGAATTCGACATGTAACTGGCAGTCTCCAAAATATTCCTTTGTCCGAATGCCACCTTTTCCGGGAACAATTACTAAGGAACCGTTTTGAACTTTCCATGCAATAGGGCCTTCTCCTCTTTGGGGTTCCCATTTAGTAGTATCTTTTCCATCAAAAAGGATTATAGCATCAGAAGGAGGCTTAGTCCCTTGACCCGGCGCTACTTTGGGCGGAACCGGATAATACCACTCTGTACTTCTTGGATCCCATTGTTGGGCTTGTTGGGGTTGTTGCGCCTGAGCTAAAAAACAAACTGAGGTGCCTAATGAAACAAATAAATAAATAACTTTTTTCATGGTGATTCATATAATTTTATAAGTTAAACAATAGAACAAATGTAAATTGTAATTGAAATAAACGTAATCACAATCATATCGAAATATATCCTTTTCGTCTCACAAATACCCATTCAAACAAAATTGAGATGATAACTATACTGATGAGACAAATTGAAAAAGGCGCCCGCTTTGTGTGGACGCCTTTCTGTTTTCGTCATTTGGACACCCGCCTGACTTTGACAATACGTCACCCTGCGATGTCCAAAGCCTTATCCATATTCAGCATTTTTTTAAGAATCCCTTATAGAAACTTTTTACAGATATTGGGTCTTTTTCTTCGTTTGACAAATGTCGAACAACTGTTTGACAGCAATCAAACAGCTGTTCGACCCTTGTCAAACAGGTGTTCGACAGCTGTCAAACGATGAAAAGATAACGGCTTCTTATAAAACTTATCAAGGTATCTGCCCAAAAAAAAGCACGTATCTGCAATGGAGAATAGTTATTTCCGGTTCATCCGACAACTGCCGGACACCCGAAAATTCAACTATGCATGAGCGAGGGGTACGCATAACCTCGTGAGACTGGGTTAATTAACTACTATATTAGGATTGCCGTTTTGTTCAGAGTCGGGGATTTGGAATAGAAGTTTACTGGAATCCCAGGCATCTCCTCGTATGGAGGCGGACTTTATGCGTTTGAGTTCGTATATACGCTCGCCCTGAAGTGCTAATTCCAAACGACGCTCTTTCTGTACGGCGCTAATAATCGCTTCTTTTCCTGCCGAAACTGCTGTTTGCGGACTTCCGTAAGCTCTTGATTCAACCTTATTAAGCCACTTCACCGCCTCTTGCAGTTGGTTTTCTGAAGCCAAGGCTTCAGCATAATAAAGAATCAGTTCGTTGTATGCAATCACGATAGCATCCATATTCGGATAATCAAATTTCTTGGTTTGCCATCCACCTTGTATTTTGGAATCCTCTTTATAGAAAAGCTCAAACCGACTATCTTTATCTTTGTTGTAAGCAGCTAATAAATCGGCAGAAGGATAATATTGAGCAGTCCCGGAGCTTGGATTATACGAACCACGCACACCGCCCCAGGGATCTGTACTTACATCTCTACTGACATGCATAAAGATAACCTCTTTCGAGGTGGTACCCGGAGTCGAGGCTCTTGCAAATTTCGCCATCATGTCGGCATCCAAATCGTAACGGCTATTATCATTCACCACCTTGCTTGCATATTCAATGACGTTAGCCATGTCTCCCTTATAGAAATATACCTTTGCAAGAATAGCTTTAGCCGCATCAGGCGTCCCCATCCCATCCATAATCGTTCTGCTTGCAGGTAAACTACTATCTGCATATTTCAGATCGGTGATCACTTGTTCGTACACTTCGTCAACCGTCGACCTTGGAGCAATGCCTTCCGCAACCTGTGAGAGTGTTGTAAATCCTCTTGTGCGAATGACAACTCCCGGGGCAGTTTTTGTTTCAGCTGCATAGGGCTTTGCAAAAAGACGTACCAGATGGAAATGGCAAAGGGCGCGAATAAACGCGGCATCCGCTTTTAATTCTGTGCCTCCATCGCCTATGATCTGATCTGATATGTCGCTGAAAGCGGCTTGATTGGCATAGTTGATAGTCGAATAAGAGTTCTGCCAGGCTGTACGCCCTATCGGATTAAAGAAGTTCATGGTATGATCGCGCACTTGTACCCACTCAAATGTGGCACCGCTATATCCGGCGTCATCAGCCAAATTATCTGTTGCAACATACATGGTTCCTCCCATCACGTTGTTTCCGCTAAGGCTCTGATATGCTCCCCGCATTAATAGTTTCAGATGTTCTTCCGTTTTGATTGAGTCGTTTATCAAAGCCAGACTCTCATCTTTACGTATCAGAAAATCCATATCGTCACAAGAACTAAGTCCAAAGACAATCAATACTACACTGAATATTATATTTTTTGTTTTCATACTCTTTATAATTAAAAGTTTAGATTAAGACCAAAAGCAAATGTACGAGCCTGTGGAGGAGAAAGATAAGTGACATTGGCCGACACATTACGGTCTCTTGAGCTTTCCATGTCTCTAATGATTTCAGGTTCACCATCATACGCTTTGAGGGTGAGAATGTTAGAGGCTTGTGCATAGATTCTTATTTTGACTTTTTGCCATACCGGTAAATTATAACCGATGCTCAGATTTTTCAACCGGAGGAAAGACGCATCGTGCAAATATTCGGAAGTGTTACGAGAAGCCTCAATCCCTGTCCCGCCTAAAGTTGCACGAGGCACATCTGTAATATCTCCCGGTTTCTGCCAACGATCTAAAGCTTTTGCAATGGGTCTCCATGACCCCAAGTTATTCATTTGGAATTTCTCACCATCATCATAAACGCTTCCTCCTAACTGGAAAGAGAAAAGGAAACTCAAGTCAAACTTATTCTTCAGGAAAGTAAACGAGTTATTCAATCCACCATTCAGATATGGCCAGGGATGTCCGCATACTTGACGGTCGTCGGTGCTGTACACTTTTGTCTCGCCAACTGGTTTTCTGGTTACCGGATCTAATTTCTCAAAAACAGGAGCGCCATCGGTCGGATCAACCCGTAAGAATTTAACTAAGTAATTTGATCCCAGAGGTTCTCCCACAATCACGCGAACATCACCTGTGCCACCTACTGCATCTGGTGCCGACTGATTGCCAAGAGAAAGTACTTTGTTTTGATTGTACGAAATATTAAAATCGGTTGTCCAAGTAAAATTACGACCAATAAAATTCCGAGACTTAATCATAAATTCAATACCTCTGTTTCTAACTTCACCGATATTTTGAAGAATACCTGTCGATCCGGTTGAAGCAGGTGCACTTACGCTTAAGAAAAGACTTTCAGACTTTTTATTGTAAAAAGATATTTCTCCTGATATTCTGTTTTTCAACAAACCATATTCCAGTCCAACATCAAATACACCGGCTTTTTCCCAATGTAAATCAGGATTAGATAATTGACTAATCCTCCAATATTGCTGTCCGTTATACAACATGTTGGCTGTCATGGATACAGTTCCCCATTGAGCATAATTTCCAATTTCAGCATTACCTGTCCGCCCGTATCCGGCTTTGAGTTTCAACATGCTAATCGTATTGTTATCTTTGAGAAAACCTTCCTCTGTGATGATCCATCCGACAGATACTGCCGGAAAATTTCCGAATTTGTTGTTAGCTCCAAAACGGGAAGAACCATCGCGGCGGAAAGTTGCCGTTAGTAAATACTTGTCTTGAAAGGTATAATTCAAACGTCCGAAAAACGAAATAAACGAATACTCTTGAGCCGGGCTCTTAGAGGAGGTATTGCTTGAGTTAGGGGTACCGTCTGCATTGAATAGAGGGGGATTGACGGGATTATTATACAACCAGTCTTCCTCCCATTGTGCATGCCTTACAGTCCAGGTATTTGTTACTCTTCTTGAGGCCAACATTTCCGTACCGACCATAAAACGAAAACTATGTTGTCCGGTTGTGATAGCATAATTCAGCAACGCCTTGGTGTTCCAATTCGTTGAATAAGCATTATCAAGAGATGAAGTTGGTCTGTTGGTCAAAACAGAACCATTCAGATAGTATTGTGCATTATCGGTATAATCCAGATTTCCTTCTACACGAAGTGAAAGGTCTTTGATGATATTTGCATTTATGTATGCGCTTGCCATGGTTCTATCCCTGAATA
>BNTS01000077.1 GCA_025996775.1 Bacteroidia bacterium | reverse complement strand
AATTCTTCGTAACACAAAAATGGCCTTTATTCTGACAATCTGCTCTGTTTTTAACAAAAATTAGCTAACCGATAAAAAACCGTCACGTCCCGACTTCGCCCTCACGCACATTAATAATAAGTAAAAACTATAAAAAATAATATGTAAAAATGTTGGTTGTTTTATTTAATTCTTACATTTGTACAATCACATCCTTCGCTGCGGTAACGTTGTAAAGTTCGGGGACTAATACGCAGCATCAGGCACAAGTCCTGATTGTCCAACGGTTTCTCGTTCTCGCCGAAGACTTCATTTGCTCCTGCCGATGCATTGATGACTTTGAAAATATCGCATATCCTGCCGTACAACTTTTCCATCCATTTGTTAAAATAATCATCGTTTATAAACATAATATTTCGCATTAAAAGTTAGCGTCAATAGCAACGCCGACACAAAAGTATATACGAAATTTTTGGAAATAAAGCAACCGAGAGCAACAGGCAGGGGTTGGCTGTGGTTTGCGTCGATTAGGTAGGACAAAAGGATGTTTTTTAACATTGTTCCTATCGTACCGGCGATTTGCCTTTTGACATCTCCCGCTTCGTAATCAACCCGTTTGAGTTTGGGCAGTTCCTCCGTATAATTTTTCCTTTCAGCTATTGTTATTTGAAACAATGGTAAAACGCAGAAAATTAGGTTAAGTCACTCATTTATATATCGTTACACATTGGAGATACTTCTGCATACAAAATTTTGGTTTTCAGTGGATTGAAAAAGAAAAATTAGTATATTTGCAGTAAATAAAGATAACACATCATCTATGAAATATCGGATATACTTGGATAATTGCTGCTTTAATCGTCCGTACGATGACCAAACGCAGGCAAAGGTATTATTTGAGACACAGGCAAAACTTGGTTAATATAATATCCATTTAATATGACAAACAATACAGTATTGTTGGATAAGGGCATAAGATGCTTAATCAAGGAATTAGGGTTATTGGAGGCAGAGCAGTTCATCTATTTGCTTTTAAGCCAACTATTCGACTATACGGAATGGAGGAAGGACAATCTGTTTACCGGTATGAGCGTTGAAGAAATCAGCGCGGCAGCAGATAAATATTGTAAAGAAAATCCAGGTATTATCCCGAATTGAGAACTCTTCTTTCCTGAGTTCATCCCAAACCCAAAAACAACGAGTCCAACCCGATGGAACTTATCCGTCGTGAACTGGAACTCCTACGCCTGATAGTTGGTGGTACTGTTTGAAAGGATTACAGCCATGACTTGCAGGATATATATGTAATTTTTATACCTTTGCCAGGGAAACAAAGAAACAAGAAATATGGCAAATTACCTTGACCCGGAAAAGGATAATACAGACAATAATTGTAAACTGCCGGAGCCTACCCTTAGACGGTTGCCTTGGTATCTGGCTTTTGTGAAACTACTGAAAGGGAGGGGGGAAACATACGTTTCGTCTACCCAGATTGCAAAAGAGATTAACGTAGATCCAAGCCAGGTGGCTAAAGACCTTTCATTTGTAAACATTGCAGGGAAGACCAGAGTGGGATATGAAATTGACACCCTCTTAGCCGGGCTGGCTGATTTTCTGGGTTTCACTTCGCGCCATAAAGCTTTCATGTTTGGCGTTGGAAGCTTGGGAGCCGCTTTGTTGCAAGACTCCGGGCTGAAGCAATACGGGTTGGAGATTATTGCCGGGTTCGATATTCGCCGTAAGTTGACCGGTACGCAGATAAACGGAATACCGGTATACCACATCAGCGAATTTCCCGAATGGCAAAAGAAACTCAAGGCCACAATTGGCGTGATTGCCGTTCCGGTAGACCAAGCACAGTATGTTGCCGACCATATCATAGCCGAAGGAATCACAACGCTTTGGAACTTCACGCCCTTCCGTATCCGTGTGCCGAGCGACGTAGTAGTGCAAAACACGTCCATATACGCTCATCTGGCCGTCATGTTTAATCGTATGAATCATATTAATCACACAAAATGAAAATAATAGCTGTTGGAATGAACTATGCTTCTCACAATAAAGAGATGCATCATTCGTTAGAATTAACAGAACCGACTATCTTTATGAAGTCCGATTCGGCACTGCTGAAAGACGGGAAGCCGTTCTTTATTCCCGACTTTTCGTCGGAAATACATTACGAAACGGAGATTGTAGTCAAGATAGACCGGCTGGGAAAGAACATAGCCGAACGCTTTGCATCTCGCTACTACAGTGAGGTGACGGTGGGTATAGACTTCACGGCACGTGACTTGCAAAAACGTTTGCGCGAGAAGGGACTACCGTGGGAGATTAGCAAAGCATTCGATAACTCAGCCGCCATTGGTCGTTTCATTCCGCTTGCAGAAGTTGGGGATATTAACCATATACCCTTCCATCTGGAGATAAATGGAAAGAAGGTGCAGGAAGGAAATACGGAAAACTGGATTTTCCCGATTGACAGGATAGTAGCTTATGCGAGCCGCTTCTTTACACTCAAGATGGGCGACCTTATCTATACCGGAACGCCCGAAGGCGTAGGCCCGGTACATATAGACGACCATCTGGAGGGGTTTATTGGGGAGACGAAAGTGCTTGAGTTTAATGTGAAATAATTAATTATTAATGGGCAGGAGAATCTTTTTTCTTTTTTGGCTGGTGGGGCTGAGTTGTCTGTTTGCTTATGCTGCAAACGGGGATAGCCATGCCGGTAAGTCGGAGCTTGCCACCGGACATTGGGTCAGGATACAGGTAGAGAATACGGGGATGTTTAAGCTAACGTATGCCGACTTGAGGAAGATGGGATTCAGCGACCCTTCGAAGGTATCTGTTCACGGATACGGGGGATGGCCGCTTGATGAGAATTTCAACCACCCTTGTATCGACGATGTGCCTGCTGTTACTACCTACCGCGGAGCAGACTACCTGATATTCTACGGCAAAGGGCCGGTGAAGTGGGAATACAATCCTTCTACCTATACTTTCGTTCATACCAACAACCCCTACTCCATGTATGGCAGCTACTTCCTGACCGACGCAACGGATACGAAAGAGATGGAAACGCTGGCCTCTACCGGGAGCGGTGCTGCTCTCGCTATCAACGTGTACGACGAATACCGGGTGCACGAGAAAGACCTTTATTCGGTGAATGAATCCGGGCGCGAGCTTTTCGGCGAATCGTTTCCCAACACCGGATCTCAAACCATTACCTCGTCCGCCTTCCAGATTCCCGGAATAACGGACGACGATGCTAAAGTAACGATGCGTTTTATTGCCCACCCCATCAGTACCAGAGGACAGGCTTCGCTGAGCATCGGAGGGCAAAGCTTGATAGACCTCTATATTCAACAGGTTGGAATAGATGATACCTATACCAAAGCAAGGGCTGCAGAAGATACACAAACCTGGACGGGCGAGAAGAGTGAGAATCCTCGTGTGGCGATCAGCTATAATATTGCGGGAGACGATAAAGCTCATTTGGATTATATCCGCCTCCACGTAAAACGGACGCTAAAGCAGTATGGCGATTATACCTTTTTCCGTAGTATAGCCTCGATTGGAAATATCTCTCGCTTCGTACTACAAAACGCTAACCAGAACACAATGGTGTTCGACGTTACTGACGGGATAAACCTCAAGCGGATGGAGACGCAGCTAAACGGCTTGGAACTGAGCTTCTCCATTCCGGCAGGCGGATTGCGCGAGTTTGTTGCCGTACAGATCAATCAAAACCTGACAGGCTGGACCAGCGCCGGAGAGGTACGTAACCAAGACCTTCATGCAATGGAACAAACCGATATGGTTATCATCGTGCAAGACGGACTTCGCAACCAGGCGGAGCGCTTGGCCGAAAGACATCGCAAAGACAATCTGAGGGTAGAAATAGTAAATCCTCAACATATATATAATGAGTTCTCGAGCGGAACACCGGACGCTACGGCCTACCGCCGCTTTATGAAGATGCTGTACGACCGTGCCACCTCGGAAGCCGATAAGCCGAAATACTTGCTTCTTTTTGGAGACGGCGCCTTCGACAACCGTAAACTGACCTCTGAATGGAAACAGCAGCCGACGACAAATATGCTGCTGACCTATCAATCCGAAAATTCCCTAAACCAGTACTCGTACGTGACAGATGACTACTTTGGCGCTTTGGAGAATACCCCCTTCCAAACCGGCCCCATCCAATTAGGTATCGGACGCTTCCCTGTTCGCAATCTGTCCGAAGCTACGGTTACGGTTGATAAAGTATTGGCCTATATGGATAATACGCAGACCGGTAATTGGAAAAACAGACTGTGCTTCGTTGCCGATGATGGAAACGCTGCCGACAGGTACAGCCTTGAACACATGGATTATGCCAATCAGTTGGGAGATACTGTACGGGCAAATCATCCTGAGTTTATGGTAAACAAGATATTCTTCGATGCATATAAGAAAAGCAGCTCTACCTACCCGGATGTGCACGACAACATATTGAAACATCTGAAAGACGGCCTGCTGCTGATTAATTATACCGGACACGGAAGTACGCAAAAATGGAGCGATGAGTCGGTGCTTACCGCTGCTGACATCAGCCAGTTTTCGTACCCCAATCTCCCGCTATGGATAACGGCTACCTGCGACTTTACCCGCTTCGACGCCATTGCCACCTCGGCAGGCGAGATGGTTTTCCTGCAAAAAAGCGGAGGTATTGCCATGCTAACCACTACCCGCGTAGTGTATTCAAACGACAATTTCAACCTGAACAGCCGAGTGCTCAAGGAACTGTTCAGGAGGGATGCCTCCGGCCACAGACTGGCGTTGGGTGATGTGGTGAGGAATACCAAAGCTGCCCTATACGATACCAACAAATACAACTTCATCCTGATAGGAGACCCGGCTATGAAGCTGGCCTATCCCGAATACCGGATGCAGGTAACGTCAATCAACGGCGAACCTGTGCAATCCGGGAAAACTGTATCGGTTAAGGCTTTGGAGAAGGTTACCGTACGTGGCGAGATTCTGACTCCCGATGGAAGCACAACTGTTTCCGACTTCTCGGGCACGCTGAGCGTAACGGTATTCGACAGCAAACAAGCTCGTAAGACGTTGAACAATAATAATACAGGCGAGACATTGTCGTTTACCGACTATCCCAACCGTCTGTATGTAGGAAACGACGTGGTTCAGGGCGGACAATTTGAATTTTCGTTCACAACACCCAGCGATATTTTGTACTCCAACGACTACGGACTGATGAATCTCTATGCCGTGGCCGATGATGGTTCGGGCACGGAAGCGCAGGGAGCGTTTGACAACTTTATCGTCGGTGGAGAAGCCGAAAATCCCGAAATGGATACGAATGGCCCGGAAATCAGGCAAATTTTCCTCAACGACTCTACCTTTACCGACGGAGGACAGGTGAATACAACCCCCTTCTTCGTTGCCCGTCTTTGGGATAAGACAGGGGTGAACATCAGCGGAGGAAGCATTGGCCACGACATCGTTTTGTCGATAGACAATAAGCCGTCGCTGAGTTACAACCTCAATTCTTATTACCACCTGCTTCCCGGATCAGGTGGCGAGGGCATAGTACAGTTCTCTATTCCGGCTCTCACGCCGGGCTTGCATACGGCCGAGTTTAAGGCTTGGGATATAATGAATAATCCTACGCTCTACACCTTCTCCTTTGAAGTTGTGGAAGGACTGAAGCCTGCTATCTCAAGCATCCTTGCTATGCCGGTTCCGGCTCGTGAAAACGTACAGTTCCGCATCTACCACAACAGTCCCGAAACGTCTCTTCAGGTAAGCGTGATGGTGTATGATATGACCGGACGAAGGGTGTGGTCTACGGAGGGAAACGGCTCATCCACACTCTATAGCCCCTATACGGTAGACTGGGATTTGACCAGCAGCGGAGGCTCGCGTTTGCGTCCGGGTATCTATATTTACAGGGCTGCAATCCGCACGGCAACCTCTAAGGAAGTTACCGAATCAAAGAAATTAATTATCCTTGCACAATAAAACAAGTATTAGATTAGTTTATAGTAGTATATTTCAAAGATAATTGCATGAAAAAAATAACGAATAAAGCATTTCTCTATATAATTTGTGCGCTTTTGATGGTTTCTACTTCTGTTTTTGCACAAGGAGATAAACAGAATGAAATGGATCGCTTCTCGCCGATTAACACCGCCGTACCCTTACTTTCTATCGCTCCCGATGCGAGAGGCGGTAGTATGGGTGATAACGGTGTGTCTACAAGTCCTGACATTTCCTCTCAATTCTGGAACCCTGCCAAATATGCTTTCCACTACAGCAAAGCAGGAGTTGGCCTTTCGTACACTCCCTGGTTGCGCCGGTTGGTGAACGACGTGGCGCTGGCATACCTCTCGGGTTTCTATAAGCTGGGTAGTAACGACAATCAAGCCATCGGCGTTTCGCTTCGTTACTTCACGCTGGGCGAGATTCCCCTCTATAATTTAGGAGAAGAGATTCCATACAACCGTCTGAATCCCTACGAAATGGCTTTCGACGCAAGCTACAGTCGCAAACTGTCGGAATCGTATTCTATGGCGGTTGCTCTACGTGCGATTCGTTCTGACATGAGCGACCAAAGCGATGAGATGACGCCTGGTAGTTCCTTTGCCGCTGATGTGGCCGGCTATTTGGAGAAATATATAGTACTGGGTAACAGCGAGGCTTTGTGGTCTTTCGGATTCAATGTATCCAATATCGGAACCAAAATTTCCTACGATGGAGGAGAGACCAATGAGTTTATCCCGACTACCTTAAAGATAGGTACAGGACTACTCTACCCCCTTGATGATTACAACCGCCTCGGCATTTACTTTGACGCCAGCAAATACCTCGTCCCCAGTCTGCCTATGAAACGAGGAAATACGGAGGAAGAGCAGGACGAATACGACAGACTGAAACGCGAATACAACAGCATGTCGTTTATGACGGGTATCTTCAAGTCGTTCGGCGATGCACCCGGCGGTACAAACGAGGAACTAAAAGAAATAAATTTCTCGCTCGGAGCCGAATACAGCTACAACGACCAGTTCTTCCTTCGCGGTGGATACTACTACGAAAACCCCAACAAGGGCAATCGCCAGTATTTCTCGCTTGGAGCTGGTTTCCGTATGAGCGTATTCCAGCTCGACGCGGCCTATCTGATTAGTACCGTACCGAGCAACCCGCTCGACCAGACCTTGCGTTTCTCTCTTTCCTTCGATATGGATGGCCTTAAAAATCTCTTAAAATAAAGGTGGATGAAAATACGTGTAGGTTTCGGTTTTGATGTACACGCTCTCGTCACAGGTCGCGATCTATGGCTGGGAGGCGTAAAGATCCCCCACACCCTGGGCTTGCAAGGTCATAGCGACGCCGACGTACTTATCCACGCCATCTGCGACGCCCTTCTCGGTGCCGCCAACCTGCGCGATATAGGCTACCACTTCCCCGACACCGCCGGCAAGTACAAAAACATCGACAGCAAAATCCTCCTTGCCCGCACCATGCAATTAATCCGCGAGGCTGGCTACGAGCTGGGAAATATCGACGCCACCATAGTCGCCGAACAACCCAAGCTCAACCCTCACATCCCTACGATGCAAGCAACTCTCGCCACGGTTTTACAGGTTCCCACCAACGACATCTCCCTAAAAGCCACCACTACCGAACACCTCGGCTTCACCGGTCGCCAAGAAGGCATCTCTGCATACGCCACCGTCCTCATCCAAAAAAATTCAGAGCTGCCAGGGCCTTTTTGATGCGGGCGATGGCTTCTATGAGGTTCTCATCAGAGGTGGCATACGAGAGGCGGATGCATTTGGGAGCGCCGAAAGCGGCTCCGCCTACGGTAGCCACGTGACCTACTTCGAGGAGGTACATCGCCAGGTCTGCGGCATCGTTAATCTGACGGCCGTCGGCACTCATACCGAAATAGTAATCCGCCTCTGGGAAAAGGTAGAAAGCGCCTTCAGGAACGTTTACCTTTAGACCCGGTATTTCCTTGGCCAACTTGACAACTAAGTCGCGGCGGCGAAGGAAGGCTTTGCGCATCTCTTCCACACAAGTCTGGTCTCCGGCAAAGGCAGCCACGGATGCTTTTTGCGAGATAGACGAAGCACCGGAGGTGTATTGTCCTTGTAACTTATTACAGGCCTTGATAATCCAGAGCGGAGCGGCAATGAAGCCAATGCGCCATCCGGTCATGGCATATGCCTTGGAGACACCGTTGATGATAACCACTCTGTCGCGGATTGCCTCGAACTGGGCGATGCTTTGATGGGCACCTACATAGTTGATATGTTCGTATATCTCGTCGGCCAGGACGATAATATTGGGATGTTTGGCTATAACCTCGGCCAGATCTTTCAACTCTTCGCGACTGTAAACGCTTCCTGTCGGATTAGAAGGCGAACAAAGGATTAAGGCCTTTGTCAACGGCGTGATGGCTGCCTCGAGCTGAGCCGGTGTGATCTTAAAGTCTTGCTCAATACCGGCAGAAATAACCACATTGGTTCCTTCGGCCAGCTTCACCATCTCTACATAGCTAACCCAATAAGGAGCGGGAACGATAACTTCGTCGCCCGGATTGATGATGCTCAGCAACACATTACATACCGACTGCTTTGCGCCGTTAGACACCAGAATCTGGTCCGTAGTATACTCTAAATTATTATCTCGCTTCAACTTCTCTACGATCGCTTTACGAAGATCGAGATAACCGGGAACAGGAGAATAGAAAGAGAAATTGTCGTCGATTGCCTTTTTTGCGGCAGCTTTGATGTGATCCGGTGTAAAGAAATCGGGTTCCCCCACACTTAGATTGATTACATCTATTCCTTGAGCCTTAAGCTCGTTGCTCTTTTGCGACATCGCCAGCGTTTCTGATGGCGATAAATTAGCAATACGGTCTGAAACTTGTGTCATGACTAATTGTTTTGTGTAGTATATTATTTAATGTTATGCAATATATGTCCCATTCGCTCCTTCTTCGTTTTCATATAGAAAGCATTATAGGTGTTGGGAGTCACTTCTATCGGAATGTTTTCTACCACGGTAAGTCCATAGGCTTCAAGGCCCACGCGCTTCACGGGATTGTTAGTCAGCAGGCGCATCTTATGCACGCCTAAGTGACGCAGGATTTGGGCGCCAACGCCATAGTCACGCTCGTCGACTTGATGGCCAAGATGCAGGTTGGCGTCAACGGTATCGAGTCCGTTCTCTTGTAGTTTGTAGGCCTTTATCTTATCCATCAAGCCAATACCACGGCCTTCCTGGTTGAGATAAACGATTACGCCCCTTCCTTCTTTTTCAATCAGGCGCATGGCTTTATGGAGTTGTTCACCACATTCACAGCGCATGGAGCCGAATATGTCGCCCGTTGCACAGGAGGAATGAACGCGAACAAGGATAGGTTCGTCCTTGGTAAAGGTGCCTTTTATCAGGGCAATATGCTCCAGTCCATTGCTTTTTTGCCGGAAGGGAATGAGGTGGAAATGGCCGTACTCGGTAGGCATATCTACTTCTTCACCTTTGTCTACAATGGATTCGTTTTTCAGACGATAAGCTATTAAGTCGCTGATAGAGATTATTTTTATCTGGAAACGTTCGGCAATCTTCACTAAATCGGGCAGCCGAGCCATTGTTCCGTCTTCGTTGATAATTTCAATCAATGCACCAGCCGGATAAAGACCAGCTAATCGAGCCAAATCTACAGTCGCCTCGGTATGTCCCGAACGACGCAAGACACCTCTGGTACGGGCACGAAGGGGATTGACATGCCCCGGACGACCTAAGTCTGTGGGCTTGGTATTCGGATTGGCAAGAGCCAGAATGGTTTCTGCCCGGTCGAACATGGAAACGCCCGTAGTGCAGCCACCTCCCAGTTTATCTACAGTAATAGTAAAAGGAGTTTCGAGAGGGGAGGTATTGTTGCTAACTTGCATATCAAGATCCAGTTCCTCGCAACGTTCTTCGGTGATGGGAGCGCATAATACGCCTCGTCCATTCGTCATCATAAAATTTATTTTCTCAGGCGTTACCTTTTCGGCCGCAATGATGAAATCTCCTTCATTCTCGCGGTCTTCGTCGTCCACAACAATCAGGAATTTTCCTTGGCGGAAGTCTTCAATGGCTTCCTCAATAGCGTTTAATTGAAAAGTATTCATACGTGTTCAGTGTCTTTTAAATTGATTATAATATCTTTAAGTTCTTCGCTCACCTTTTGCACTGTTTGTATATCCTGTCGCAGCAGTTTGCGACGGTAGGTGGCAAAGAGATAAAATGGAATGCCCAAAGGTAAAAAGAATCCGATAATTAAGCACAGTTTTTTGTTCAAATATGCACTTAAGGGTTTGTAACCTCCTATAATAGGATAATCCATGAGTTTATTCAGTATTAGAATCTGGTCTGAGTTACTCAGTTCTTCAACGATATTTTCCATCTCATTTACAATCTTTTCAGCGGCTGTATCCTCACCACCCAATTGCCAGAAGGAAATATAGTTTAACCAGCGTTTTTGTTTTGCCAGATATTCGCATGCATCCTGACTGAGCTGGCCTAAACGGGAATAGACAGCGTGATAATCGGGGTTGAAAATAATCACTTCCTTTCGTTCCACCTTACGGGAGGCGCGCTTACCAATCAGATTCTTGATAGCGTTCAAATACGTGTCGGCATTAAGGATAACCGAATCATTCACCGCCTTATAGGTAAGAAAGATTCCCAATGCAGCCAGTACAGCCGAGCTAAGCCACATCCCTTGCCATACCTCCCAAACACCATCACGAGCCATCTTACTTCCTATATTATTAATTATATAGTAGAATATAAACAAAATAACGGATAGAACTACCGGTATACCCATCCCTCCTTTACGGATAATGGCTCCTAAAGGTGCGCCGATAAAGAAAAACATCAAGCAGGCAAACGAAATGGTGAATTTGGTGTGCCACTCCATTATGTGCCTTCTCAATTTCGTTGATTCTTCTCCAATACTTGCTCCCTTAAAGATGTTTTCTTGCTTTGCACCCTCTATAGAGGACTTCACACGCCCAAGCAACCCGGCCTGCTGGCTGGGTGTTTCTGCCTGATAGATGGTGTCGAAATTCAGCACGAGGGTATCAATAGGCGCCAAGGCTATTGCATTTGAAAATGACCTTTTATAAGATGAATTGTAAATAGTTACGCCATTGTATGCTTTTATACTGTCTAATTTCACCGTCATGGAGTCAACGGACGATTGTAAACTGCTCAGATTCTTCCCGATATATTGACTCGAGAAAAGGGATTCGTCGGTTCGGGCAAAGTTGGCATTGTACTCAATCAGGATTTCCTTGTTCAGGAAAGTCTCGCGCCGGTAGGGAACCGCTTCTTTCACCTGAGCAGACGGAGACTGGTTTCTCATATTCTGAAAAGCTTCCCCATCATACAACGTAAGGACAAGGAATAACTTATCGGCAGACATCTTCAACCTCCCCGAGTCGGCTACCATAACCATGGCATTGTTAAAGCCTTGTGAATAGTCGTATATCATCAGATTCTTCAGCAACCCCGTCTCGTTATCCTTTTGTCGCACATATAAATTATAACCATCTATGCCGTTGAAGAATACGCCTTGCGGAATATCCAAAGCGGGCGACTTTTGTCGCATGGAGTAAATAAGGGACCAAAGCTTCACCTGAACCACAGGCATGGCGTTGTTTTGAAAGAAAAAAGCCCCCACGCTGAGAAAGCAAATGAAAACAATCAACGGGCGCATGATATAGATAAGCGAAATACCTGCCGACTTCATAGCCAGAAGCTCCAAACGCTCACCCAAACTACCAAAAGTCATAAGTGAAGCAAGCAATATAGCCAGCGGAAGCGCCATAGGGACTAACGACAAAGCAGCATAGATAAACATTTCACCCAAAACCAGCATGTCGATACCTTTACCTACCATATCGTCTATATACCTCCAAAGAAACTGCATAAGTACAATAAACAAACAGATGCCAAATGTCATAAAAAACAATGGCAAAAAGGTTTGCAGCATGAATGTATATAATCGTTTAATCTTCAGCATTACCCATTATTTGATAACGCAAAAGTAATGTAAAAAACAATACGAATCAAACAGATGACTACAAATCAAAACTAAATACCCAAAGTCCGCTTCAAGACATCCACCTGAGTATCCCACAATTCAATAGATTCCTGCTTCTCATCAGGCTCAGCAAAGTCAGTAATTTCAAGAGCAATAGAACCTGTCAACTCAATCGTATGAATCATAAACTCAAAGTATGCCTCCTCATCCTCGGCCCATCGATAACGCACACTTGTTTCAGGTTTCATCTGCATTAACTCAGCCTCCTGCTCCTCCTTATCCCATTTAAAAACATACCTGTTACTATTGATAATGACTTCATTGGCAAACCAGGACGACAAACCCGGCGGAGTGGTAATATGATTCCATAAGCTCCTACGCGAAACAGTATCCAAAACGTATTCAATGTGGTACTTTTCTTTCATTGGTTGAAATAATTAAGTGCGCAATATACATAAAAGATTCGAAAACCCCTACATTCTAACCAAAATATTTTTCAACAAAGAGTTGCAAAACCCAAAAATAACCCCTACTTTTGCACCGTCTTACAAAAAAGCAAAGACGGCGAGATAGCTCAGTTGGTTAGAGCGCATGATTCATAATCATGAGGTCCGGGGATCATAGCCCCGTCTCGCTACTTGAAACATAGAGATTTACGATGAAAAGTGAATCTCTATGTTTTTTTGTTTGCACACAATTTGCACACAACTTTTTTAATTAGAAAAGGCTTTTTGTTGCCGAACCTTTGCTTGCGACAAACCCCTTACTATACCGAAACATCGTAAAAATCAATATCCCGCCATAAATGATTTGGCGCATGTTGGCGGCAATAGCGTTGGGCATTCCGACAAAGCGTAGGACTTCGGGCAACAGCACAAGAAAAGCCGCAGCAATAACGCTTCCCCACAGGTTTTGCATTCCGCCGATAATAACAATGGAAAGGATAAAAATGGATTCGTCCACCGTGAAACTTGTCAGGTCAATATAGCTGATATAATGAGCGTAAAGTACGCCCGGTATGGCTGCATGCATCGCGCTAACAGTAAAAGCGATTACTTTGGACAGATAAACATTCTTGCCCAATGATTGCGTAAATATTTCATCTTCGCTCAAGGCACGTAAAGTAAGTCCGAAAGAAGAGCCTGTCAGCCATTTGAGGAGGAAGAAAATAAGAGCGCCAAGAATTATCGCCAGCAACAGAAATGCCCATTTGCTTTCAATACCCATTTCGAAAACTTGAATGCCCGGTATCCCCAGAATACCCAATGGACCATGTGTGAGCGACATCCAATTGTTCATCAACGAAAAAACAATGACCTGAATGCCCAGAGTACAAATAATAAAATAGTCGTCAATGGTGCGTAAAGCGATTGCAGATACAATCAATGCCAACAATCCGCTCAATAACATGGCAACAGGCAGGGTTAATAAAATAATTGACTGCCAATAATGTTGCTGTATAAGCTCCTACTCCATAAAAACCTGCATGAGCCAACGAAATCATTCCGCCGAATCCTGCCGATAGGCTCAGGCTTTGCGAGAGCATGACATAAATGCCAACCAATATTAATAAATGTAACAGGTATTCCATATCTAAATTTCTATTTTCTTTAATCGTTTACCGCTGAATCCGAGCGGTTTTCCTATTAAAAACAAAATCAGGATAACGTATGCGACGGCATCCATCCATTGACTGCCAATATAATATGCCACCAAATGTTGCGCCGTTGCCAACAGGAAAGCGCCGCCTACCAATCCCCAATTGCTGCCTACGCCGCCAATAATCATTGCCACCACGCCATACAACAACCAATTAAAGTCCATAGCTCAACAATATTATTCAATTCGGGATTACTCGCTACCATACGGATATTCCGCCCGATACGGCTGTATTTCATCAGCCATCAAGGAGAAGAGAAGATATTATCAATGAATTTGGAAGATGGGGATGTGGTACTCATCAGGAAAGACGATCAAAGCCGGCTGATTATCTCCAAAACGGCTGCCCGGGCTAAGAAAGATGAGTTTAACCGGAAACGGGGACTTGCAAGGCTTGAAAAACGGATAAAATCGGGGAAACTCACCAAAAGCAGCATTAACAACAAAGGCTTCAACAAGTATCTTAAGATGGAAGGAGAAATGCTTATCTCGATTAATATGGATAAATTCCATGAAGATGCTGCCTGGGATGGGATCAAGGGGTATTTGACCAACACATCCCTGTCAAAGAAGAAAGTGATCGAAAACTATCAAAACCTATTCTTGATCGAACGGGCATTCCGCATGAATAAAACAGATTTGGAAATGAGACCAATATATCATCGGCTCAGGAACCGGATAGAGGGACATATTTGTATCTGCTTTACAGCTTATACCATCATGTTGGAGTTGGAAAGGCTGCTAAAAAAGAATAAATCCACGCAGGTGACAAGTGGCGGCGTGCTGTACATACGAGCCATACAGGGCAGCAGGACAAGCTCTGCAGCCTTGGTTTATGACCCTGAAGCTACGTCGAAGGCAGATTTGCCGGTACTTGTATACAATGAAATTCCGCTTACGCTCTATGCCTTTTCTCCGGGGCGCGAGGCACTCTCCATACGCACCTCCAACGATTTCCAGTCGCGGGCTACCGACTTGGGTCTGCGTGTGATGAATGCGGGGGAAATGAAGCTGGAGTTTAGCGGCCTGTCCACGTTCGGTCACGATGTATATCTGCAGGATAAGCAGTTGGGAAAGACCATTGACTTGCAAAATAATCCCGTATATACCTTCACCGTAGCCGCCATAGAGCTGAACGACCGGTTCTCACTGGGGATGACCTATACAGGCAAGGGAATTGTCACAGGTAGCGAATCCGCACCGGCTCCTGCCGCTTTGCAGGTATCCTCAAAAGACGGATATTTGGATGTACAATCGCAAGGCGGGAAAATAGACCGGCTCCAGGTATATAGCTTAATGGGTTCATTGATATATAGCAGTAATTCGTCCTCCGGCCGTTTCAATATTCCTCTCTCCGGCGGAGTCTATATTGTAAAAGGTCAGATAGGAGCAACATATTATACCGAAAAAGCGGTAGTGCGTTAGTAAAGAATATTGATTTTAGACGAATCAATAATGTTGTATGTATAAAATCCGGAAGGCAAAGTCGTGAGACTACACCCTTCCGGTACTTTTATATGCCATTCCCCAACCCGTCACAGTCATTTTTGCTTACCATTCTTTCTATTGTGCCGACCCATCGGGTCGTATGTTTATAGAAAAATGTCAAACCACACGATGTGCGACCCCAGAGGGGTCGAATGGCGAGGGGGGGCAAATCATAGCTATAAATATGTGACCCATTCCGGGTCTCCAATAGATTTTTTGTTTATTATTCTAAATAATATTCTTAAGTTTGCAGTTTTAAATCAAATGAATATGAGAAGCATAATCTTAGGAGTATTACTCCTGGCAGCTACAGGTACTGCTATTGAAGCTCAGGTAGGCAATATCCTCATGGGTACAACAGCGCCCAAAAAACAAGGAATCAGTGACGAAACATTGTTTCGTGAAGTTATAAAAGAACTTTCGTCCGATGAATTTGGAGGGAGAAAACCGCTCAGTCAACACGAAGGTCCGGTTCTGGAGTATATCGCAGGGAAGTTTCAGGAAATGGGTCTTGAGCCGGCCGTGGGAGGAAGCTATCTGCAGAAGGTTCCTTTATTGAGCGTGAAGACTAAGCTCAAAAACAACCAAATCTCTCTCAAAGGCCTCAAAGGCAAAGCTAACTTAGCCTATTGGGATGAAGCCGTAGTCTGGTCTCTACGTGCGGAAAAGAACTTTAAGTTCACGAACGCCGACCTCGTATTTGCCGGCTTTGGAATCAATGCACCTGAGTTTGGATGGAATGACTATGAAGGTCTTGATGTGAAGGGCAAAGTAGTAGTAGTGCTGATAAACGACCCCGGATACTATGATGAAAAGCTTTTCAAAGGCAAGAATATGACCTATTATGGACGGTGGGTATACAAATTTGAGGAAGCAGGCCGACAGGGTGCTGCCGCCGTCCTCATCATTCATGATACCGCCCCTGCCTCTTATGATTGGAGCGTGGTACAAAACGGACGTGCCAACGACGTTCTCAGTCTTCTATCCGATACCGGCAACAAGGAACTGGTACCCCTTCAGGGATGGGTGACGGGTGATGCTGCCAAGAAGATATTCAAGACTGCCGGTATATCATATGATGAATCAATTGCAGCCGCCAAGAAAAAAGGTTTTAAGAGCATTCCCCTTGGGCTTAAAAGCACCTTCGAGTTTACGAACGATGCCGTTGTGGAAGAATCAGCCAATGTAGTGGGCGTATTGCCGGGCACTACACGCAAGGATGAGTGCATTATTTATTCTGCCCATTGGGATCATTTCGGCGTTGGGAAGGCTATTGATGGAGACAGTATTTACAACGGAGCCGATGATAATGCCTCTGCGGTTGCCGCCCTTGTTGTCTTAGCCAGACGTTTCAAGGAACTGGACGAACGCCCTGAACGCTCCATTGTTTTCCTGTCTGTTACAGGCGAGGAATCCGGTCTGATGGGATCCGAATATTATGCCAGACATCCTCTCTTCCCGCTAAATAAGACGGTCGTGAATCTCAATATGGACGTTTGGGGTGACAAGCCGCGTACGCACGATGTGGTACTTGGCTCACCGGGCGATTCGGAAACAGACCGTTATCTGACAGAGGCCGCTGCCGCACAAGGTCGCTATGTGTCACCTGCCGTCTCCAATACATCGGGTGGCTATTACCGCTCTGACCACTTCAGCTTTGCCAAGGTAGGCGTGCCCGTAGTTTTTGCTGCAGGAGGAAGCGACTATCTCGACCCGGAAGCCGTAAAGGCTCATAACCTGCATTACAACGGCAAAAGCACCTACCATCAGCCCTCGGACGAATACCACGATTGGTGGGACGTTTCCGGTTCCCTCGAAGACACTTACCTCTTCTTTGGCATCGGTCTCCGCTTGGCCAATGATGGCTATTTTCCCAAATGGAGCGACTCATCCCCTTACAAACTTATCCGCGAAAGTCAGAAATGAAGGAGGCACTAATAGTGCCCGATGTGCACGGGCGAAGTTTTTGGCATCCTGCTTTGGACTATGCGGGGGATGTGGTTTTTCTGGGAGATTATGTGGACCCTTATCCCCAGGAAGGAATATCCGAGGAGCAAGGGTACAAGGAACTGTTGAAAATTGTGGACTTTAAGAAGCAAAATTCCGAGCGGGTAACCTTGCTCGTAGGAAATCATGAGTTACATTATTATAACAAGGGATACCAGTGCTCGAGGTTTAGTGCAGAATACTATCCCAAAATCCATGAAATACTGACCGGGGATGAAACCAAGGGACTCTTTCAATTGTGCAAGCAAGAGGAGAACTTTCTGTTTATACATGCCGGTCTTTTAAAGGGATGGTATAAGAAGCATTACAAGGAGTTTGCTCCCTTGGGCAATACACTGGAAGAACAATTGAACCGGCTTTTTGAGGTCGATCAGGCAGCCTTTTTCGAAGTCTCTTTCGAGCGGGGTGGATGGGATGCCTATGGAAGCCCGCTATGGGCAGATATACACGAGCATCTAAAGGAAAAAGAGCCGTTTGACAGTTCCATCACGCAGGTGATTGGACATACCCAAATACCAGGCGACGCGTATATGAAAGGCAATCATTTCAGACTCATCGACAACCGTAAACTATATATGTTGAAAGATGGCGAGATAATAGACAAGTAAAATCATCTAAATACTAAACTTTGCTATCTCGGTATTGCAATTTAATGGATTTATCGTATTTTTGTTGGCTAATAAATGAACCAATTATTGTGGAATCATTCTATCGAACACATAATTATTTGATTGAACATGTTGATTCACCTGTCAGGCGAACGCTCATGGACGAGATTG
>BNTS01000076.1 GCA_025996775.1 Bacteroidia bacterium | reverse complement strand
TAGTTTCAAGACAATATTGAACGCCTGGACGCCTGAAAACCAAAATACGATGATTGCTCAGATACGTCCTACCGGAGCAGGATATACAACCAACATCGACTCCCACTTTGTGGAAGACGGTTCTTTCTTGCGCGGCAAGAATGTCCTGTTGGGTTATACCTTACCCCAAGATGTGGTGAAGCGTTTGTATCTAAAGAATGTAAGAGTATATGGAAGTGTTCAGAATCTGTTTGTACTCACGAAATTTAGCGGTTACGACCCTGAAGTGTCTGATGCCACTCAATCATTTGCTCAAGGTATTAGTGTGTTCGGCTATCCGAAACCACGTACCTTTACTCTTGGATTAAATGTTAGTTTCTAATATTAAAAATGAAAGTAAGTATGAAAACAAAATATCTTATATCGTCGCTGTTATCACTTGCACTTCTGGGAAGTGGCTGCTCTGATTTCTTAGACGAGTCGAATAAATCGAACTTTACCCCCGATAACTATTTTAAGACGTCAGAACATGCCGTAAGTATTGTGAGTGCTGCCTATCAGGATTTCAGATTAGGTAGCGAGAGTGACTATGGCGGGAATCCTTATTTTATGACCGATTTCCAAACAGGATTGGCCAATACTCGCGTGGGGCAAAATGTTCATATCAACAACATCCGTTTGTTGGTAAACAATTCCGACAATGGTTACAGCAAAGCTTGGTGGCTGCAAAGCTATCGCGGTATCGGTAATGCCAATCTGGCTATTGAACGCATACCTTCTATCGAAATGGATGCAGCACTGAAAAGCCGCTGCTTGGGTGAAGCCTACTTCTTGCGCGCTTATTACTATTTCAACTTAGTGCGTATGTTTGGCCATATCCCTTTGATCCTGACTTCTATCGATGCTTCTTCTCCCAATCTGTATGCCGACCAGGCATCTACTGAAGAAGTCTATGCGCAAATCGTTGCCGACCTGTTAGAAGCCGAAAAGTCTGCACTTACCTGGACCGATGAAAGCGGACGTGCCTCCATGGGCGTTGTGAAATCGCTCTTAGCCTATACCTATATCACGATGGCCGGTTATCCGTTGGAAAAAGGGCAAGCCTATTACAAACTGGCTGCTGACAAGGCAAAGGAAGTGATAGACCACGGTACCTATTACTTATTTAACAGCTATGCCGACCTGCACAACCCTGATATTGAAAATAAAGGCGAACACATGTTTATGATTCAATACCAGGCAAGCACATCGGTTGAGAATCCTTTCCAGACCTTATACCTCCCATATAATATGGACATCTCCTACTATTCCACGGAAACAGGCTCGATTGTGGTGTACGACGAATTTATCAACACCTATGAAACGGGAGACAAACGCGTGGAAGAAGGTGAATTCTACTATACAAAATACACGAAGAATGGAAATCGTGCTGAAACCGTTGACTTTGGCGTGTATCATGTTTTCAAGTTCTTTGATGAAGAAGCCAATCTGCAAACAGCCAGAAGCGGGCTTAATTATCCGCTCCTTCGCTATGCCGATATCCTGCTGCTCTATGCCGAAGCACAAAATGAAGCCGACGGCTCGCCTTCGGTCGATGCTTACGCTGCTATTAACTCAGTACGCAAAAGAGCTAATCTGGCAGATTTGAGTGGACTTACGCATGATACTTTCCAAAAAGCCGTTTGGTTGGAGAGGTATCATGAACTGGCATTTGAAAACAAACTCTGGTTCGACATGGCCAGAACACGCAAAATACTGAATCTGGAAACCGGTAATTTCGATAATTATGTAGGACATAAGTTTCATTATGGCCCTACTTTGAAAGAGCGCGAATTGCTGTTCCCCATACCTACCAGTGAAATGAATAATAATAAAAAGCTGGTGCAGAATAGTGGCTATTAATTTATAAAGATAAAAGATATGAGAATAACAAAATGGATTTCTTTTTTAGGCGTGTTGCTCTTTTGCAGCCTGAGCGTTCAGGCGAAGGACTTACGGGAGTTGCAACAGAATTTTATCGATTTGAAGTTTGGCATGTTTATTCATTTCAATATTCCGACTTTCACTGATAATGACTGGCCCGACCCTGATACCGACCCGGCTGTCTTCAATCCCACGAAGCTTGACTGTGGCCAGTGGGCTAAAGCTGCCAAATCGGCCAAGATGCGCTATGGATGCCTCACAACCAAACATCATAGCGGTTTCTGTATCTGGGATACAAAGACAACGGATTACAATGTGATGAACTCGCCTTTGAAGCGCGATGTGGTAAGGGAATATGTGGATGCTTTCCGTAAAGAGGGACTGCATACCTTGCTATATTTCTCCATATTAGATACGCATCACAAACTTCGTCCCGGCTATATAACCCGCTCGCACATAGATTTGGTGAAAGCTCAGTTGACTGAATTGCTTACTAACTATGGAGATATAGATGCACTGATTATTGATGGATGGGATGCTCCTTGGTCGCGTATCACCTATGAGGATATACCGTTTGATGAGGTCTACCGCTTGGTGAAAAAGTTGCAACCCAACTGTTTGCTTATGGATTTAAATTCAGCTAAATACCCTGCTGAAATTCTATATTATACCGACATCAAATCATACGAACAGGGCGCAGGGCAGCATATCTCGAAAGAGACCAACAAATTACCTGCCTTATCGTGTTTGCCGATTCAAAAAAGCTGGTTTTGGAAGGAAGCCTTCCCAACCACGGCTGTGAAAGATCCTGCTGTCATGGTGAAAGACAATCTGGAATTGTTCAACAAAGCCTATTGTACTTTTATTTTGAACGTAGCTCCTAACCGCGACGGTTTGATGGATGCAAATGCCCTCGAAGCCCTCAAGAAGATAGGCGAATTGTGGAAAGACGATCAACCTGTGGGTCCGCTTCCTGCCTTCGAACCTCCTGTTATCTCGACTAACATAGCCAAATTTCAGCCCGTTAATTCCAGTTGGAGTGACGATATGCAGATTATGGATTTTGGCAATGATGATAGCTTCAGGACATCCTGGCGCTCGAATCCGGCAGTTAAAACCCCTTGGTTTGAAGTAGACTTCCCGAAGTATCAATCGTTCAATACGGTTATTGTGTACGACACCAAACAGTGCATACGCAAATACAGCCTCCTCTATGAACAAGACGGCGAATGGAAAACCATTCTCACGGCCAACAACGACGATAAGGTAAAAGTCCATCGTTTCGACCGCCTCTATGGTGGCAAAGTGAAGATTGTGATCGACGAATCCACTTCTCCTCCTGCCATAGCCGAGTTCAGCGTATATGACGAACAACATTAAATAAAAAGGGCAGACTCGATCTGCCCTTTTTTTATATTTCAGTGGATGGAAAAATAAAAAAGTATCTTTGTGCATAGGGTATTTGTTGGCTGAACGATCATATAGTTATAAAACTGCTAATTTTAACTCTTTAAAGAAAGGATACAGACATGAAAACATTGTTCAAACAGGCCGTTGGATGCATATTGGCCATAGTTCTATTGCTGGGCTTTGCTGCTCTGGCCGAGGCACAGACAGAGGATGAGGGAGATTTTTTCACCGTCAGCGGTGTGGTAAAAGATGAGAAAAACAAGAGAAAGCTGGAATACGTGAATATCTCGGTTCCCGGTACCAACGTCGGAACGGTAACTAATGAAGATGGAGAGTTCTCCATTAAGATAAAGAAATCTGCTTTCGCTAAAACAGTGGAAGTATCCCATCTTGGATACCTCAATGAGATCATCACTCTTAAAGGAGAAGATATTTTGGGCTACAATGTATTATTGACGCCTTCGACCAATTTATTGAACGAAGTGATTGTCCGTGCCGGCGACCCCCGCTATATCGTAGAGGAAGCCATCAGTAAGATTCCGAAGAATTATAGTCCCGTTAACAATATGCTCACCGGCTTCTATCGCGAAACCGCTCAGAAAGGACGTCGCTATATCAACATATCCGAGGCCGTGATAGATATCTACAAAACATCATATAACCAAGACGTAAATCGTGACAGGGTACAGATATTTAAAGGACGCTCACTCTTGAGCCAACGAAGGAGTGATACCCTGGTTGTTAAGTTGCTTGGAGGTCCTAACCTTTCTGTTTATATAGATATTGTAAAGAATCCCGACATATTGCTGGATAAGGAAATACTGCCTTATTACGCATTCAAACTGGAAGAATCGACGATGATCAACAGCCGTCCGCAATATGTTATCAGTTTCTCCCCGCAAGCTATCTTGCCTTATGCCTTATATTATGGCAAACTGTATATTGATAAAGAGCGGCTCTCGTTCACCCGTGCAGAGTTTAATCTCGATATGGACGATCGTAACAAGGCAACGGAAGCTATCTTAAAGAAAAAGCCTTTCGGCTTGATATTCCGCCCCTTGGAGGTTTCCTTCCTCGTAACCTATAAGGAACGAGACAACCTTACCTACCTAAGCTATATTCGCAACGAAGTACGCTTCCGCTGCGACTGGAAAAAGAAATTGTTTGCAACCAACTACACAATCACCTCGGAAATGGTTGTGACAGACAGTAAAGAGGAAGATGTAAGCGGCATTCCCTACCGCGACTCTTTCAAGTCCTCTCAATCATTATCTGACAGAGTATCCGACTTCTACGATGATGATTTCTGGGGAGCGTATAATATTATTGAACCGACCGAGTCACTTGAATCGGCTGTAAACAGGCTTAAGAAACAACAGCGATAACAGCATGTTGAATGATTTATTCGTACTAAAGAAGATAAAGGAGGGGGATATTCATCAATTTGAATCTCTTTTCCGGCTGTATTATTCGCCTCTTTGCCTTTATGCCGCAGGCATTACGGGGCGTACGGATATATCTGAAGAAATTGTGCAGGATTTATTCTATGTGTTTTGGAAGGAAAGAGAGAGGTTGCAACTATACTATTCCATCAAGAGTTATCTATATGGAAGTGTTCGCAACCGCTCTCTTCAGTACTGCGAACATCAAGAGGTGATGGAGCGACATCGCCGGCAGACTTTGTCGGCAGATGGCGAATTGATCCGGACGGATGATCCGCAGGATATGCTGGAGTACAAAGAACTGGAAGACCTGATAAGCCGTACGCTTAGTAAACTGCCTGAACGCCGACTGCGTATCTTCCAAATGCACCGTTTTGAGGGGAAAAAGTATGCTGAAATAGCATCCGCCCTCTCTCTCTCGGTTAAAACGGTGGAGGCGGAAATGACCAAAGCGCTGCAGGCTCTAAGAAAAGAAGTAGAAACTTATACACATATAGCATGACAAATTATTCCCTACATAACGAAATAAACACGGATCGCGCTTGGCAGCAATTATATACCCGCCTTGAGCAAGACGGACTTTTAACGGCGAGCCACAAACGGACGGTTCGTTTCCCTTCGGCACACTTAAGATGGGCAGCGGCAATACTGGTGCTTTGTATTGGTGTGGCTACCTTTACGATACTGAATAAGCAGGATGCCGCCGTAGATACCCTTATGTCCTTGCAAAACGAGAAAGGTGCCGTTACCTTGGTGGCAACCCTTGAAGATGGCTCAATCGTTTATCTGGCGGATGATACACGTTTGGATTATCCTGAATATTTCCAATCAGATAAGCGGGAAGTAAGCCTGAGAGGACAAGCCTTGTTTGACGTAACATCTCGCCACGAACATCCCTTTGTGATAGAGACCGAACTTGCCCTCATAGAGGTAATAGGTACAGCTTTCGATGTACAAAGCACAGATCGCATTCCCTTTGAGTTATCCGTTCAGCGGGGCGAAGTAAAGGTAGCGCTCAAGCAAAACGGACAAACCCTCCATGTGAAAAACGGAGAAACAGCCCGTTTGGTTTTGGGCAGTCTGAAGTTAGAGCCGACAACCGACCCGGTACACTTCAGCCACTATACCGAGCGCATTCGTTTCAAAGGAGAGAAACTGACCAACATCTTGCGGGTTATTAATAATCGGGGAGGAAATCTTTCACTACAAACCACACCCGTTTTGGAAAATCGGGAAATAACTGTTACATTTGCCGATAATGATACGCCTGAAAGCATAGCTGAATTGATATGTACAGCGTTTCATTTAAAATGCAATAAACAAGCAAACGATATACTGTTGATTTCCGAGCCGTAAAGATCTTTATCTAATATTATTAGTGTATGCGAGCCAAGTCTGCCTATCTGTTTGTATGCTGTCTTACCTGGTTGATGCTGTTGCCGGTAGCTTCCTTGCATGCTGAAAACGACGATGGGCTCGACCGGAAGATTCAACTTCCCAAAGCCATGGGTACCATCTATGAACTGCTCGAGAAGGTAACCGACCGTTCGGGCTATCTCTTCATTTACGATAACCAAGCCATCAGTAACGAACAATCCGCTCGCATCCGAAAGGGTGAATACACCATCTGCCAAGCTATTTACGAGATAACCGGCAATCCTCAATTGCAACTCCGCCTCATCGGAAAACATATACTCATACAGCTTCCTTCGGAACAGTCTGCCTCCATTTCGTACAACATCGTTCAAGACAGCTTGTTCTTTACAGTGGAAGGTACCCTGCTCGACGCCTATAGCCGTGAGTCGGTACCTTATGCTACAATTGGTATACCCACCGATGCTATTGGTACGGTATCCAATCAAAACGGAGATTTCCGTCTCCGTCTTCCCGATTCACTTTGCCGGTCCGTCGTTCGCATATCTCATCTCGGCTACGAAACGAAGGAATTGCCGGTTTCGAAGCTTGTGGAACCTTCGCAAGTGATTATCCTTGAGCCAAAAGTTATCTCTATTCAGGAGGTAGTTGTCAGGCTGGTTAATCCGATGCGCCTGCTTCATAATATGCTGGATAAGCGGGAGCAAAACTATTCAACGAAGCCTGTCTACTTCACTTCCTTTTATCGTGAAGGAGTAGAGCGGAAGAAAGGTTTCGTAAATCTTACGGAGGCCGTTTTCAAAATCTATAAAACGCCTTACAACTTCCCGGAAGCCGGCGACCAGGTGAAGCTTCTCAAGATGCGCCGCATAAGCAATGAAGATGAACGCGACACGCTGATTACAAAAATGAAATCGGGCATCAATGCCAGCCTGATGCTTGACGTGATAAAAAACCTCCCGGACTTTCTGCTGACTGAAGAGGAAGCGCAGTATAATTTCCTGCATAGCGATATAACCGTGATTGATGACCGCCTTACTAATGTCGTCTCTTTCGAACAAAGAAAGGATATAAAGGAACCCTTTTACAAGGGCGAACTCTATATCGACGCCGAGAACGACGCACTTCTCTCTACGCGATTCGAGATTAACCCCAAGTATGTGGAAAAGGCTACAGATATGTTGGTTACACATAAAAGCAAGAACCTGCGTATCACTACCCAGCAAGTTGTATACACCGTGTCCTACAAGCCTTGGAACGGTAAGTATTACGTGAGCCATATCCGTGGCGACCTGTACTTCAAAGTCAGGAAGGCAAACCAACTTTTTGGTTCCACCTCCCTCCATACCTGGTTCGAGATGGTGACTTGCAAAATAGAAACCCAAGATGTAACCCGATTCACCCGCAACGAAACCCTGCAAACCCGCACCATCTTTGCCGAAACCAGTTTCGCTTATGACAACCTCTTCTGGGAAAACTTCAACATCATCCTCCCCGAAGAACAACTCAATGACGCCATCAACAAAATAACCTCCAAAATAGAAGAAACAGGAGGTCTCCCTTAAAAATATATCATATCAAGGGTATTGGGCATGAATTTACACGAAAAAATCAGTGATAATTCGTGTAATTCATGGACTAAATATTACTTTTGCGGACAATAGAAAATAAATATGAAAGCAATCTATATCTATATCTTTATCCTCAGCGTCCTTATATCTCCGGTATTTGCACAAAAGACCATCGACAAGGAAGTCATTCTCGACAAAGTCCAAACCGTTGACCCATACGTAAGGGAAGTAAGAGGCTATTTGCATCAGCATCCCGAATTATCAAGCAAAGAAGTGGAGACGGCACGTTATCTGCAAGCGGAAATAGCCAAAATGGGTCTGCCTGTCACAAAGGTGCCGGGAACAGGCTTTTATGCAGTGCTGGATACACAGCGGCCGGGCAAAACAATAGGTCTTCGTACCGATATCGACGCCCTGCCTGTCCCCGAAGACCCTCAAAACCTCAAACAACAGAAGCAGTGGGTTTCACAGAATGAAAGACTCTCACATGCCTGCGGACACGATGGACACATGGCTATCTTGCTTGGTTCAATGAAAATACTTAATGACTTGAAAAGCCAGCTCAATGGCAGGATTGTCTTTATCTTTGAAGAGGGAGAAGAAACGATGGCGGGCATTGATGCAATGGTTGAGGCTTTGAAACCTTTGAAAATAGATGCTATCATCGGCAATCACCTTAAATCCAATTTGAATACAGGCGAACTATTTATTCAGGAGGGGCCGATGATGGCCGGTTCGGGCACTGTAGCGTTTGATGTGATAGGACGCGGTGGTCATGCATCCCGTCCCGATTTATCCGTCAACCCCGTCTTTGCCGCTGCCAATATATTGACAGGCATTTCAATGGCATGGAATAATCAGCGAGACATTACAAAGACGCTCACCTTGGGCATTACGCAGATTCAGGGAGGAGAAGTTTTTAATGTAATTCCCAACTCCGTGTTTATTGGAGGAACAATCCGTTTCTTTGATGGAGAGGAGGCTGCTAAAGGCTTTGCCATGTTCCGCAAAGTAACGGAGGATATTGCCGCTGCGCATGGCTGCACCGTAAAATTCCATGATAATATGGGTATAATTCTGAATCCGGTAGTGAACGACCCCGAGCTAACGCGCTTTGTTCGCAAGGCAGTAAGCGAACTTTACCCTGATAAAATCCTGATAGGGCAGGAATACATCTGGTTTGCCTCTGAAAGTTTTTCCAAGTATAGCCAATTAGCCCCCACAACTTTCCTCTTCACCGGCATAAAAAACGACGCCTTAGGCAGCGGAGCCGAACACCATAACGACCGCTTTGACTTAGACGAAGACGCTCTCCACTACACCGTAGCCGCGTTCGTACAGTCTGCCGTAAAAATTCTCAAAGGCTTTTAGCTTGGAGCTGAATTGTGCAATACTTGATTTGTGAATTATTTGAAAACAATGGTAAAACGCAGCAGAGCAAAGTAGTTCGTTTGTTTCTATATCGTTACCCATTGTGGATACTCTTGCATACAATTTTTTGTTTTTCAGAGGATTGAAAAATAAAAATAATTATCTTTGCAGCAGAATTTGAATTATAAGCATATTTGTATGTTTAATTTAGAAAAAATAAAAGGTATTATCTTCGATTATGAAGGCACGATAGATACAAATGGTTTGCCTTGGGCAGAAGTCATTTGGCAGGCATATCAAGCCCTGGAGATACCGGTAGACAAAAAGACTTTTAGCAAAGCCTATATAGTTGGCGAACGTACGCTGGCACAAAATCAGCTGGTTCAGCCACAACAAAATTTCTGGCATGTTCTCAGGTTAAAGGCTGAAACGCAGATACATTGGCTGTTTGATAATGGCTTTTTGCATGATAAAAACCTTGAACCTCGATATATAACCGGTATAGCCGATTGGTGTTATGCCTACGTTCAAATGTCTACGAATACTGCTCGTCCTATCCTGAAGAAACTTGCGGAACGTTATCCCCTTGTTTTGGTATCCAACTTCTATGGTAATATAGGTGCTGTTTTGGAGGACTTTCATTTGAAAGAATTTTTCTCCTCTATCATTGAATCGTCTGTGATAGGTGTGAAGAAGCCCGACCCCGAGATATTTAGATTGGGAGTAGATAAAACGGGATTTGCACCAGACGAAGTTGTTGTAATTGGCGACTCATACGACAAAGACATTGTTCCTGCTACTTCTGTGGGTTGCTCTATGATATGGTTGAGAAATGAAGGATCGATCTTATACACAGGAGACGAAACTGCTGATGTAATCATTATGGACTTTGCCCAGTTGAAAGACTTCTTTCAACTCTGACTACTTCAGTCTTTTTAACGGAGCCACTTCTTCTAATTTGACGCTCACCATGGCGCCTAATTGCTCGAGGTACAAGATGAGATAATTTTTCTTTATCTTTTTTACTTTTCCGGAGACGTTTTTCATCGCTCCGGCCAATATCTCTACCTCGTCGCCTACTATCAGTGTATGGTTGGCGGCTTGTTCAAGAAATTCTTTAATAGCGTCTATCTCTTTCTGGCGGATGATGGCCGGCTTTCCATCATAAAATACGATACGTGCTACTCCATATACTTTCGTGAGGGTACGCAATTCCGGTTCTGTGCATCTTACAAATATATAGGAGCGAAAAAGGGGGACGTCTACCATCTTCACGCGGTCAGACCATGCCCGTGGTGTCCGGTGTAAAGGTAGCCAACATTCTATTCCTTGTAGTTTAATTCTATCATTGACTTGCTTCTCGGCACGGGCTGCAGTGTATAAAACGTACCAGTTATGATTGTTTTTACTAACTATCATGCTTTAATATTAACAAAGTTCATTGTTTGTCTTCTTTTTTTCGTAAACTTGCACAAAAGTAATGTTTTGTAATGAATTTACCAATCTTCCTAACCAAGAAAAAAAAGAATATGAACAGAAGAGATTTTTTACAAAAGTCCGCATTAACCGCGGCAGGTTTTAGTGTAACACCATTATTAGGAGGGGCTTATCAATCCATTTATGGAAAAACGGCTCCCAGTAATAAAATAAAAGTAGCGCTTATAGGTTGCCGTAGTCAAGGCTTTGATAATCTAAGCACCTTTCTGAAGTATCCGGAGGTGGAATGTGTTGCGTTGTGCGATGTTGACGACGAATGGCTTAATAAACGCGCAGCCGACGTACTTAAAATAACGGGGAAGAAAGTACCCAACTTGTTTAAGGATTGGCGACGAGTGATTGATTTGAAGGATGCAGATGCTGTTATTATTGGTACTCCTGACCATTGGCATTGTCTCCCGATGGTATCTGCAGGCCAAACGGGAAAAGATGTGTATGTGGAAAAACCGCTCTCGAATACCATTGAGGAATGTGATTTGATGGTTAGAGCTGCTCGCCAATACAAGCGGGTTGTGCAGGTTGGTCAATGGCAACGCAGTGACCCCCATTGGAACGCTGCCGCTAATTATCTGCGCGAGGGGCATATCGGCCGTATTCGTACTGTGAAAGTTTGGGCTTATCAGGATAGTAAACCCACTCTTCCCATTAAGCCGGATAGCACGCCTCCGGCCGGTGTGGACTATAATATGTGGTTAGGCCCGGCTCCTAAGCGTCCGTTCAACGAGTATCGGTTTCATTATAACTTCCGCTTCTTCTGGGATTATGCCGGAGGTCTGATGTCGGATTGGGGTGTTCACCTGCTGGATTATGCTCTTGAAGGCATGGGCGCTGATTTGCCAACTAATACATTCGGTTCAGGAGGTAAATTTGCTTACCCGACGGATGCCATGGAAACGCCTGACACCTTGATGGCTACTTATAAGTACAAAGGATTTAATATTATCTGGGATCATGCTTGTGGCATCAATCACGGATTATTTGATAAAAAGGAAGGACTGGCTTTCTATGGTGAAAATGGAACGTTACTGCTTACCCGTGCAGGTTGGGAAGTGATACCTGTTGTCGTGAATAATGTACCAAGGATGCAGGCTGTACCGTTTAATAAAGGCGAAGGTAAGGGACTATATAACCATGTAGGTAATTTCCTCCATTGTATCAGAACCAGGGAGATGCCTAATGCGGATATTTCCATCGGTGCCAAGGTTGCCAAGATGGCTCACCTTGCAAATATCTCCTGCCGTGTACAACGTGAGATACAATGGGATAATGCGAAAAACCAAATTGTAGGAGATTCGGAAGCCGGAGTGCTGGCGCGGGCATACTACCGCGCTCCATGGGAACTTCCGAAATTGTAAGTCATCAAATCCGTTCCAAAACCGTTTCAATCAGGCCTGTGAGTGAGCCTTTGTAGGATGTATTCATGTCCTGAGCTACTCTCCCGGCTATGATGCAGCAAACGGTGAGGGCACGGTGGCCCATCATGGCCGCTAATCCGGCTAAGGAAGAACTTTCCATCTCGTAGTTGGTGATCTTCTTCCCTTGATATTCAAAGGCTTCTATCTTATTATTCAAATCAGGGTCGGTCAGGGGAAGGCGTACTTCGCGTCCTTGTGGCCCATAAAATCCATTGGCGGCTATTGTTACGCCACGGATAATATCGTTTTTGGTTATTTGTTCCAGCAGAGAGGCATCGGCTGCTACAACATAAGGCAGGGTGCGTGTCGGTTTCCAGCTCAGTTGTGTCAGTAATTCTGCTTCAAAAGCTTTATCACGTACTTCTTCGTTTTGCCGGTAGAAATATACTACGCCATCAAACCCTATCGACTTTTCGGCTGCTACATAGGTGCCGATGGGTACAAAGGGCTGTAGTCCGCCGGAGGTTCCTATGCGCACCAACGTGAGTTGTCTGAATTCAGGCTTCACTGTGCGAGAGACAAAGTCTATATTCGCCAATGCATCAAGCTCTGTTAATACGATGTCTATGTTGTCTGTCCCAATGCCGTGGGATACTATGGAAAGGCGTTTACCCTTATAGCTACCGGTGATGGAGTGAAATTCGCGACTGGATACTGCACATTCACGCGTATCAAAATAGTCGGCAATGGTTGAAACCCTGTCAGGGTCTCCCACTAAGATTACTTTATCAGCCAGGTATTCCGGTTTTAAATGAAGATGGAAGGCGCTTCCATCTTCATTAATAATTAGTTCCGACGGAGGTATTATTCTCATATCGTTTTGTTTTTAATCTTTAATCGGTTTAGACGGGCCGCTGCTGGGCTTGGCGATTGTTTCGCGCATCGAAGTATCGGCCTCTATATTCTTCATTTTGTAATAGTCCATAATGCCCAGATTACCTGAACGGAAGGCGTCTGCCATAGCTTTGGGCACTTCGGCTTCGGCCTCGATTACCTTGGCGCGAGCTTCCTGGGCTTTGGCTTTCATTTCCTGTTCCAGAGCTACGGCCATTGCGCGACGCTCTTCTGCTTTAGCCTGGGCAATGTTCTTGTCTGCCTGTGCCTGATCCATTTGCAGGGCGGCACCGATGTTCTTACCTATATCTATATCGGCGATGTCGATTGACAAGATCTCAAAGGCTGTTCCGGCATCCAATCCCTTGCGAAGCACTAATTTGGAGATAGAATCCGGATTCTCGAGTACCGATTTGTGATTTTCTGAAGAACCGATAGACGAGACGATGCCCTCACCTACACGAGCCAGGATGGTTTCTTCACCGGCTCCACCTACCAACTGTTTGATGTTGGCACGCACGGTTACACGTGCTTTGGCTATCAACTGGATACCATCTTTGGCTACTGCCGTTACCGGAGGCGTATCAATCACTTTTGGATTTACTGACATTTGTACGGCCAAAAATACATCGCGACCGGCCAAATCTATTGCCGTAGCCATCTGGAACGATAAGTCAATGTTCGCTTTCGAAGCAGATACTAAGGCATGGACTACTCTTTCTACATGTCCGCCGGCCAGGTAGTGAGCCTCCAGTTCATCACGTGTAAGGGATTTTATACCGGCTTTGTACGCTTCGATCAGCGCACGGGTTATCACACTGGGCGGTACTTTACGAATACGCATCAGGAACAATTGAATCAACGAAATGTTGACGCCCGACACTTTTGCCGAAATCCATAGCAGGAACGGCACATAGTAAAAGAAGATTATCAATAGCACAATCGCTACTCCCAATAGCATTACGGGTAAAAAAGTTGCTTCATTCATACCAATATTAATTTAAATGTGAGTATTATCATTTTGAGTATTATTAATCTGAGTAATTTCATCTATCGTTGTCACCACTACGTTATAACCATCTACGCGCAGAACGACAATCAGGGTGTTTTCATCGATAAAGTCGCCTATTGACTTGGCTTCAACCACGATATCGTTAAACTTGGCTTTCCCGATGGGTGCCAGGCGAGACAAGCTTATGCCTTCGTCGCCGGGCTGAATGCCTAAGTCGCGACTCGAGGTCAGTTTCGAGTCTATATCCGTATTCAGGGCAACTTTGCTGAACGATTTAGAGCGAAGCAGCCAGGCAAAGGCTATCCCGAAAGCTACGGTGGAACTTATCAGCGTGATATGTCCTATCGTGGTGTCTACCGTATAGGCATAAACCACACCTCCCATAGCAAAAAGCGCTCCTCCTATTCCTGCTATGGTTATCCCCGGAAGAAGGAAAATCTCCAACAGTACCAACACAATCGCTGTTACCATGAGAAAAACAATAATGATTATATCAAATAGCATATGACTTAGTGTATTAACGATTCAGTTTTAATAGGTAGTTTATCTCGGCATTGCGAGCCTTCTTTTCCAGTTCATCCGGCTGACCGAGCAGGCTATAGAATTGTTCTTCAGCCTGAAGTATAGTAGGTTTCAACTGATCTTTTCTTGCTCTATTTCCTTTAGTATAAGTAGCGCGCAAATCGTCCAACTTCTTATTCAGTTCATTTATCTGTTTGTTTAGATTCTTATGCTTCTCGTAGAAACTACGGGCTTCAGGGCTTTTAATCTCGTTCCAGGTATAGTAAACCAGGTTGTTGTTTATCACAAACTCAAAGTCTTTGTGCTTTTCTTCTTTACCTGAGGGTACTACCGCATGTGCCAAGCGAATGAGTTCCGTATAATTGGCATTCGGCTTCCAGGTGTCGGCTATGGAAGCGATCATTGACCGTGAGCGTTTGGTTGCCAAAGTCTCCCCTTCTATGCGGCTTCGCCCGGCATCGGGGATGAAGAGGTAGACGCATACTTTGTCTACAGGCTGGTTTCTGTCTGAGGCAAACCAACCCAGCCCTTTCGTTTCGTCAATCACCAGCATATAGTCGTTGGCTAAGGAATTGAAAGGCATACCCAATTGTTCCGGTGTGAGATAGGAGTCGGTATTGATGTTGTATCGGGTGACAAACAAATCATATCCCCCTATGGAGCCATTTCCGTCAGAGGCGTAATAGATGGTAACTCCGTCTGAAAGAATAAACGGGTAGTTGTTATGGCTTCCTTCTACGTTTACATTATTTGGAAGGCGTTTTTCGTCGCCCCACTTATCCAGCAGTTTCGACTGTGTATACAGATTGTAGTGAAAATCTTCTGCGGGATGCGCATAAAATATCTTATCCCCTAACTCATTCTCATATACGGTAGAAGTAACGCGTTCATCGGCTTGAAAGAAATCCTTGAAAGTAGACACAGATCCGGCGTCTTGACTGAGTGTGTAAGCCGTCAGAAATTTGTTCTTGTCAATCACTATGCTGTCAATAATCTGAATATTCTCAACTTTCTCCACCATGCGTTGCGCTTTCTCGGCCAGTTCCATCCGCTTCTGATAAGGTTCCACGTCTTCTTTCTTTTTGGAAAGGAGGTCGATATATTCCTGGTACATCTCTGCTGCTTCGTCGAAGCGGCAAGAATTAAAACAAAGCTCAGCCATATAGCGATACGACTCTTGCACACGGCGTTTCACACCAATGCTCAGATACGTTTCCGCTATTTCCAGATCCCCCGTTTCGTAGCAACAAACACCATACCAGTGATTGTATGAAGTATTATTAGGCGCCTGTTTCACCAACTTTTCAAAAGCCGGCTTAGCTTCGGCATACTTCCCTTCGGCAAATAACTTCTTCGCCTGCTCCAAGCTCTGAGCCTGTAATCCACTCGTACATAAAATAAGCCCAACCAGGCATATCACTCTCTTAATCAATTGTATCATCTCTCTGTTAAATTATGCAGTTTCAAAGATAGTAATATTTTTCATTAGCCATAGCTTAGTGGCAGATAATTTCATGAAAAACCCCGATACCAAGTAAATGGTACCGGGGTGTCTGTGGAGCTGGAAGGACTGATTTTATCATTCAGCCAAATTAAATAAAAACAGAAATACCTTCATACTCTTTTGTTTACAAAAAAATATTCAGCAAAGCTAAACGAAATTTATCAGACTACTGCTTTTTAATTTAGGGGACTTTTTTATTAAACAGCTTCATCGCATCTTCTTTTGCCTTGTCTGCCACTGCTATGTATGGTTTCATAGCTGAGTAATCACTATGCCCCGTCCATTCTATTACGATTTGCGGAGTTATACCCAACATAAGCGCATTATAGATAAATGTCTTGCGCCTGGCGTGTGTGCTAAGCAGCGAGTATTTGGGAAAAGTTTCATCTATACGTTGGTTGCCTTTTATAATATGTAATAGTCACCGGATTGTCTATGCCACATAATTTGCCTATGTCTTTCAAGTTGCTATTACCTTGCCTTATGAAAAATTATACAGGTAGAAAGTTGTTTTATATTGCTATTTTTATTATCTTTGCCTCAACATGAAACAGGAACGGAAAATAATTGGTTTCAAGCATTACTACAGGGAATTTATGCAAACGCTCAACGCTGGCGAGCAAAGGAAAATTCACTATGTACTCGATATGCTGGCAACGCAGGAGCGAATAAGCTCAAAATTCGTGAAGTTCATCTGCGACGGTATTTACGAGTTAAGGGCGGAGTATGAGAGCAATATTTACCGGATATTCTTTATATTTGACGGCGACTGCATTGTGGTTCTTTTCAACGGGTTTCAAAAGAAAACACAGAAAACGCCTGAAAGCGAGATTAAAAAAGCGATACAATTAAAAAATGAGTATTATGGAAGCAAATAACAACATCACGGACATAAGCCTTGAAATGGATAATCTGTACGGCAAGGCGGGAACACTCGAGCGCGAGGCGTTCCGCCGGGAGGCATACGCCTACTGTATGGGGCAGGTTATACTTGATGCCCGTAAGAGCGAAAAGATAACCCAGGCGGAACTCGCGAAACGCATCGGGAGGGATAAAGCCTATATCTCCAAAATTGAAAAGGGTGCTATTGAGCCAGGCGTGGGTATGTTCTACCGGATAATAGATGCGCTTGGATTACGTGTCGAGATTGTTAAACCTGTTTATTGAAATTTACGAGGCTTAGAGGCGTTCTACGTTATAACAAAATATAACCCAATCATCCCATACAATTCTATCAATTGTTAAAAATCCAGACAATAGTGAGTGAACTAAAACATACACCCACTTTACGTTATTGGGTGTATGTATTTAAATCACTTATAATCAGTATTATTTGTGGAGCTGGAGGGATTTGAACCCTCGTCCAAACGAGGAATTAATTTGCTTTCTACATGTTTATCTTCGCCTAAATTGTCGGGTAAGGGCAAGACCGAAGCCACCTACTCTTACCGTATCCTCTTGAGTTTCGCTCAAAGCCCGAGGCTCACTTTAAACTATCTCCGATATTGCTGCACCACCGGTTCGGACCGCTTCGAAGCCACAGCATCCGGGTGATGTCACGTCCCTGCAACTATTGCAAGGATTAAGCTTTAATCTACTATACTTCGATCAAGCAGCGAGAGCGTAATTGTTTTCGCCAGTTAATATTTTGCTGTCTGAGATTTAAGTGCAAGCCAACCACGCACTACATGCTTACAAACCACTTCTACCCGCTGTCAAAACCGGTCAGCCCCGTTTTGTAACGAATGAAAAGCCAAAAAACCGAAACTTTGCCTGTTTGCTGGTGACAAACGTGTGGCATACTTAAAAGAACGCTTTCTTTATTTTCAGTTTCTTGGACTGCAAAGATATGATTTATTTCTGATACGTCATAGTTTCGAAACATGATTTTCTGCGCTGGAGGTACAAGTAAACGTGGATAGATTTTTTTGTGAGCATTTTTTTAAGAATTTCTCATATAAACTTTTTGCAGATATTGTATTTTTTTCATCGTTTGACAAGTGTCGGACAGCTATTCGACTGCTGTCAAACAGCTGTCCGACACTTGTCAAACAGGTGTTCGACAGATGTCGAACGAAGAAAAGATAACGGTTTCTTATAAAACTTATCAAGGTATTTGCCAAAAAAAATGCATGTATTTGCGGTGGAGAATAGTTATTTCCGCTTCATCCGACAACTGCAGCGTTGTACAGTTTCTTCACTGTCCATCATGGTAAAAGGAAAGGGAATGCAGCACACAACTTTATATATATAATGTAAGGAAAAAGCGTTGTGCACATTTTTTCAAAAAAAGATTGAAAAAATACAGTAAAAAGTTTGTAGATATAAAAAAACGGACTACCTTTGCACCCGCAACGACGAAAAAGGGGTTGTAAAAAGGAGTTCTTTGAAAGATTTACAAATCAACTAAGAAGTAGTACAAGAGAGAAGACGTAATGAATTAAGAGTAGTATTAAGGGATTAATACCGTCAACGACTACGAAGAGAGAAAATACGGAATCATGAGCGTAAGGGAAACGATATAGTTTTTATTATATTGAAAAAAGAATCGATATAGTTTTATTATATTGAGAAG
>BNTS01000075.1 GCA_025996775.1 Bacteroidia bacterium | reverse complement strand
AACGTGATGTTTCCCATCCGCCCGTCGGAAGTGGATGCTCAGGCGTTGCGTGAAACATTCTTCTATAACCTCTTGCACAAAGACCATAAGCTGAATATAGGGTACCGCAATGCGCAGTTTTTGATTGATGGCAAGTACAACTTCAGGATAGAAGAAACAGCTCGGGGAAAAAGCAACCCTGATATGTATTACGCCATCGACAAGATGGAAATTGGCGAAAAGAACCGGATGCCCCTTTGGCTGTTCGGCTTCTTGTATTAGCAAATAGACACAAGTGTTACCTAAATAAATATAATTGTAAAATGACAAAGAAGAAGAAATTTCTAACCTGTGATGGAAACCAAGCAGCTGCGCATATCTCGTATATGTTTAGTGAAGTAGCGGCTATTTATCCTATCACACCATCGTCTACAATGGCTGAATATGTAGATGAATGGGCTGCTGCCGGACGTAAAAATATTTTCGGTGAGACAGTCTTGGTTCAGGAGATGCAATCGGAAGGCGGAGCTGCCGGAGCGCTCCATGGCTCCCTTCAGGCTGGTGCATTGACTACTACGTACACGGCTTCTCAGGGTCTATTGCTGATGATTCCGAATATGTATAAGATTGCAGGCGAACTGCTTCCAACCGTATTCCATGTATCGGCACGTACCATTGCCTCTCATGCGCTGTCTATCTTTGGCGACCATCAGGACGTTATGTCGTGCCGCCAGACAGGCTTTGCCATGCTGGCTGAAGGTTCCGTACAGGAAGTAATGGATTTGGCTGCCGTAGCGCATCTGGCTACTATCAAATCGCGCGTACCTTTCGTAAACTTCTTCGACGGCTTCCGTACCTCTCACGAGATACAAAAGATTGAAGCGCTGGAGAACGACGACCTGGCTCACCTGATTGATCAAAAGGCATTGGCTGAGTTCCGCGCACGGGCGCTGAATCCGGAGGCTCCCGTGGCTCGCGGTATGGCCGAGAATCCTGATGTCTTATTCCAACACAGAGAATCCTCTAATAAATACTACGAAGCAGTTCCCGGTATCGTAGAAGAATACCTGGGTGAACTGTCTGCCATTACGGGTCGTAAATACGGTCTGTTTGACTATTACGGTGCTGAAGATGCTGATCGTGTCATCATCGCTATGGGTTCCGTTACGGAAGCCATCCGCGAAGCAATCGACTACCTTACCGCCCAGGGCGAAAAGGTTGGTTTGGTGGCAGTACACCTTTATCGTCCCTTCTCGGCTAAGCACTTCTTGGCTGCCGTTCCCAAGACAGCCAGGCGCATTGCTGTGTTAGACCGTACGAAAGAACCCGGCTCAAACGGTGAACCGCTCTATATGGACGTGAAAGATATCTACTATGGTAAGGAAAATGCTCCGCTTATCGTGGGCGGTCGCTTTGGCTTGTCATCTAAAGACACAACCCCGGCTCAAATTCTTGCTGTTTACGAGAACCTGGCGCTTAATTTGCCCAAGAACGGCTTTACTATCGGCATTGTAGACGATGTTACGTTTACCTCCCTGCCTCGGAAGGAAGAAATTGCCCTCGGTGGCGAAGGCATATTCGAAGCTAAATTCTACGGATTAGGAGCCGACGGTACGGTAGGTGCCAACAAGAACTCGGTGAAGATTATCGGCGATAATACCGATAAATATTGCCAGGCTTACTTCTCTTACGACTCCAAGAAATCGGGTGGTTTCACCTGCTCTCACCTTCGTTTCGGCGATACCCCCATCCGCTCTACCTACTTGGTGAATACGCCTAACTTCGTGGCTTGCCACGTACAGGCTTATCTGCGCCTCTACGACGTAACACGCGGTCTTCGTCAAAACGGTACCTTCCTCCTCAATACCATTTGGGATGGCGAGGATTTGGAGAAGAGCCTGCCCAACAAAGTAAAGCGTTACTTTGCAAAGAAGAATATCACGGTTTATTATATCAATGCAACAAGCATAGCCCATGAGATTGGTCTTGGTAACCGTACCAACACCATCCTTCAGTCGGCTTTCTTCCGCATTACCAAAGTAATTCCCGTAGACCTTGCCATTGAGCAGATGAAGAAATTCATTGTGAAGTCTTACGGCAAGAAGGGCGAAGACGTTGTTAACAAGAACTATGCTGCCGTCGACGAAGGTGGCGCTTACAAGATACTCCCCGTGAAGCCCGAATGGGCCAACCTGCCTGATGACGAAAGGACAGGCAAGGATAAACCCGCTTTCATTCAAAACGTAGTAGATGTTATCAATGCTCAAGACGGCGACCTTCTGCCCGTATCTACCTTTGTAGGCATTGAAGACGGCACCTGGCAACAGGGAACCGCCAAATATGAGAAACGAGGTGTGGCCTCTCACGTGCCTGTTTGGAATTCGGCTAACTGTATACAGTGTAATAAATGTGCTTATGTTTGTCCTCACGCTTCCATCCGTCCGTTCGTACTCGATGAAGCAGAGCAGGCTAAGGCTCCGTTTACCGATGCCCTGAAAGCTACGGGTAAGCAGTTCGACGGCATGAAATTCCGTATCCAGGTGTCGGTTCTCGACTGTCTGGGTTGCGGCAATTGCGCCGATGTATGTCCCGGAAACAAGCAAGGTAAGGCTTTGAATATGATTGAACTTGAAACCCAATTAGACGAAGCTCCAAACTGGGATTTCTGCGCTACAGAGGTAAAGAGCAAACAACACTTGGTGAATATCAATGCCAACGTAAAGAACTCACAGTTCGCTACGCCACTATTTGAGTTCTCAGGCGCCTGCTCAGGTTGCGGTGAGACCCCGTATGTGAAGTTGTTGACCCAATTGTTTGGTGATCGTCAGATGATTGCCAATGCAACGGGCTGTTCATCTATCTATTCAGGATCCGTACCCTCTACCCCCTACACCACAGGTGAAGACGGAAAAGGTCCAGCTTGGGCAAACTCCTTGTTTGAAGACTTTGCCGAGTATGGTTTGGGTATGAATCTTGCCATTGAGAAGCTGCGCGACCGCATCGTTGAAAAAACGAAAGCGTTGATTGCCATTGACTGGACGCAACAACGTGTGAAAGATGCTGCACAAGCATGGCTCGATAACAGGAACGATACTGGAGAAGCAGGCAAAAAAGCTGCTGCCGAATACGCAGCCGCTCTTGAATGGGGCATTATGCCGATTGACGATGCCATTGCATACTTAGAAAAGGCAGGTGCTGAATATGCAGATAAACTGGCTGAAGTAAAAGCCAAAAAAGCAGCAGGCGAGACCTCTTGTGGATGTCCGGCTTGCACGCTCTGCAAGGAATTGTTGAATTTGAAGAGTTACTTCATGAAACGCAGCCAATGGATTATCGGTGGAGATGGTGCTTCCTACGATATCGGTTTTGGCGGCCTCGACCATGTATTGGCCTCGGGACGCAATGTAAACGTACTCGTGCTCGATACCGAAGTCTATTCCAATACCGGCGGACAATCGTCAAAGGCAACCCCAATTGGAGCCATCGCCAAGTTTGCTGCAGCAGGAAAGCGTATCCGCAAGAAAGACCTGGGATTGATAGCCTCTACCTACGGTTACGTCTATTGCGCACAGATAGCTATGGGCGCTGATCAGGCACAGACCCTGAAAGCCATCCGCGAAGCAGAAGCCTATGACGGACCTTCCATTATCATTGCCTACTCCCCCTGTATCAGCCACGGCTTGAGAGCCGGTATGGGCAAGAGCCAACAGGAAGAAGCCGATGCCGTAGCATGCGGATACTGGCACCTCTGGCGCTACAATCCCGCGCTTGAGGCTGAAGGACAAAACCCCTTCACACTCGACAGCAAAGAGCCCGACTGGAGCAAGTTCCAAGACTTCCTCAGTGGTGAAGTACGCTATTCTTCTCTCCAGAAGCAATACCCCGCCGAAGCCACTGAGTTATTCGAAGCCGCCCAGTCCAATGCCCTCTGGCGCTACAACAACTACAAACGCCTTGCCAAACAACAATGGGGTGTATAATGACATAGTTGCAAACAATCAAAGAGAGGCTACCTTTACAGGCAGCCTCTTTTTTTATCGAAAAAAAAAGGCTACTTTTGACATTTCATTTATTAGTTAGTACCTATTTAAAGCTATTGGTCATGAAAAACTTGTATTTCTTAATTCCTGTATTGGCGATTCTGATGCTGGCTTCGTGCGAGAAGGGGCCGAAGTATGCATACGAGAGTGTGCCGGGAGACCCGCTGAATACGCGTATCTATACGCTCGACAATGGACTGAAAGTGTATCTTTCTGTAAACAAGGACAAGCCGCGCATACAGACCTTTATTGGTGTGCGCGTGGGCAGTAAGAACGACCCGGCCGAGACAACCGGCCTGGCGCATTATTTTGAGCACCTCATGTTCAAGGGTACAGCCAGCTTCGGTACGTCTGACTATGAAGCCGAGAAGCCTCTGCTCGACCGGATTGAAGCGCTCTTTGAAACGTATCGCAAGACAACCGACCCCGCAGAACGCAGGGCTATCTATGCCGAGATAGACAGCGTATCGCAGGAGGCCTCGAAAATTGCCATCCCCAACGAATACGACAAGCTGATGACCGCCATCGGTTCGCAAGGCACCAACGCCTTTACCTCCTTTGACGTGACGGCTTATCAGGAAAATATCCCCTCAAACGAAGTGGAGAACTGGGTATATATTCAGTCCGAACGCTTCTCAAACCCCGTTATTCGCCTTTTCCATACGGAGCTGGAGACGGTGTATGAGGAATACAACATGAGCCTTACACGGGATAGCTGGCGGGTGAGCGATACCATTCTGGCCGCCCTCTTCCCCCATCATCCTTACGGCACACAAACCACGCTTGGTACCCAGGAACATCTCAAGAACCCTTCGATCACCAATATAAAGAAGTACTTCGATACCTATTATGTACCGAATAACATAGCCATCTGTATGGCGGGCGACCTCAATCCCGACAAAGTGATAGCCATTATAGACAAGAACTTTGGCAAGATGGAACGCAAAGAACTGCCTGAGTTGATGTTTAACCCCGAACAGCCCATCACGAAGCCCATCATGAAGGTGGTGACAGGCCTCGAAGCCGAGAGCATGAACATTGCCTACCGACTCCCCGGAGCCAATACCAAGGATGCCGCTACACTGCAGTTTGTTGACTATCTGCTGACGAATGGCAAAGCCGGACTAATAGACCTTAATTTAGTGCAAAAACAAAAGGTGCTGAGAGCAGGAAGTAGTTCCGACGAACTGGCTGATTATAGTATCTTTGAGCTTTACGGCACCTCTAAAGAGGGACAGACCTTAGACGAAGTAAAAGACCTGCTGCTCGGTCAGCTCGACCTGCTAAAGAAAGGTGACTTCGATGAAGGACTGCTGGAAGCCGTTATCAACAACTTCCGCCTTGAGCAATACTACCAGCAACAGGAATACAGATATGTGGCTCAAACTCTTCTCTTTGCTTTTGTCAATGGCGTCGACTGGAAAGACCAGGTGGGGAGGATAGACTATCAGTCTAAACTGACCAAGCAAGACGTGGTAGACTTCTGCAATAAATACTTTAACGACAACTATGCCATCGTATACAAACGCGAAGGGAAGCCCGACGATAAGAAGATAGACAAGCCCACGATCACGCCTGTATCGACAAACCGTGATAATGAAAGCGCCTTCCTGGTTGCCATTACCGGACGAGAAGTGAAGCCTATTGAGCCTGTCTTCCTCGACTACAATAAAGACCTATCGAAACTCACTGTGAAGAGCAATATCCCTCTTCTGTACAAACAAAATATCATCAACCCGATCTTCTCGCTATACTATGTGTTCGAGATGGGTAACAACAACGATAAAGCGCTGGGAACGGCCTTCAACTACCTCAACTACCTGGGCACTTCCACTCAAACGGCTGAGGAGATCAAGAGCGAACTATATCGCCTGGCATGCTCCTTCGGCGTACAAGCCACCAATGAGCGCGTATATGTGTACATTAGCGGACTGAGTGACAACTTCGACAAAGCGCTCTCCATTCTGGAAGCCCGACTTGCCGACGCAAAAGCTGATCCTGAAGCCCTGAGTAACGTGGTGGCCGACCAACTGAAAAGCCGTCAGAATGCGAAGTTGAACCAAAACTCTAACTTCAACGCTCTGCGTCAGTATGCTATGTATGGCCCGAAATCACCCACGACAAACGTCCTCTCGGAAGCAGAGCTAAAGGGCCTGAATCCCGATGATTTAGTGAACCGTACAAAGAACCTCAAGAACTTTGAGCATACCATCCTGTACTACGGTCCCCTCTCGGAGAAGCAGATAACAGAGGCTATCAATACCAACCACGCTGCAGCCGAAACCCTGCAACCCGTACCCCGGTCAACGACATTCGTTGAACAGGAAACAACGGAAACAAAAGTGCTGCTGGCTCAATACGACGCTAAGCAAATCTACCTCTCTATGTTCCATAAAGGCGGAGGTTTTGATAAAGCGCTGGAACCGGAGAGGATTCTCTACAATAGCTATTTTGGCGGAGGCATGAACAGCATCGTATTCCAGGAAATGCGCGAAGCACGTGGTCTGGCCTATTCTGCCAGTGCAGGATACCAACGTCCCGGCAAGCCCGAACGTTCGTATTTCCTAACCACCTTCATTGCTACCCAGAACGATAAGACGAAGGATGCCATAGCTGCCTTCAACGAGATACTGAACATTATGCCCGAATCCGAAAAAGCCTTCAGCCTGGCCAAAGAGAGCATTATCACTGACATCAGGACCGAACGTATTCTACGCGATGATATCCTCTGGAACTATCTTGAAGCCAAGGAATTTGGCTATACCACCGACAGCCGAAAGGAACTCTTCGACAAGATACCCTCCTACACCATCGAGACAGTAAAGTCATTCCAGCAGAAGTATATAAAAGACCTGCCCCTGACCTATTGCATCCTCGGCGATGTCAAGGATCTTGACTTGAAGACCCTAAACACCCTCGGCAAGGTAACAATCCTGAAACAAGAAGAAATCTTTGGATATTGATGAAGAAAGGAACTATATTAGTTGTTGACGACAATAAAGCGATACTGACGGCTGTGAGGATGCTGCTGGAGACTTACTTTAAGAAAGTAATCACCCTAACATCCCCACAGTTGATACAGAACACGCTCCGCGAAGAAAAGGTAGACATAGTACTACTCGACATGAACTTCTCAGCTGGTATCAATACCGGTAATGAGGGACTGTTCTGGCTTTCCGAAATCAAGAAGATGGACGCCTCCATCGCGGTAGTGCTATTCACAGCCTATGCTGATATAAACTTAGCCGTCAGAGGTATGAAGGAAGGCGCTGCCGATTTTGTTGTCAAACCCTGGGATAACACCCAGTTGGTCGGGACGTTGCAGAAATGTATATCCAATAATAACCCCACACATGCGGAGATGTTGCATGTAGGGACATTGCATGCAACGTCTCTACATATGTACTGGGGATATTCCGAACCTATGCTACAACTCCGCACGCTGATAGAGAAGGTGGCGCGGACAGACGTCAACATCCTCATAACGGGCGAGAATGGAACGGGCAAAGAAGTACTGGCCAAAGAAGTACACGCCCTTTCCAACCGCAAGAAAGAGCCTATGATTCCCGTAGATATGGGTGCCATCACCGAGACATTGTTTGAAAGCGAACTCTTTGGCCATATCAAAGGTGCCTTCACCGATGCATGCACCGACCGCCCCGGTAAATTTGAGGCTGCCGACCGTGGTACCCTCTTCCTCGACGAGATTGGCAACCTGCCCTACCACCTGCAGGCCAAGTTGCTCACCGCCCTCCAAAGTCGCAGTATCACCCGTGTAGGTAGCAACATCCCCATCCCTGTCAATATACGCCTCATCTCTGCCACCAATAAGAAGCTGCATGAGATGGTTGACAAGGCGCTGTTCCGTGAGGACTTACTCTACCGCATCAATACCATACAGGTGGAGTTGCCCCCTCTGCGCGAACGTCCGGAAGACATCGTCCCCTTGGCCGAACGTTTCTTGGCCCATTATGCCGAGGCTTACGGCAAAACAACCACCCGTCTTAGCGAAGCCGCCAAAGAGAAACTCAAAGCCCAGCTCTGGTTTGGCAATATTCGCGAACTTCAGCATACGATAGAGAAAACCGTCATCATATCCGACGGAGATACCATTGAGGCTGAATACTTCGACTTCCCCCGTAAGAAAGCCCCACAACCTACTCCCCTCAATGAAGCGGCTACGTTGGAAGAAATGGAGTATAAAATGATTAAGAGCGCCATGAATAAGCATGGAGGCAACCTCTCGCTGGTGGCCGAACAATTGGGCATATCAAGGCAAACGCTGTACAACAAGATTAAACGGTACGAATTGTAATGCTGAAAGGATTCTACAATAGCCTGACGCTCCGCTTGTCACTGCTGCTGATACTAACAGCAGGCGGCGTCTACTTAGCCGTGTTGCATGAGTGGATTGCGTTCGGACTGATTATGGTAGTATGGCTCTACGCCTTGCAGTTAATGCGGAAACTCTTTCGCCGGAGCGCCCAGAAGGTAGCCTTTATGTTCGACGCCATCGACAATGCCGACCATGCCTTCAAATATGCCGAAACCTCACAGTTCTATAACGATAAGATAATAAACAGCTCACTGAATCGTATCACCCAAATCCTCTTCCAGGCACAGGCCGACGCCATCCAAAAGGAGAGGTACTACGAGCTGATAATGAACAGTGTCAGTACAGGCATTATCGTGATAGACGACAACGGATACATCTACCAGACCAACAATGAAGCCCTCCGTCTCATGGGTCTTTCCGTATTAACCCACGTAAAGCAACTACGGCAGATAGACGAGAAGCTGGAGGAAGTAATCACCGCTATCCAGTCGGGTGGCAAACATCATATATCGTACTCCAATGAACGCGGAACGGTTCATCTCTCCATCCGTGTTTCCGAAATGAGCTTGCGCGACAAACATGTGCGTATCCTGGCCATCAACGACATCAATAGCGAACTCGACGACAAGGAAATAGATTCATGGGTACGTCTCACCCGCGTTCTGACGCACGAGATTATGAATGCCGTAACCCCCATTACTTCGCTGAGCGACACCCTCATCTCCCTCCATGGCGATGCCAAACCGGAGATTCAAAGTGGCTTGGAGACAATCAGCACAACGGGCAAGAGCCTGATCTCGTTCGTAGAATCATATCGTCGTTTCACCCATATCCCGAAGCCCCGTCCCTCGCTGTTCTATGTGCAGAAGTTTGCCGCACGAATGATTCAATTAGCCACCTACCAGTACGACTATCCCGATGTGCGGATCACCCTCGACGTGCAGCCCGACGACCTGATTGTTTATGCCGACGAAAACCTGATAAGCCAGGTAGTGCTCAACCTGCTGAAGAATGCCATGCAAGCCATCGGCAACAACCAGCCCGACGGACATATCTGTCTCAAAGCCTACTGCAACGAAGAAGAAGCCGTCATCATTGAGGTAAGCAATAACGGCCCCGTAATCCCTCCTGAAGAAGCCGACCACATCTTCATCCCCTTCTTTACTACCAAAGAGGGCGGCAGTGGCATAGGCCTCTCCATCTCCCGCCAAATCATGCGCCTCTCAGGAGGCGCCATCACTCTCCGTACCTCGCCTACATCCCAAGAAACAACCTTTGTCCTCATATTCCCCTAAATCAAAGCATCTTTTGTGGCTTACAAAGTATAGAAGGAACTTGAAAGAATACTGAAAACAGGGGGCATAAACATGAGTGTTGATAAAGTTTTAGACATTGCAAAGATGATAACCACATTGAAAATCAAATTGCCAATCTGCAATGAAACGATGACAAAGACGATGTTGCTAACCCCAAGACACAAGTCCATAGCCACACTCTTTGACGAAATTTTTTGAAAATCCGTTTAAGGGTGTCGCATTGTCAAAGTCAGGAAAAGGGGACGGGGAGTAGTTATATTCCCCGTCCTTTGCCTTCAACCTTTCCATAATGGCTTTTTTATCCCAATAGTCGCCGTTCTTAAGGTTTCCGGTTTGATTCAGTTGATTATTTCGAAGGAGCCGATGAGCCATCTTTTTCCATAAATGTCTTTTATCTCTTTGTCCTCTTTTTTTTCTACTTTTGCACTCTTAACTGAAATAGGGAATTGTTATGGCAGAAGAGTTAGTTATTATACAGGGGAGTAAGGAGGAGAGGTATGAAGCCTTGCTTCCGCAGATAGAAGCTTTGATAGGCGGCGAGGAGGATGCTGTGGCTAATATGGCGAATGTGGCAGCGGCTTTGAAGCAGACGTTTGACTTCTTTTGGATAGGCTTTTATATGGTGAAGGGCGAGGCGCTGGTGCTGGCTCCCTTTCAAGGGCCTGTGGCTTGTACGCGGATTGGATACGGCAAAGGGGTTTGCGGAACAGCCTGGAAAGAAGTGCGAACGATTATCGTGCCCGACGTAGATTTGTTTCCCGGGCATATAGCCTGCAGCTCGGCTTCACGTTCAGAGATTGTTGTTCCCCTTATCAGCAACCAAAAGGTAGTGGCCGTATTAGACGTCGACAGTGATGCGCTGAATGCCTTCGACGCTACTGACGCCTTTTATCTGGAGAAAATAATAAAGCTGATAAAGAATTAATCGTACCTTTGCAGGCAGAAATCAAGCTAAATAAAATAGAAAAAATCAGATGAATAATCAATTTAGTATTGCTGGAAAAGTGGCCATTATCAGTGGCGCCGGTGGAGTATTGGGCGGTAGTATCGCCAAAAGTTTTGTGCAAGCCGGAGCCAAAGTGGTAGCAATCGACATTCGCCAAGAACAATTAGACGCTCGCATAAAGGAACTAACCGATTTAAGCGGCGAAGCTATCGGCGTCATTGGCAATGTACTGGATATTGCAAGCTTGGAAAAAGCGGCAACCGAGGTTTTAGCCAAATGGGGACGGATAGATATCCTGCTTAATATTGCAGGCGGAAACCTTCCCGGCGCAACGCTGAATCCCGACCAAGACTTTTACGACATGAAAATAACCGATTGGGAAAAAGTAACTACCCTGAACCTCAATGGTGCAGTCTATCCCTCGATGGTATTTGGTAAAATCATGGCGCAGCAAAAGAAAGGCGTCATCATCAACGTATCGTCCATGGCGGCTTATGCAGCTCTGACCCGCGTACCGGGCTACTCGGTTGCCAAATCAGGCATTAGCAACTTCACCCAATGGCTGGCCAGCGAAATGGCGCTGAAGTATGGCGACGGCATTCGCGTAAACGCCATAGCTCCGGGATTCTTCATTGGCGACCAAAACAGAGCCGTCCTTATCAATCCCGACGGAAGCCTTACCGAACGCAGCCAAAAAGTATTGGCTAAGACGCCCATGAAGCGCTTCGGTGACATAACCGAACTCAATGGAGCCGTACAGTTCCTATGCAGCAACGCCGCCAGTTTCATCACCGGCGTAGTCCTCCCCATCGACGGCGGCTTCTCCGCCTTCAGCGGCGTATAAGACTATATTTGCAACATGATACAGGATACATTAATAAATGACTTGAAGCTGAAATGGGAACGTTTGCAGCTTGCCATGCGGAAAGCGGGAGCCGACGCGTGTTTGTTGACAGTGGATGTAAATGTGTATTACACTACCGGACGTATTTATAGCGGGTACTTTTACCTGCCTGCTGAAGGCGCTCCCCGGTTCTTCGTCAAACGCCCGAACGGACTCGCCGGAGAGCATGTGGAATATATCCGCAAACCGGAACAGATAGCGGAAATCTTTGCCGCTAAAGGAATCAAGACGCCGGAGAAACTTTTGCTTGAGGTCGACGAAATATCCTATAACGACTATATCCGCCTGAAAGCCATATTCAATCCGAAGGAAATGGGCAATGCCTCCACCCTACTCCGCACCGAACGCATGATAAAAACGCCCTGGGAGATTGAGCAATTTCGCATCTCCGCCCGCCATCATGCCCTGACGTACGCAGAGATACCCTCTTGCTTCCGCCCCGGTATGACCGACCTTGACTTTCAGTACGAAATAGAACGACTGATGCGCAAGAACGGTTCGATAGGCCTGTTCCGCGCTTACGGCAATATGGATATCTTCATGGGTAGCATTCTGGCAGGTGAAAATGCCGAGACGCCCTCGCCCTATGACTTTGCATTGGGCGGAGGAGGTATAAACTCCTCGGCTCCCATTGGCGCCAACGGCACACCACTGAAAGAAGGAATCTCCGTGATGGTGGATATGGCTGGCAACTTCACCACCTATATGACAGATATGACGCGTACCTTCTCCATCGGCAAGCTACCTGACTTGGCCTACCGCGCCCATCAGGTATCTTTAGACATCATACATGAGGTACAGCAAACGGCCAAGCCGGGAACCCCTTGCGCCAATATCTACAATAAGGCCCTGGAGATGGCCGGCAAGGCAGGCCTTTCCCCCTACTTCATGGGAACCAAGCAACAAGCCAAATTCGTAGGCCACGGCATCGGCATCCAAATAAACGAGCCTCCGGTACTAACCTCCCGCTCCAAAGACCTCCTTAGCCCCAACATGGTCATAGCCATAGAGCCAAAGTTCGTCCTTCCCGACATAGGCGCCGTAGGCATAGAAGACAGCTTCTTAGTAACCGAATCCGCCCTCGAGCAGATAACCCATTCCCCCGAAGAAATCATCAACCTATTATAATATGAACCATAACATCAAGAGAATCATGAAAAGAAAAATGACATTTCTGCTTCTGCTGACTATCATCCTGGTACCGGCGAAAGCTGCGGAAACGCAAGAAACTAAACCGGTTAAAAACATTATTGTGATGATACCCGACGGTACGTCGCTGGCTTCGGTTTCTATCGCCCGCTGGTTGCAATGGTATAACGAACCGGATCAGCCTAAGTTGAATATCGACCCTTATTTGTGCGGAACGGTACGTACCCATTCGTCCAACGCTCCCATCGGAGATTCGGCACCTACTACCTCAGCCTATATGACCGGTTACCCAAGCCGCACGGGCTATGTATCTACCTATCCGGAAAGCGACCCTGAAAATGATATCTACCCAACAGACCCTTCACGTGCCTTCCAGCCGATGACTACCGTACTGGAAGCCGGAAAACAACTGTACGACAAAGCTGCCGGACTGGTCTTCACCTGCGAGTTCCCTCATGCTACGCCCGCCGACTGCTCGGCACACAGCTACAACCGCAGCAAATATGAATGGATTGCCCCGCAAATGGTTCACAACGACTTGAGCGTGGTGATTGGCGGAGGAGCCAGCCTGCTGTCGGAAGCCGACGAGGCTTATCTGAAAGCAAATGAATATGCTGTGTATAAAAACGATATCAACGGTATGCGTTCGGAAAGCGGCAATAAAATGTGGGCTTTATATGGCGCCAAGGAAATGGATTATGATATAGACCGCAACCCTGAGGAGCAGCCTTCGCTGGAAGAAATGACCATCAAAGCCATTGAGAAACTGTCGACTAACGAGAATGGTTTTTTCCTGATGGTAGAAGGAAGCAAGGTGGACTGGGCTGCTCATGCCAACGACCCTGTAGGTGTAGCAACCGACTTTCTGGCCTTCGACCGTGCTTGTGGCGCTGCTCTTGAATTTGCCCGCAAAAATGGGGAAACGGCTGTTATTATCGTTCCCGACCATGGCAATAGCGGTATTAGCTTAGGCGTAAGACGTTGTACAGGCTACGATAAACTGACCAAAGACCAGCTCTTCCATTCACTATCCCAATTTAAGCTTACGGCTGATGGATTTGCCAGGAAACTGAACGAGCAACCGGCCTCTGAGGTGCAAAAGATCTTCCGCGAATATGCAGGATTTGAACTGTCGGAAGCTGAACTAAAGGCGCTCAACAACTGCAAAGGCTACAAGAACAGCCCTATCCCGGTAGACCAACGCTCAAGCGAAGGTGTGGAAGCATCGCTGTATAGCAGCAACTCGCTTTCGGATTTTATCGGCCTCTTGATTACCTCGAAAACCTGCATCGGCTTTACAACCGGCGGACACACGGGCGAGGATGTTTTCCTGGCTGCCTATCACCCGCAAGGTACGATTCCGCTGGGTATGCACACCAATATTGAGCTGAATGCCTACCTATGCTCTCTCTTTGGCTTCGACCGCAACCTGCTGGACGAGCTAACCAATCGGAATTTTGCCCGCCATACGGATGTGTTCAAGGATTATAAGTACGAGATTCTGCCTGCGGCAGACGAAAAAAACTCGCCTACCTTGGTGGTTAAAGCTAAGACGAGACAACTGACAGTGAAACCTTTTACCAATACGGTAACGGTAACAGCCGGTAAAGTATCGGAAGATGTTCGTCTCAACTCGGTCATTGTTTATGTAGACAAGAACAATACGTTCTACCTGCCTGCAGAGCTGGCTGAACAACTGAAATAAGCGCATTGAGCCGATGAACAGCTACCTAATCCTTTTTATCATAGCAGCCTATTTCGGTATGCTGCTGCTCATTTCCTATCTAACAGGACGGAAAAGCAGTAGCAATGATGCGTTCTTCCTGGGTAACCGAAAGTCGCCCTGGTATATTGTATCGATTGCCATGATAGGGACGTCGCTGTCGGGCGTCACCTTTGTCTCCGTACCCGGAATGGTACGGAGCATCGACATGACGTATATGCAGACAGTGATGGGGTTTTTCGTCGGTTACATCCTGATTGCTAAAGTCTTGCTTCCCCTCTACTATAAGTTGCAACTTACGTCTATCTATTCCTATTTGGGCGATCGTATCGGACAGCGGGGGTATAAAACGGGGGCTTCTTTCTTCCTGCTGTCGAAGATTGTAGGGGCTGCGGCGCGGCTTTATCTGGTGGTGCTTATCTTGCAGACGTATGTATTTAATGCGTGGAATATCCCTTTTGAGGTGACGGTGATTATCAGTATTGCACTGGTATGGCTATATACCTTCAGGGGAGGGGTTAAAACGATTGTCTGGACAGATACATTACAGTGTATCTGCTTCATATCCATGCTGGCCATCATTATCTGGGAAGTGAAAGACGCGATGGACGTAAGTATGGGCGGGATGATGCAGGCGATGACGGACAGCCCTCGCTTCCGCATCTTTGAGTTTAAGGATTGGCATAGCACACAGCACTTTGCCAAACAGTTCTTTAGCGGCGTCTTCATCACTATCGTGATGACGGGGCTTGACCAGGACATGATGCAAAAAAATCTCTCGTGCAAAAGCCTGAAAGACGCCCAGAAGAATATGTACACCTACGGCTTTGCCTTTGTGCCTGTGAACTTCCTGTTTCTGATGCTGGGTGTATTATTGCTGGCGCTGGCTTCTCGGCAGAACATAGCCCTCCCGGCATTAAACGACGATATCCTCCCCTTTTTCTGCACCTCGGGGATACTGGGGCACTCCATCCTCATCTTCTTCACGATTGGGATTATTGCCGCAGCCTTTAGTAGTGCAGACTCAGCACTTACGGCTCTCACCACCTCCTTCTGCGTGGATATACTTGGCGTGCAGAAGGAAGAAGCCACCAAAGCCAAGCACATCAGGCTACGTACACATCTGATGATATCGGTTGTATTTGCCCTTATCATCCTCATTTTTAAAGCAGTGAACAATCGCAGTGTGATTGACGCCATCTACATGGTAGCCTCCTACACCTACGGTCCGCTACTGGGACTATTCGTCTTCGGACTATTCACCAAGAAGCTTCCCCGCGACAAATACGTACCCTATATATGTATAGCTTCCCCGTTGATATGCTTCACCATCAGTCACTTGGTGAAACAACACTTCGGCTACGTGTTCAGCTATGAAATGCTGATGATAAACGGAGGTCTCACCTTCGCAGGATTATGGTTTAGTTCAAAAAGAAATACAAAAGAATATGGAAATAAAGAGCGCTGAGTTTGTTATCAGCAACACCGACGTACAAAAATGTCCCGAAGGCGACAAGCCCGAATATGCCTTCATAGGCCGCAGCAACGTAGGCAAATCGTCACTAATCAATATGCTGACGAACCGCAAAGGCCTTGCCATGACCTCACAAACGCCCGGCAAGACCCAACTAATCAACCATTTTATCATCAACAATACCTGGTATTTAGTTGACCTTCCCGGCTATGGCTACGCCCAGCGAAACAAAGCCAATAGAGAACGCCTTCGCCAAATCATTGAAGACTACATCCTGGAACGCGAACAGCTAACCAACCTATTCGTCCTGATAGACTGTCGCCACGAACCCCAAAAAATAGACCTCGAGTTCATGGAATGGCTTGGAGAAAACGACATCCCCTTCTCCATCGTCATCACCAAGACAGACAAACTAAGCCACAGCCGCCTGATGGAAAACCTAAAAGCATACCAAGCCAAGCTCTTAGAGACCTGGGAAGAACTCCCCCCCACCTTCCTCACCTCCTCCGAGAAAAAAGAAGGCCGCGACGAAATACTAACATATATAGAAGACATAAATAACAGTATTGAGTAGCCACAAAGGAAAAAAACGAGAACAATCAGCATTTTTTCAATGAAAACATTTGCAGATATTCAAAAACCCCCTATCTTTGCACTGTCTTAAAAGAAACAAGTCCCCCCAAGAGAGGGGCGTTTAGCTCAGCTGGTTCAGAGCATCTGCCTTACAAGCAGAGGGTCGGGGGTTCGAATCCCTCAACGCCCACGTACTAATAAAGACCCTTCGGGGACAAAACAAGACAACACCTTCCAAACATTTGATTTGGAAGGTGTTTTTTTTGTTTTGTCGCTCACCTGAAAGACAAACAAAAGCCATTTCAAGACATCTCAAAGGTACTAAAAAGGTACCTGTTTCAAAGAACATAAAAAAGGTACCGAAGTCCCTCATAAGTCCCTCATCTGTCCAATATTGTCTCTCTTTCTGTTGTACCATTCAGAATGCATTGAATTACCTTTGTATTAACTAAAAAAACACTGAAATGAGAAGTACATTTAGTTTTCTGTTTTATATTAAGAGAAGTAACCCCAAGAAAAATGGGAACGTAGTCATCATTGGACGAATCACCATTGATGGGGAAAGGGCGCAGTTTAGTACCAAACTGGAAATCCAGCCCGACCAGTGGGACAATAAAGGCGGCAGGGCGAAAGGTAAGAGCGCCTCAGCGGTTAACCTGAACCAACTGTTGAATGGTATTCAGGCGAAAGCCTCTGTCCACTACAACCGCCTTATGGACGAGAAAGGCTATGTGCTGCCCGATAAAATAAAAGATGCCCTGTTGGGTGTAGAGGAAAAGGGGAAGACGATCATTTTCTATTTTGAGAAGTATAATGAGCAGTATAAGTCGAAAGTCGGAACCATGACATCTTGGACTACCTATACAAAATACGAGTTGAGCAAGAACCGCCTCATCGACTTCCTCAAACAGCATCATGGTATCAATGATATTCCATTTCGGGAAATGAACACAGTCTTCCTTCAAGACTTTTACCTTTTCCTTAGAAACACCCATAAATCAGGCAACAACAATGCGATGAAGACTATGCAAAAACTAAGGACTGTCTTCAATTATATCAAGAACACAGGGGAGGTATTCATTGACCCGTATGCCGGTTTCAAGATGAGTTTCGAGAAATCAGACAGGAGCTATCTGGAACAGGACGAACTAAAGACATTGTACAGCAAGGAATTTGCCTCTGAAAGATTGGAAAAAGTACGGGATGTCTTTCTTTTCAGTTGCTATACAGGCATATCCTTCTCGGATATATGCGATTTGAGAAAGGAGAATATCAAACAGGGAAGTGACAAGCACCTGTGGATAACAGCTAAACGCAACAAAACAGGTATCCCCTTCAAAGTACGTTTGCTAAACATCCCCATAGCCATCATGAAAAAATATGAGGATGCACAGGAAAACGGAAAACTGCTACCCATGATTAGTAATCAAAACACGAACGATTACCTTCACGAGATAACCAATATCTGTAATATTAACAAGAAAATTACCTTTCATGTCGCCAGGCACACGTTCGCAACCCTCTGCCTTACAGAGGGTATGCCCATTGAGAGCATTTCAAAACTGTTAGGACACAGCAATATTCGGACAACTCAAATCTACGCGCGCATAATAGATAAGAAGCTAAACGATGACATGAATGCCCTTGCCGGAAAGTTGAACGAGACCGAAGAACTATCGGTTGCAATTTAAAGACCGCCTCTTATGGTATCGCTCAATTGACTATCATTGATAAGTATAAAGCCCTGATGAGAATCGTTATTCAGGGCTTTGTCATTTATGGCGTTATCCGTCGCCCGCTCATTTTTGTTCTCATTCGAAAAAGGTGCTAACGTGTTCTTAACGGGCAGTAAAGTTCAAGCCCTTCGGGTTATGCGAAAAATCTTCCTCTTTCCCTACGGGCGAGCGTATTTTATCGTCATAAAACCTGACAGCCCTAAGCACACCGCAATATTGCCGATGAAACAAAAAATGACCGAGCGACAGACGACGCAGAAAAGACCAAGAGCAAGTCCGCATGGTTAAAGGCATCGCCCAGAATAGATAGGAAACAAAAAACTCCCTCGCTTCGAGAATCAGCAGCAAATAGGTGTAAATAATAATTGAAAAGTAGTCCACTTAAATAATTGAAAAGTATCCCCCAGTAGAGTAAAACATAAGAGTTTTTGCGTATAAAGCTCTTTGTTTTGTCAACAAATATTAACATTATAAATTCC
>BNTS01000074.1 GCA_025996775.1 Bacteroidia bacterium | reverse complement strand
CAGTATAGAAATAAAAGCAACTGTAAGAAAAGATACTGTTATTCCATTTAAAGATTTATCTTCTTTACTAAAAGATGCGACCACAGATGCAACTATTAAGTACGGAATAAGCCGTTTTATATATTTGGGTGAAGACTCTGCTAAATCAGAAATTGCAGCATATTGGGTAAAGTGTACTCCGGACTCGGTTTCTGCTGATGGATTAACCCTTTCTCATGGAACAGATTATTCTTTTTATCTTGATGCGGAAAAAATAGTAAAACAATTGAATCGGGAAGGGCGAAAAAAAATAGAAGAAACGGATTCTTTGGTTCTTTCAAAAAGAACAGAGGTGTCTCTGGCGAGTCACATACTTATTATCAACTCAAAAGAAAAATATTATAAACAACAGGAAACTACTATTTTTAAGATTACAAAAACCCAACAAAATACCTTTGACCTTTTTCTTTGACCTTTTAACCACTATTCTGCTAATGTTTTCCTATAATAACTTGTCGAATACCACTACACGAGAATACAAGCAACATAAAAGTTGGAGCATTATCGTACTGCTGACATTTTGCGCAATTCTTGTACTAATGGATATTTATGTGGGAAAAATGTTGGTCGAGGACAAATATATATTTGCACACTGGATTATTGACTCTATTGCCTCGCTTTTTGCGGCAATGACTATTGCCTCTTTTGTCAGTAGAATGTATCCTCAATATCGAAATAATCTTACAAAATGCAGTATATTTGATGTTTGGGTATTTATTGTGATATACATATATGCTTGTGTAAATATTCTTGAGCCTTTTGCGAAGAAAGAAATAATAAATGTAGATTTAGAACTAATAAGCCAAATAATAGCTATTGTTTGCTTTGCAGGTATTTTCTCGCTCTATTTTGTAATGTTCCGTTTTTCCAAAAGAAAAAATATGAATATGTTCTTTATCCACGAGATCAACAACCTGCGCACAATGGAAAAGGAAAATATAGGTTTTAAAGAATTGCATTTGCTAATGCATAATAAGGACAGAGAGGAGGAATTGCTTGGCAATGACAAAGCAGGTGAAAAAGATGAACTGGATCTACTTGTGGAAATGAAAAAAAGAGAGAAAAAACTATCGAAATTACAGAAATAATAATTTTACCGTAATTTTATGCCGATATTAAGTAAAGACAACAAAAAAGAAAGTCGGACAACAGGGCAATTGCCACATCGACAGCTGTTTAAACCGGAAAATACGATTGAGGGTATTTTTGTAGGTTTGTCTATTTGTTCCGTATTGGTGCTTATTCTTTCAAATATTGTCAATATCGACAGTAGTCTAAAAACCATAGTGCCGGAATTTATACACTACAACTTCCCGCAAATAATGCATATTCTGCATATCTGTCTTATCACTTATGTTCTTTTTGAAATGTACGGAATGTATGAAGATATTAGGGAAATACGCCCATATAAAGATGATATAAAAAGGAAAAACGAGCAGGATACATACCTGAAACGTTGGCAACAATGGATAGAAGAAAATATTGATTTTCTAAAAGAAGAAAAAGACAAATATAGCTGTTACAACAAATCTGTTTATATCAATGAAAATGAAAATAGAAATAGAATTAATTACCGGATCAGAGTTACCAATGCCAATATGAAAGCGACTCACACCTTGTGGATTTGTGTGTGGGCAACGTGGTTGCTGTTGTATATCGGAATGTTTACGTCAGGCTTTATGGAGCAGACACTTGTCCAACCGAACGAAAAGTCAAGAAAAATTGAAACCAGAATTATTCTAAATGATTCTATTCTTTCTACCTATCAGGTTAAAGATATTGTTCGAGGCAGAACAGACAGTATTAATACTGTTCAGCTAATTGTCAATTCCACTGATACAGTAATACCTTTGGTCAATGGATACAAAACAATAAGAGGCGAAACAACATTGTTTTCAAAATTTAGAATCGATTCGTTAACTTTGGGATATGTTGTTACAAAAAAAATTGATAATAAACCAATCAATAACAAGGATTATTATCAGGAGAAAAGAAAACTTAAAAGACTCTTTATGTTTACCGAAGATGCTCTTGGACATATTGTAAACTTTTTTATGTTCCTGATGTTTTTTATGTATCAGTTTTCATATTCCGGTACTATGGCTTTTTCCGAATTGAAACAAAGAAAGGAAGAAAAAGAAGAAAAGTGGAAAATAAAATGGAAGAAAATAAAATCTATTAGAGAAGGTCTTAAATTAGCAAGAAGAAAAAACCTAAAGAAGAAAGATATTTTGAGTTGGTTTATTATAGTATTTGTTAATCCCTTACTTTTTAAATTAGCAGGAGGATTATATTGCTTAAAGAATAAATTTGGATGTATAGATTTTACAAAAGAAAAAATTATTAATGATAATCAATTGAAAAAAGAATTAAAAAATACAAACGCTTTCATTCTATATTTTATTTTTGTTTTAATTTTTACGATAGGTTTTATATGTCTTGATTACTGCTTGATTTTCAATGATTTCAATGATGATAATACTAAACAATTCTATGCTCAATTACTTGTATCCACTTTGACTTGCATCAGCATGATGTTTTTGTTTGGGCAGTTAAACAACGGCAAACTTCGTCTTCCCGGCATGGCTGTGGTAGTAATGTTTTTCTATGCTGCAATACAACTCTTCTCGCCTTTCAGAGATAGAGAAATTATGCAGTCGGTTGGTTTCCTGAATACCGAAACATTTGATTTTATAGTTACAACACTTTGTTTTATTGCCAAATTTATGGTATTTTTCATCATTCGCTGGATGTTTACCGACGGACGATTTGCGTATTGTTCTTTAGACAGAACGATTCACGATCATCCTGAAGTAATAACAAATAATGAAAAACGTGATGACAAATTATATTTAGCAATTTTTAAAGACTAATTTTTAAAATACCTTAAATCCGCAATCAAATTTTATTAAAAAAGAGCAAAGCGTTATCAAATAAATACTTGCAACGCTTTGCAGGTTGATTTTTTTACTTCTGGATTAAGCAAACTTATTGACAGTCAATTAGGTATCCGTAATTCTACAAAGAACTGTTCCCTATAGCAACCTGTTCCGCAATTTTTTCAATCTCATGCTCAGGGAATATTTTAGGCCTTCTTCTCTGGTGGTGGTATTTGTAGCCGTATGTTTGGAGAGAGTATAAATGATTGCTATAACATAGGAGATGTGTCAGTTTTTTCTTCCCCTGAGACTACTTCACATAGAGATGGTAATTATGCTGATACTGCTGGCGGTATTTGTGGATATGCTTCTGACATTAGCAATTGTCCATAATACAGGGAAAATTTCGATTTCTTCTAGTTATTACGCAAATGCAGGTGGCATTTGCGGTATCTCCTATTCTTCACAAATTAATGCTTGCATTGTTGCAAATGCGAGTATCATCTCCAATGGTACTATAGGTACAAGAGAAGGAAGAATAGTTGGTGATATTTACTTTCCATCTATTGTAGATTGCTATGCACTTGCCTCCATTTTGATAAATAGCTCAATAAGAAATAGTCAAGATGCGACAAGTAATGCTTCAGTAGCTACAGTTTCTAATGGTGTGGAACTTCTTGAAGGCAGGAAATGCAACAATTAATGTTACTACGGTAGATGGGAATAAAAACAGCCTCCTGCAATGTAATAGTTCTCTCTCCCCCCCTCTCCTTCTACTCGTATTCAACCTGTTAGTATAGAAACACAAGCTTTTATTGTTGGTGGTGTTTTATTTATCAACAGCATGTCTGCAGAAATGGTTAATGTCTATTCATTTGCTTGAAGAAAAAAATCTGAGATATTTTCAATTATTTCTATAGAATGGTATGCGATTTTTCCTTTTTCCATTTTTAGGGAATCCTTCGATTTGTATGTGAATTGTATGTTCCAGAAGAGGAGAAGCGGCCACGATCCAACCGTAACCACCTCTATCCGGACGCTCTCCTTCTTGGACTTGAACCAAGTACCCTCTGATTAACAGACTTAATATTTCACTACCCACTTCTCTGCCATCTCTGCTACAATATCTTCATCATGAGGGTGGGTGTAAATGTCTTTAATGTCGTTGCCTTCAGCGTGGCCCATTATGCGTTCGGCTATGGTGTCGCGGATGCCTTTATGGGCTGCGATTGTGCGCCAAGTATGACGGGCAAGGTGTATAGTGAATCCAGTGCAAGCGAAAACAAAACCACACAAACACAACATAATTTGCTTAAAATTAGATGATTCTTGCAGTAAAACCACACACAGCCTCACATGATTTTAGTTACCTAATTGATCATTATTTTTCTCATAGAAAAGTTACACATATAAACACATCAGCCGCAAGAAATCCTATTGAAGTCTTACGGCTGAATTTATTAGTGAAACTGCTTATTTATCTAAGTAACTGTTTAAATTTTATAATTTAATTCTATTAAGCATGAGTTTAATCATAGCCAACTGAATCATTGCTTGACTTGTTTCCGTGTAATACTCAAAATCCTTGCTCAGTCTTCTGTAGGATTCAAACCAGGCAAAAGTTCTTTCTACTACCCATCTTTGCGGGATAACCTGAAATTTAGGTGAATCATTTTTCCTTAAAACAATCTCAAGTACTCAACCAAAGGCTTTCTTTGTATTTTCCACCCGTTCACCACGATAGCCTCCATCTGCAATAATCTTGACTAATCTTGAAAATCGGAATCTTAATTCCGATAAAACAAAAGGCGCTCCTTTACTGTCATGGATATTGGCTGCATGAACAACTACAGCCAAAAGTAATCCCATCGTGTCTACAATAATGTGTCGTTTCCTGCCTTTGGTCTTTTTCCCACCATCAATCCCTCTGCGCAAACCACCGCTACGGGTTGTTTTAACGGATTGTGAATCTATCAATCCAAGACTGGGGGAACGTTCCCGTCCGGCATCCTTGCGCGTTTTATCGCGCAGTACTTCATGGATTTCTTCTATCGTTCCCTCTAACTTCCATTTGTTGAAATAGTAATAAACTAATTGCCATTTTGGAAAATCATGGGGAAGCATACGCCACTGACACCCTGTCTTAAGCATATAGAAGATCGCATCAAATATTTCTCGCAAACTGTGCTTTCGTTTGCGTTTGTCCTTTAAAATCACTAATATTGCACTCCATTGACTATCGCTCATGTTGGTTGGATAAGTTGTATTCATTCTTTTCTTTATTTGTTGGTACTCATAAAGATACGAAGAATATTCATGTAAATCAACTGATAGTCAATGTTTTATTGTCCCTTTTTATTCATTTATTCTATTTTTAAACAGTTTCTAAAAGCACTATGAAGATTCTTTTCGAGTAAAGCCTGAATATCACTCTCCCGATAAAGTATCTTGCCTCCTATTTGATAATAACGTATCCGTCCTTCATTTCGCCAATCCTGCAAAGATCGGCGACTTATCTTCAATTTCTGAGACAACTCTTTGTCAGTAAGAAAGAAATCGTCGTTTAGTGGTCGTCTCATCGTGTGTTTATTTATTTCAGACAAAACACTGCTTAGCTTTTCAATGATTTCCAACAAGGAAATCATCCGCTCGTCTGACTTATCAATTAAACTATGTTTCATAAGATTGTCATTTTTTAATATGATTATTAATAAAAGCTTCTACATCTTTAGGTCGGTAATAAATTTTGTGTGCGACCATTGTATAGACTATCTTTCCGGTATCACGTAATGTTTGTAAGCTACGGCGACTAATACCCAAGATTTCACAAACCTCTTGACCGTCCAGCCACTTCTCAAAAATGGCATCTTTCCCATTGTGTATCTTACTAGCTTTATCTACTAAACTATTTAGTTTCTCGATCAGCAAATCAAATGAAGCTGCGTCCATAATTATAAATTCCATTTTGTTGTTTGTTTTTTGTGTATTATTGCCAAGTGTTCTTAGCCTGGCATATCTAACACGAGTTATTACTTTGTGATTTAATTCAAGCCGATTTAAGTCGATTCGCTATATTCGGTGCGATGTTATACCTCTTTCATATGTCTCTGATTCTATGTGCTTTTTCCATAGCTCTATCTCGCCGGAGGATATGCCCTGCGTAACGTTACACAATCGACAGTTCCGCGCTATCAGCAAAATTACGATTGGCTGTGGCAGCCAGCTTATTGTGAAAATTTAAACTGATTCCAGACCACTTAATGTACGGAAGACAAGTGGGGCAGTGGAGAAGATTTTTATAAAAAATCCAGTTTATTTTGGCAATCCAATAACTTTGAGTAAATTTGCATTTAATATTGAGTAAATTATTTCAAGATGTACGAACGTCCTTATTTGAAACAGGTTAAATCAAGAATAGAAGAGCCGCGAAAGTTCATTCAGGTAATCCTTGGCCCTCGCCAGGTAGGTAAAACCACTATGGTGAACCAATTGTTATCTCAATTTTCTATATCATATGTATATGAATCTGCTGATGCTATTGCTGCAACTAACTCGGCATGGCTGATGCAAGCTTGGGAGACGGCCAGATTGAAAATGAAAGCCTCTGGTGCTCCAGAGTATCTCTTGGTGATCGATGAGATACAAAAGATCGATAACTGGAGTGAAGTGGTTAAGCAACAATGGGATAAAGATACCCGTGAGAAAGTTAACATCAAGGTTATCCTGCTAGGCTCTTCACGCCTTCTTATTCAGAAAGGTTTAACGGAATCGCTGGCCGGACGCTTTGAAACGTTTTATCTTGGGCACTGGTCTTTTGCTGAAATGGAAACTGCTTTTGGTTGGACAATCGAGCAATATATTTATTTCGGAGGATACCCCGGTTCTGCTTCATTAATTGAAGATGAAGAGCGCTGGAAAAGCTATATAAAAGATTCACTTATAGAGACCAGCATTTCCAAAGACATTTTGATGTTGACTCGCGTAGATAAACCTGCATTGCTAAAACGGCTATTTGAACTTGGCTGCCTGTATTCAGGACAGATTCTGTCATATACCAAAATCACTGGACAGCTACAGGATGCGGGTAATACGACGACTTTGGCGAACTACCTCAAATTATTATCTGATTGCGGTCTGCTGGGTGGATTAGAAAAATATGCCGGTAGTGTAATCCGGAAACGATCATCCAGCCCAAAGTTCCAAGTATATAATAACGCACTACTAACGTCGCAAGATGACGAAACCTATTCGACTGCCATTGTAAATCCAAAGCTATGGGGCAGATTGGTTGAATCGTCAGTAGGTGCCCATTTGCTTAATCATTCGGTTTCCGAAAGGTATAATCTCCATTACTGGCGAGAGGGAAATAATGAGGTAGATTTTATCCTAGAAAAAGGAGGTAAAGTAATTGGGCTGGAAGTGAAAAGCGGCGCCAGCACAGATAACGAAGGGATGGGGATATTCAACGAGAAATTTCATCCTGATAAAATGCTATTGGTGGGTACAGGTGGGATTCCCTATGAGGAATTTTTGAAAATTAATCCGAAAGAGTTGTTTTGAGAATATAATAATAACATTTTAATTCTAAGTTTATGAATGCAGAAATTATTAACGCGATTAAAAATCAGAATGTAATAACATTTGATTATGAAGGAGAATCCAGAACAGTTGAGCCGCATTGTCATGGGGTAACGACAAAAGGGAATGAAGTAATCAGAGCATATCAAATTGACGGATATTCTTCTTCCGGGAAAATGGGTTGGAAGCTTTATGATTTATCCAAAGCAGATGATATTGAAGTTTTAGATGAAACTTTTGAGGTTCGTGATGACTACAAAAGAGGGGACAAAGATATGGCAAAAATATTTGCTGAAATATAAATGTAGATTGATTATGGAACGATATGCAAATCGAAGTGGAAATTCTTCAATAACTTACTATCAAATAGAAGATGATAGAATCATTATTTGGTTCAAAGGAGGTAAATCCTATTCTTATAGTTACCAAAAAGCAGGAAGAAATCATGTTGAAACAATGAAATCTCTTGCTCGTAATGGGTCCGGATTAAGTGCTTATATAACTCGCAATGTTAGATTTGATTATGATTAAGAGAATTGAGCATATAAACAGCTTGGGGATATTTGACAACTTCTCTTGGAGTGCTATTCCAAATATTGAAGAGTTTAGAGAAAAAAATATCATCTATGCTTGGAATTATTCTGGAAAAACAACTTTGTCTCGCTTATTCAGTTCTCTGAAAGAAAGACAATTGCATTGTGATTTTCCAAATGCCTCTTTTCAAGTACACTATGACACAGGGCGTACTGATGTGAGTAATATACATAATTTCCCTTATCAAGTTGAAGTATTCAATTCCGATTATATCAAAGACAATTTGAGATGGGGTAATGATGAAAATATTAATGCAATTGCTTTCGAAGTCGGAGATAATGCAAAAATATCCCAACAGATAGCAGAGTTGCAGATATTAATTGATAAAATAAATGGAACAGACGAAATTAAAGGAGAAAAAGATCCATATACTATAACAAAAAATGAGTTCAATTTATTTGAAGATTCTTTGTTCTCAAAAGAAGCTAAGCGAATAAAAGATGAAGTCTTTTTGAGCCTTATAAATTTTGATAAGCGTAGTATAAAAAGCATAAGAGACTATATGGGCTCGAATATAGATGTTTGCATTATCAAATCCAAGAAAGAACTTGAAGCCTTAGGGAAAATTATTCTCATAACAGAAGCAAAGGGAGCATTAGATACTATTGATTTTAAGTGCAATTATTCTGAGATAATTACTTTGTTGAAAGAAATATTAAGTTTTACTCCGGCAAAATCAAACATAATTAACATTCTTGAAAAAGATAATCAAATCTACGAGTGGGCAAAACATGGATTAAATTTTCATTCTCCCAAAGACAAATGTATTTTTTGCGGAAATAATTTGACAGAGGATAGATATGATGAGCTTCTAAATTATTTTAATAATGAAGCGTCTAAACTTAGAGAAAGCGCAAAAGAATTATTAAATAAGATTAGAGAGGAGGAATCCATTGTTGATTCTGCAATTATACCTTATAGTCCAAATGATTTTAATGACAATTTTTCAGTTGATTTTAACTTATTAAAATTAGAGTTTGAGAAAGAGTTGGTAAAATATAAATCCAAATTATCTAAAATCAAATCATTAATAAACAAAAAGAAAGACAAATCAATATACAAAAAAATCGAAATCGAATATACCGAAATTGACTCACAGCCACTTCTTGATGCTATAGAAAAGTTGAATAAATTGATTTTAGAGAATAATGCTTTTTCTGATAAATTCGAAACAATAGTTGAATCTAAAAGAGGTTTGTATAAGAATCATTTGGTGGCTTCTTTTTTGAAAGAAGAAAAATATTATGCAAAGAAGCTAAAAGCTGAAAAAGCTCAAAAGTCAATTGACATACTGAATCAAAAACTGGACGAATATCAAAAGAATATTGATTTTTTAACTTTACGGAAAGAAAGTGTATCGGAAGGTTGTGCACAACTGGAAGCTTTTATTCAAAGTTTTCTGGGGAGAAATGATATACAAATAAAGCCAAGTGTAACAGAATCTGGTAAGTACAATTTAATGCGAGGTAATAATCTTGCAAAAAATCTAAGTGAAGGAGAAAAAATGACGATTTCTTTTTCGCACTTCCTCGTCCTTCTGCAAAGTTTGAACAAAAAGGATTTATTAAAAGATTGCATTATTTTTATTGATGATCCTATTTCCAGTTTGGATAGCAATCATATTTTTCAAATTAATTCATTGTTAAAAGAAACATTTTTCGACCATATTCCGGACCCTAATTACCCAACACAAAAAATGTGGAAGTCGAAATGTAAGCAACTATTTGTTTCTACGCATAATTTTGAATTTTTCAACTTACTAAAAGATTTGCCAAAAAAAGATGGATTACAACATAGGAAAGAATCCAAAAACAGAGAGTCAAGATACTTCATATCAAGGAATCAGGATGGAGCTTCAATAGAAAAATTACCGAATGTGTACAACGACTATCAGTCTGAATATCAATTCTTATTCAGCGAGATAGCAAAGTTTAATCAGAGTTCACAACAAAATATCTCTTCACAATTATTCCTAATGCCAAACATTCTAAGACGATTTGTCGAAATGTACACTCTGACAAAGTATCCATCAACAGACGAAGTTGATACCCGCGCGGACAAGGTTTTTGGGATAGAAAAATCAAAGAGAATATTAAAGCCCTTACATTATTTTAGTCATTTCAACAATATTGATAGAATTGGCAAACAAAGTGAGTTTATCGTTGACATAGGTAGTGCATGTAAGGAGCTATTGCTACATATAAAGAAAAAAGATAAGCTACATTTTGAAGCCTTGCAAAGTATAATATAAATATGTCAACAATAAAATTAAACCAGCAACTCAACAGAGTCGAAATCAAAGAATTTGAAATAGAAAACCCTATTGTTTTTAACTATTTCAGTAATCTTTCGGCAAATGAGCGAGATGAAAAACTCTTGCGTGCCATATACATTGGAGTATTAGCTTTAATGGAAGATAGAATTTCTTCTTTTTTGTCTAAAACATCCAATGAATTGGGTACAGAACTCGAAAGTCTTAAAATGATTTTTGAGATGAAGAAGGAACTCTTTTACAAATCGACCATAAAAGGAATTTTGGCAGAAGACGAAATAGCAGAATTCCTGAACAATTATTTTCAAGAAAAGCGGTTAAAAGACAGAGCTATACTTACAGGCAATACAACAGGCAATATCGCAAAAAACAAAACAGGAGATATTGTTTGTGAAATAAATGGAGATAGTAATCTGAGAATTGTGATTGAGTGTAAATTCGATAAAAGTATTCGTCTGGGAGAAGTAGAATCCAAAGACATTTTCATTCGAAAAACAGATACAGCTTGGAGTCAGTTGATTGAAGCGGAAGCAAACAGAGATGGAAAAGTAAGTATTATTGTTTTTGACAGGTCATTGGTTGATAATTCGATTCTTAAATATGCCGAGAATGTCGGTTATATTTCTAATATAGGATTCATTGCAGTTGTCGATTCTCAAAAGGGCGACTATTCAAATTTGTCTATTGCATACATGTTAGCTCGTGACATTGCTCTAAATGCAAAACAAATTGATTTGGACAAAGAGTTGTTAGCAATACTTATAAACAGAATTATAAAGGATATCAATGAGGTCTTGTCCATAAAATCTCTTGTTTACAACAATATCGAAAACAACAAAGCTATCTTAAAGCAATTAGAAAAATCTATCTTACTTATGGAATTTAATCAAGAGTATATGAAGAAGTTCTTGAAAGATGGAACTTTAACAAAAAAAGACTTACTTGATTTCTATTCGGGAGAAGATATAAAAGACAAATATCGAATTATAGAGAAAGATATTGAAGATGAAATTAACAATAAGTAATTTTTTCTAACTCGTCTATGCTCATGGACTACCAGAAATTGGAAATACAATTAAAAAGCGCCCCGAGTCTCAAATTATTGCGATCTCGTAATGCACCGCTCATTTTATCCTTTTTATATTCCCAATTCAAAGAACAAGGCGAAATTAGTATCTTAAATGAAAAGCTGGTAAGTCAATTAGCATGGTACTTGGAAGAACTGAATTATTCAGATGAAGACGATGACCTGACATCGTTTGGAACGGACAATTACGAAAGAGCCAAAAAATATATTGAATCATGGACAAATGATAATTTCCTGCGGAATTACATGGACGACACAGAAAAGACAATTTATAATGTCTTAACTCAACATGCTGAACGTGTTTTCCAAATGTTAGATTTATTGCAGGAACGAAAGTTTGTCGGGACGGAATCAAAATTCAAAGACATTTTTCATAAACTTAAAGAATTAGTTGATAACAATACGGAAGACCCGAAAAAGAAAATAGAAGAACTTGAAGAGCGGAAAAAGAAGATAGATGAAGAAATCCGTCGAATACGACGAGATGGGAATGTTGTAAAATTTGAAGATTATCAAATACAATCCCGTTTTGAAGATATTTCCCGATTAACAAATGAGTTGATTGGTGATTTTAAGGAAGTAGAGGATATTTTCAAAATGATTACAAGAGATATTTATGAAAAGCAAAGTCAATATGATTTGTCTAAAGGAAGAATATTGCATTATACGTTCGATGCCTTGGATACACTCAAAGAGAGCGATCAAGGAAAGAGTTTTTATGCTTTTTGGAACTTTCTGATTGACGAAGACAGCCAGGATACCTTAAAAACATTGATTAAACAGGTTTCTGATATTTTAGAAGATAGAGGTATTGAATACAATAATCGCAACCTGAAACGAATTAAAACCATTTTGTTCCAATCGGGCAGGAAAGTTCTGGACAGCAATAATCTATTGGCAGAAAAGTTAACACGGGTTATTGCAGAAAAGCATTTATTAGAAAGTCGGAAAATAAGAGAGACAATAGCAGAAATTAAACAAATTTCTCTTCGCCTGATTGAGCATAAAATTCCTGAAGATTATGGAATTAAAGTAGAATTGGGCGCAAAGATAGACATGCCGATGGAACGAAAACTGGGAGAAGAAAAAATTATTCCCGAATTTAATATAACCCCTGAAACATTCAATTCAAAAGCCGATTTAGAAAGCATGAGCAATATTTTCAATCCGGACTCTATTAATATAAAAGAACTGATTGGAAACATAAACTCATTATTGATTGAGAAACAGCAAGTAACACTTGGTCAAGTAATAGAAAAATACCCGATTAGCAAAGGTCTAAGCGAACTCATTGGCTATATTTCTCTGATTAATTTTTCTGAAAAGTATTTTGTAAATGAAGAAATTTCAGATTTATTGCTTTTTGATATTGAGAAAAATAAATATCTGAAAATACCTCAAATAATATATTGTCGATAATGGAAAATACAGATACTGGGATTTTACCTTATGCCTCTGTGATAGTAAAACTTTTACAAGGTGCTGTTTATTACGAAGATAAACTGTGGAATGAATTGATCCTAAATCAAATTCAGATTGACCGCTTTTTTCGACAGATAGGAATAGAACTTATAGTTGAAGAAGAAGACGGATACGCATTTTTAAGACAAAAAGAAGACGAAGAAGGGAAAACGATTGGACTAATCCGACGGATGCCTTTGACATACGAGCAAACATTACTTTGTGTGTTGCTTCGGGAATGGATGGATGAATTTGAAATTACTGATACAGAAACACGGAATTTATATATTACCCACAAGCAATTCAGAGAACGAATCGAAATGTTTTTTAAGGAAAAATCAAATCAAGCTAAATTGTTGAGAAATTTAGACACGCTAATAAAAGACATGCTGAATCTGGATTTTCTTAAAAAGATAGAAGAAACTCCTTATCCCGATGAGAGAAAATATGAAGTTCGCCGTATTATTAAATCAAAAATTACAGCCGACAAATTATTTGAGTTCAAACAAAAACTAACCGATTATGAATCAAAATTATAGTTTATTTAGCACTCAATCGTCGGAAGCAGGTTATCGACTTCACAGGGTTGAAATATTCAACTGGGGTGTATTTGATAAACAAATATTCAGTATATCTCCGGAAGGAAACACCAGTCTATTGACAGGAGCTAATGGAGCGGGTAAAACAACTTATTTGGAAGCAATCTTAACCCTTTTGGTGCCGGAACGGCGTATGCGTCGTTACAATCAAGCATTAGGAGCAAATACAAAAGATGAACGGTCGGAAGAATCGTATGTATTAGGAGAAATCGGCGAAATAGAAAATGGACAAACAAGAGAAACTCAACGTCTGCGTCCCGATAAGACAAAAACTTATTCCATCATTTTAGCTGTATTTCGAAACGAAGAACGATTTATAACGCTTGCTCAAACCCGATGGTTTGTAGGCTCAGAAATGAAGCGTAATTTTGTTATATCACACAAGGAACTATCTATCGAAAAGGATTTTACGCCCTTTGATGCCAATGGCCTATGGAAAAAACGTTTGAGACAGAAGTATCCCAAGTATGGAACCAAAGAGTTAGTAGAATTTTTTGATTCTCCCGGGAAATATGCAGAATCAATGCGACGTTTTTTCGGTATGCGTTCAGAAAAAGCATCCATCCTTTTCAGTCAAACAGTAGGGCTGAAAGTGCTTGGCAATCTGGACGATTTTATTCGGAAGAATATGTTGGAGGAAACGAACATAGAAGATGAATTTATCTCTCTGAAAGGAGGATTTCAGTCATTAGTAAAGGCGCATAATCAGATTCTCAAAGCAGAAACTCAATTAGAATATCTAAATCCGATTGTTGAAAAGAATGAAGAATTGCAATTATTGAGTAAGAAAAAGAATGAATTTGAAGAGTTACAAAACACAGCCCCCGTTTATTTCACAACTCGAAAACAAGAACTGTTAAACATCGAAATTGAAAAACAAAAACGGGAGCTAAATGATTATGAGCAGAAAATAGAAAATTTGACAGATATTATTCAAATAAAAGAAGATGAAAGAACAAATTTAATAATTGAGATAAAGCAAGATAAGGTTGGAAATCGGATAACTGAATTAGAGAAACAAATTTCAACTCAAACTAAAGAAAAAGAACGCAGGGAAACCTCGTTAAACAAATACAACAGTCTTATTCGGAAGATTAATCTGCAGGAAAACCCAAATGAAACATATTTTTATACGCAATTAGAAAGAATTAAAGTTCAGAAGGATACATTAGAACAAGACGCTACAAATGCTCAACGTTCATGTATATTAGAAGAAGAAAGAGTAAAACAGCTCAAGAAAGATTATGATGATAAAGCTGAAGAGTTGGAAACTCTTCGTAAACAAAAGAACAATATTACAGGGAGGGTAGCCGAAATTCGTCAGGATATTTTACAGACAACACGAGCTTCCGAAGCCGAAATTCCTTTTGTTGGAGAGTTACTTCAAATAAAAGCTAAAGCAAAAAGCAAATGGGAATTTGCGATTGAAAAAGTTCTTCACCATTTTGCCCTTCAGCTAATAGTTCCCGAACGGTTTTATCATCAGGTAAACCAGTTTGTCAACGAAAATAATCTGAAAGGACGAATAGTTTATCAACGAGTAAAAGATGAAAACTATTTAAATCAATTTGTTCCCGATGTTCAAGATAGCCTATTCTCTAAAATAGAACTCAATAGGCAGTCTGAATATGCGGATTGGTTGGAAAATCAGATACGAAATCATTTTGACTATGTTTGTACCGAAGATTTAAACTTGTTCAGAACCTATAAACGAGCATTGACATCTTCAGGATTAATAAAAAATGACAGGCGACACGAAAAAGACGATCGTTCAAAAATATTTGACAGGTCAAATTTTGTCTTAGGTTGGGATAATAAAGACAAAATGAAAATTACACAAAACGCGCTTTCGGAAATCGATACAGAAATAAAGAATGCTGAAAAGCAAGCTAAGACCTATAATCGTCAATACGAACGCTTGAATAAAGAAAAAGAAACAGCCATAAAGCTTATTGAATTTGAACGATTTCAAGAAATTAATTGGCAAGAAATCGTGCTAATCATTCAAAAGATTGAGAAAGAGCGAGAAGAGTTGATAAAAACAAGCAATCGGGTTGAGACGCTCAAGAGACAGTTGGATGAATTGCTCGCTGAATTAAAAGTACTGAGCAAAAGCATAGATGATGCTAAAGAAGCTCGAACACTTATAAATAGTAAATACATTAGTAATCAAGCGGAATTGACCAGATGCGAAGAATTTCTGTCCGGGTTCTCTGATATGGATTTCACAAAATATTTTTCCTCTTTCGAATCCAACTTTGAACCGGTAAAACAACTTACATTATCAACCTTTGAGCAAGTTCAAAATAAAACAAGCGATAAACTTCAGGCTAATATAAAAGAGAATAATGATAAAACAGCGGATTCGAAAGATAAACTGTCTGAATGTTTGATTGAATTTAAGAAACCAAATCAAGAACTTCGAGAAAAATTTCCCGATTGGGAAAGTGATACGGACAAGTTATCCTTGAATCTGGAATTTATTTCCGATTATATTGAATTATATAATCGCATTAAAAATGAACAATTATATGAATACAAGGAACGATTCAAAAAATATCTCAACAATGATATGATTGACCGGATGACTAAATTTCATGCGCATTTGGAAACACAAGAAGAGAACATCAGGGAAAATATTGAGGCTTTGAATAATTCTTTAGAAAAAATCAATTTTCGACCAAATCCTGAAACCTATATATTTTTGGATATAAAAAGAGATAATTCAGAAAAGATCCGCCAATTCAGGTTAAACCTTAAAGAATGGAAACCCAATATGGCTGAGTATCTGATGACAAAAGATGATCAAATTCTGGAGAACAGTTTTCTGAAAATAAAGTCTTTGATAGAAACCCTTTCAAACAATGAAAATGAACGCCGATACGTTACCGATGTCAGAAATTGGTTGAATTTCAGCGCTAAAGAGTTACGCAAAGAAGATAAAAGTATTTTTAGAACCTATGACAGTACAGGGAAACTTTCAGGAGGAGAAAAAGCCCAATTGACATATACTATTTTAGGCTCTGCAATTGCTTATCAATTCGGAATCAGTCAAACAGGCCGGAACACAAATTCTTTTCGTTTTATTTGTATTGATGAATCATTCAGCAATCAAGATGCCGAAAAAGCAAATTATTTGATGCAGCTTTGCAAACAGTTACATTTACAACTGTTATGTGTTACCCCTGAAGATAAAACGGGGATTATTGAACCATATATTTCTGCTGTTCATTTTGTAAAAAGAGAAAATAATCGGAATGCGGTTATTTATGATCTACCTATTTTGCAATTTCAAGCAGAAAGACAAAAATACATTGCCGAACAATCATGATAACAGTTTCTGAAATAAAGAAAAAAGCAAACACTTTGTATAAAGAGTATTTGCAATCAATTGTAGAAGCGAATCAAAGTTTCTTTCCAAGGCAAATTCGCTCTAATAAAAAACCATCGGAAGATTTTGTTAAAATGAAAGAAGAGCTGAATGAATTGATTTCTTGCTCTACTGATCGGAAATCGTATGGATACTCTATCCATTACGAAACAATTAATACCAAGAAACATGGCTTACAGAGCTTGCCTCAATCTATTACGTTTGAATGTGAAGAGAATTATTTAAAATTTATCGGAAAAGAAAAAGAAGTTGCTCTGTTTAAGAAAAATGTATTGCAAATTACTTCTGAATTTCCTCAATTCCATCATTGGTGTCAAAACAATCCATCTTCAATTACCGCTAATTTTGAAAAATGGTATGATATACTCAAAGTCTGTAGATACTTTACTTCTAATCCCAATCCTGATTTATATATACGGCAATTACCGATTGAAATTCACACAAAATTTATAGAAGAAAACAAGGTTATTATTCAATCATTATTGAATATATTGATTCATAATCATATTCAAAATCAAAATGAAAGAGTTTTCGAAAAACGATTTGGCTTAAAATACAAGCCAATACAGATCAGGATTAGGATATTAGACCATGATATTGCAAATCAATATCTTCACGGATTAACTGATATCTCTATCACAGAAGAGGAATTGATTTCTCTTGATTTTCACTGCTCAAAGGTTTATATCACAGAAAATGAAATGAACTTTCTCACATTGCCGGCGATTGAAAATGCGATTGCTATATTTGGGAAAGGATTTGCAATCAATGCGTTGAAAAATGTGAGTTGGCTACAATCAAAATCTATTTTTTATTGGGGGGACATTGACATCCATGGTTTTCAGATATTATCTCAATTAAAGGGATATTTCCCCAATACAAAATCTATAATGATGAATATGAATACTTATGAAGAATTTAAAGAAATGAGTGTAGAAAATAAGGTTGCTAATCCTCCCATGTTATCAAATCTTGATGAAAATGAAATTTGTATGTATGAATTTCTAAAAGAAAATAGTCGGAGGTTAGAACAAGAAAAAATCACCTATTTGTATAGTGTGAAATTTTTAGAAATAAAACACGTAATATAATTGTGAGCCAGACTTGAAAATGTGTATCTTTGTCACGAAAGTAGTTCTTTGTATAATATGAAAAATCAACGAATAAAATGAGATTAACTCGTTTCTAAATCGTTATCTGTCAAGAAAGATATTCTTGTAACTTGCTTGTTTTCAGTTGAGAATAAAAATTCATGTGTCTTCCCATGTGGAAGCTGAGCCGCTTATCCACCTTTGCAGCCTTTGCTATCTGTTTGAGGTGCTTGTCCATACCTGTGAGCGTTTGCAGGCGGAATACTTTCCCGCCCCATCCGGTAAACTGCGAATCCCTGTATTTTTCAAGAATGGCTTGGAGAATCGGAAGCAGCGGAACACAGGAATTTACACCGGTTTTATGACGTTTGAAGATTAGCATTCGGCTACCGTCTTCCTGCGTTTGTATATTATCATGTTTCAAATTGTACAAATCCACATAGCTAATACCTGTAAAACAAGCAAAAACAAACATGTCCTTTGTGAAATCCAGTGAAGGATAGCCCATTTCGATATTCATGATTCGTTCTATCTCTGCGGCTGAAATCCACCTGCGCCTGACAGGTATCCGTTGGAAAATCCTACGCAAACTGACCCACTTTCTCTGATTCAAACTGCCCCACCTCTCCGATTCAAATTGACCCACCTAAGAATAGGATAAATTAGTCTTTGTTTTGTGTTGATCTTTGTTAGTACAAACGGCACCAAATTGCCACTTTATACTTACTTCTTTTATCTGTCTTCTGCCGCCAAT
>BNTS01000073.1 GCA_025996775.1 Bacteroidia bacterium | reverse complement strand
TCTCTTCGGGAAATCATTTAGATGATTTTAAAAATGATCTAAATGAAATTTCCAAATTATGCTGATGACGTCCGGAAATCATCTAAATGATTTCCCCAAAAGAAGCCGTCTTTTCAAAATATTTTTCTCGAATCGCGACAAACTATTTACATATTCGTTAACTTTGGCCGATTTCGTCGAAACTCCGAATTTCTCGTAACACAAAAAAGCCCCTTTTCCTGACAATTTGCAAAGTATTTAACATAAATTCACCAACAGTCAAAAATTGAAATTCCTATGCAAAATACGCCCCATTCGGGGTCGCACGCGTCGGGGCATATGATAATCATTGCTATAAATATACGACCCGATGGGTCGAAACAATAGAAAGAATGGTAAAATTTGATAGAAAGCAAAAATGACTGTGACTCCTGTCTTCGTCACATTTTTCACCTGAAAATAATTATATTTGAAAATTGGGTGTCCCGCGCTTATTGTGTGCAGTTCGTACGCTGCAAGAATAGAGTTTGCATATTTATCCTTCAGCCCCATTGCCGATAGTTTAATATCTACGTTTACGTATGCCTGACGGCATACAGATCTGAAAAATAATTAGCCTTAAAAGTTCCATAGAATGGGGTGAAAAGGGCTAAAAAGCAGGGGCGTTCAATTTTTCGGGTGTCCCAATGACGAAAACAGGAGTGTCTTTATACGAATTCATCGTAAATTAATCTTTTTTGTTGATAACTTTTTGGAATTTTTATAAAAAGTATTTGGAATGTTCATATATTAATATGTACTTTTACAGTCCAAAAGGCACAAAAAACGCAAATAGAATTGTCAAAATGGAGAATCTAACAAAGGCATACCATATACCGGTGTTGTTGAATGAAAGCATGGAAGGTTTAGACGTCCACCCGTCAGGGGTGTATGTAGATGTTACCTTCGGCGGAGGCGGTCATTCGCGTGCTATTTTGGAACGGCTTGGCGACGAAGGGCGTCTTTATGGATTTGACCAGGATGCTGATACAGAGCTTTATATCCCCAACGACTCGCGTTTTGTGTTTGTAAGGAGCAATTTCCGCTTCCTCTATAATTTTATGCGTTATCATAAGGTGGCGGGAAAGGTGGACGGGTTGCTTGCCGATTTGGGCGTATCGTCTCACCATTTCGATGAACAGGAAAGGGGATTCTCGTTCCGGTTTGACGGACAGTTGGATATGCGGATGAATACCCGCTCCGAACGTACGGCAGCCGGGGTTCTCAATACCTATACGGAAGAAGCTTTGGCCGACATGCTTTACCTCTACGGTGAATTAAAACAGGCACGCCCGTTGGCTTCGCTGTTGGTTCGCACCCGCGAAAGGAAGAAACTGGAAACAATTGCCGATCTGTTGGAGGCCGTTAGCCCTTATACCGGCAAGGATAAGGAGAAGAAATTCCTTGCACAGTTATTTCAAAGCCTTCGCATAGAAGTGAATGACGAAATGCGCGCCTTGAAAGAGATGCTGAGCCAGACGCTACTCACGCTAAAGCCCGGCGGACGGCTGGTAGTCATCACGTACCACTCGCTGGAAGACAGGTTGGTGAAGAACTTTCTGAAAACAGGAAACTTTGAGGGAAAGACGGAGCAGGATTTTTATGGCAACATACAAACTCCTTTCCGCTTGATTAATCATAAAGTAATAACGCCTTCCGACGAAGAAGTGGCGAGAAATCCCCGCTCGCGAAGCGCTAAATTACGGATTGCCGAAGTTATTAAAACTACCTGAGCCATGGACGAAAAGAAGAAAAACAATAAAAAGAAAGAAAGGCGTTTCTCCCTCTTGTACATTCTCGGAGGGGGGATACTGAAAGAAGACTTTATCCTGAAGCATACCCGAATGATTCTGTTGGTGGTGTTACTCACGCTTTTCTTTATTGGTAACCGCTACTCGTGCATACAGAAGATGAAGCAAATAGACCGCTTGCAGGAGGAACTTTACGACATGCAACTCGAAGCGCTCACCCTTTCGGTAGACCTGGCCAAATACAGCCGGCTCTCCCAGATTGAAGAACTGATAAAAAGACAAGATATTGATCTGGAAGGCGCTACCAAGCCTCCCTATATATTATATAAGTGATAAATGGCTGATATAAACGATTCAAAAGATACTTCTACACAAAGCAACTGGATTCTATTTCGTTACTTTATTGTAGTATTACTGCTCTTTGTGGTAGTGGTGGGTATTGGGTTTTGTATCATCAAAATAGCCTTCGTAGAGAAAACGGAATGGCAGAAGATAGCCGATAAAGAACGGAAAAAGATACCCGACAGAATAATATATCCTAACCGTGGCAATATCTATGCTGCCGACGGACGGCTGATGGCCACCAGCTTCCCGCTCTATAGCGTCTATATGGACTTTCGGGGAAAAGCCATCGACTCATTGGCTTTCAATCAGATTCCCAAAGTGGCTAAAAACGTAGAGCCTGATTCAGCAGCCTTAGCCGAAGCCAAAAAGAATGGTGTTGACTCGCTGGCCTACTACATAGCCGGGAAATTCAACCGGAGTGAAAGTGTTGTAAAGAAAGAGCTGAAAGAGGCTTTCCGGAAAAAGGACAGGCGCTATAAAGTGTACGACAGCCGAATCTCTCATCCTGACCTGAAAGAGATGGAGAAATTCCCCTTCATCCGGTTGGGGCGTAATAAAAGCGGCTTCTTTGCCGAAAACTTTATTAAGCGGCAACAGCCCTTTGCCTCCCTCGCCTCGCGCACCATCGGAGGGGTATACGCCTCATTGGATTCATCGGGATATACGCAAGGCGAATACGGATTGGAACTGCAATACGACTCCCTGTTAAGGGGCGAACCCGGCCTGAAAGCCACCCGCCGCGTAGCCGGTGCGTGGCAAGACGTGCCTATCAAAAAAGCCGTGAATGGTATGGATATACGTACCACCATTGATATTAACATACAGGATGTTGTCGAAAAAGCCCTGAGACGGGAACTGATGCGCACGGAAGCCCGGTCGGGCAGCGTGGTTGTGATGGACGTGAAGACGGGTGAAGTGAAGGCTATAACCAATATGGTGCGCACGGTTTCGGGCGGATATAGAGAAGCCATGAACCACGCCGTAGCCGATTTAATGGAGCCTGGCTCTACGTTTAAGACTGCCTCTATCATGGTGGCGCTTGAAGATGGCAAATGCACGCCCAACGACTTGGTAGATACCGGCAACGGACGCTTCCCCTACGGTGGCGTAGTGATAACAGACCACAATCAGAACCATGGCGGCTACGGCTTGATAACCGTGGAAGAAGCCATGTGGAACTCGTCGAATATTGGCGTGGCAAAGACCATTATCAAAGGATACGGAAAAACACCGGAGAAGTACGTGGACGGTCTATACCGCTTAGGATTGGGCGAAGACCTGCATTTGGAGATACCCGGAGCAGGGCGTTCGATTATCCGCAGGCCTACCGAAAAGAACTGGTATCCTGCCGCCTTGGCATGGATGTCATTCGGATATGAAACGCAGATACCCCCCATCTATACGCTTGCCTTTTATAATGCCATAGCCAACAACGGCAAGATGATGCGGCCTCACTTTGTAAAAGAAATCACGAGCAACGGCAAAGTGGTGCAACGTTTTCAGCCCGAAGTGGTCCGCGATCAGATTTGTTCGGACAAGACGCTCAAAATTATTCAAGGTATGCTGATAGGGGTTGTAGAGAACGGAACCGGGCGTCCGGCATACTCGTCTGTAGTGCGTATAGCCGGAAAGACCGGTACGGCACAGATAGCCGAGGGCGGAACGTATAGGGGAGGTGGTCATCAGGTATCATTTGCCGGCTATTTCCCCGCCGACGAACCGGAGTTTTCCTGCATAGCCGTTATCCGCCGTCCGGCTCGTGGCTATCCTTCAGGTGGCAGCATGTCGGGCAGCGTTGTAAAAGAAGTGGCCGAAGGCATCTTTGCCGCACGCGAGCAAATAGTTGCACGCAAGATGGATACCGATTCAATGGCCGTTATGATGCCAACGCCTAAAGCAGGCGAGAGGCAGGCCCTGGAGCAAGTATTGAATAAATTGGATATTGATATTGATAAAAATAATACAAAGTCTCCCTGGATAATGGCTTCAGCGAGCATAGATCAGGTGAAATTCAACGATCTGAATCTTCACGAGGGCTTGGTTCCCCGCGTAACAGGTATGGGCGCCAAGGATGCAGTCTATTTGTTGGAAAGCGCCGGACTGCAGGTAAAGATGTCGGGCGTCGGACGCGTGATTTCGCAATCGATCCCTGCCGGACAGAAAGCAGTGAGAGGGCAAACTATAACGATTACATTGAAATAGAAAAAAATGAAACTAAATAAGCTGACAAAAGCAATAGGCGTAGAAGCAAGCAGCAACCCGGATATTCTCCTGATTCAATCTGATTCACGCAAAGTAGAGGAAGGTACATTGTTTGTAGCTGTACGAGGAACGGCTGTGGACGGACATAGCTATATAGAAAGCGCCATCGAAAAGGGTGCAGCAGCCGTAGTATGCGAAGAGATACCGGAGGGTCTGCAAGGAAAAGCGCCCTTTGTGGTAGTAGAAGATTCGGCTTTGGCTTTAGGCAAACTGCTGTCAGCTTGGTATGATAACCCGTCCGATAAGTTGGTTTTAGTGGGCGTAACCGGTACAAACGGGAAGACTACGATTGCCACCTTATTATATACGATGTTCCGTCGCCTGGGTCATAAGGCAGGATTGCTTTCCACCGTATGCAACTATATAGATGATGAGGCTGTTCCGGCCACACATACAACCCCCGACCCCATCGAGCTGCATAGCCTGCTTGCCCGGATGGTAGATGCCGGATGCGAATATGTCTTCATGGAAGTAAGCTCGCATGCCATCGACCAGCGGCGAATCAGCGGATTGTCGTTCAACGGCGGTATATTCACCAACCTGACACGCGACCATTTAGACTATCATAAGACGGTAGAAAACTACCTGAAAGCAAAGAAGAAGTTTTTTGATGACTTGCCGGCTGATGCCTTTGCACTGACAAACCCGGACGACAAGAACGGCCTTGTGATGCTACAAAACACAAAAGCCCGCAAACTCACTTACTCGCTTCGCACAATGGCCGATTTCAAAGGCAAGATATTGGAATCTCATTTTGAAGGAACGGAACTGATTATAAACGGACGCGAAGTATCCGTCCACTTTGTAGGCCGTTTCAATGCCTACAATCTGCTGGCAGTCTATGGCGCCACCGTAGCTCTTGGCAAAGATCCCGAAGATGCCTTGGTTGTGTTGAGTACGCTGCAATCTGTGGCGGGACGATTCCAGACTTTCCGCTCGCCAAATGGTTACACCGCGATTGTTGATTACGCCCATACGCCCGATGCCTTGATCAATGTTCTCAATTCCATCAGTGAGGTGCTCGACGGTCGTGGACAAATAATTACGGTAGTAGGATGCGGCGGTAATCGAGATAAAGGCAAACGCCCTATCATGGCGCAAGAAGCTGTAAGGTTGAGTAATCGTGTGATTTTAACCTCCGACAATCCCCGCTTCGAAGAACCGGACGAGATCATAAAAGATATGGTAGCCGGCCTGTCGGAAGCAGACCGTGAGCGCACCATCTGCATCACCGACCGCACCCAAGCTATCAAAACAGCCGCCATGTTGGCTCAAAAAGGTGACGTCATCTTGGTAGCCGGTAAAGGCCACGAAGACTACCAAGACATCAAAGGCACTAAACATCCCTTCGATGACCGAGAAAAGTTAAGAACCCTATTTGCAAACCAGAAAAAATGACAAATATTATGACAACAATAAAAAAAATAAACATAAAAGGACTTTTCCATAAATACCAAGCGGAATGGGAGCTACATGAAGATGTAAATATTCTTGTTGGAATCAATGGAAGCGGAAAAAGTACTATATTGAGGAGTATAGATGCCCTGCTTTCTCAGAAAAACACATATCTGAAGAATTTAGAATTGGATATTGAATTGACTCTATCCGACCATACCCAAATAGCTTATTACGGATTATTAGGGATGAAAAAGAATTCCGATCGTCAAATCAAGCACGAATACATCACAACCTTTGATGTTCCACTAAAAGATAAAAAAACAATCAAACACAATGAAACACCTTTGGATAAAGAATTAGACTTGGTGCTCTATTCGCTTGGGAAGGATCAAAAGTCTTTCTCTAATTATCGTTTCAAAGCAACCAACTTTCCTGAATTTGCAAATCAAATCAATCGAAAAATTGAAGTATTATTTGAAATAATCAATGGACTATTTAATGAAACTGATAAGAAAATTGAAATTAATAAGACGGACAATACATTGGAATTTCAAAATAAGAATGAAACTATTCATTTGGATATGTTGTCGTCAGGTGAAAAACAATTACTTATTATCATTTTCACAGTTTTTCTTATGGAAGAAGAGCCTTGTGTTTTATTGATGGATGAACCGGAAATTTCGCTACATATTGGTTGGCAACAGCAACTAATAGATATTATAAGGAGGTTAAACAAGAATGTACAACTAATAATAGCAACTCATTCTCCTTCAATTTTTGGAGAAGGTTGGGGTGATAAAATATTTTTTACAGAAGATTTACTTCAATTGCCATGATAAAAAAGATGAATAAAGACACATATTACAAAAAATTAGCATTGGATCATAGAAATGGAGCTAAGATGAAAAAATGTATGGCTGCTATACATTTAGAGGCTGATTACGACAAGGTATTTTGGCAAAATATATTTAAACATTTTTTTCCTGGGTATGCTTTTCATTTTATTTTCCAGAATAACTTTAATAATTAAAGCAATATGTTATACTACCTCTTCAACTATTTGGATCAGATTGATTTCCCGGGGGCGGGGATGTTTAAGTATGTCTCTTTCCGGTCGGGGTTGGCGTTGATTCTTTCTTTGTTTATATCTACGGCTATCGGGCGGAAGATTATCGACAAATTGCAGCGGTTGCAAATAGGTGAGACGGTGCGCGACCTGGGGTTGGAAGGGCAAATGACGAAAAAAGGGACACCTACGATGGGAGGTATCATCATCATTATTTCCATCCTTGTTCCGGCGCTACTTTGTGCCAAGCTGAATAATATCTATTTGATATTGATGATTATAACAACTATCTGGATGGGAGCTATCGGCTTTGCCGACGATTATATCAAGGTGTTCCGTAAAAACAAAGCCGGACTGAGAGGCCGCTCCAAGATTATCGGACAAATAGGCCTGGGCCTGATTGTCGGCTTGGTATTTTACTTCAGTCCCAACATAGTGATACGCGAGAACACGGAAGTGCTCAACAAAGAAAATGTCGTAGAACAAGTGAATATCCACCCCGATGTAACGAAATCTACCAAGACCACCATTCCTTTCCTGAAGAATAACAATTTCGATTATTCTTCTTTGGTAAGTTGGGCCGGCCCTTACAAAGAAGAGGCTACCTGGATTGTATTTGTACTTGTGGTAATCTTTATCGTAACCGCCGTATCCAACGGAGCCAACCTGACCGACGGACTGGATGGACTGGCGGCCGGAAGCTCTGCCATCATAGGGGTAGCATTGGGGATACTGGGCTATATGTCGTCGCATGCCGAGTTTGCCTCCTTCCTGAACATCATGTTCATACCCGGAGCGGAGGAATTGGTGGTGTTTGCTGCCGCCTTTTTTGGGGCGACGGTGGGATTCCTATGGTACAACGCCTATCCGGCGCAAGTATTTATGGGTGATACCGGCAGTCTGACACTTGGCGGCATCATCGCCGTGTTTGCTATTATCATACGTAAAGAACTGCTTATCCCCATCCTCTGCGGAGTCTTCCTTGCCGAAAGCCTTTCCGTGATGATGCAGGTAGCTTACTTTAAATATACAAAGCGGAAGTATGGAGCCGGGAAACGCATCTTTAAGATGACCCCCCTCCACCACCATTTCCAAAAAGAAGGAAATGCGGGCATAGAAGCCCTCTGGCAGAAACCCTTCAGTATAGTGCCCGAATCGAAGATCGTAGTACGCTTCTGGCTCGTTGGTATTATACTGGCAGTAATAACCATTGTCACACTAAAGATGAGATAAATGAATCCTGAGAAAAAAGTCATATTAGGAGCGGGAGAGAGTGGCGCCGGTGCTGCCATCCTGGCAAAAGCAAAAGGCTTTGAGGTATTTGTGTCGGACTCGTCTCTTATAAAGCCACAATATAAAGAGATGCTCGATGCTCACGGCATCCGCTGGGAGGAAAAACAGCACACGGATGATGAGATACTTTCGGCAGATGAAGTGATTAAAAGCCCCGGTATACCCGACACAGTTCCCATCATGCAGAAGGTTATCGCCCGGTCTATCCCTGTCATTTCCGAGATAGAGTTTGCCGGTCGTTATACAGAGTCTTTCCTCATCTGCATCACAGGTAGTAACGGAAAAACAACGACCACCATGCTGACCTATCATCTGCTGAAAGAAGCCGGATTAGATGTAGGACTGGCTGGAAATGTAGGGAACAGTCTGGCTTTGCAGGTAGCAGAAAGTCCGCACGCTTATTATGTCATCGAGCTAAGCAGTTTTCAGTTAGACAATATGTACGATTTCAAAGCGGATATTGCTATTTTATTGAACATAACACCCGACCATTTAGATCGTTACGACCATAAAATGCAGAACTATATAGATGCAAAATTTCGCATTATCCGGAATCAGACAAAGAACGACGCCTTTATCTTTTGGAATGATGACCCCATTATAGCGAGGGAAGTAATTAAACACAACCCCGCCGCCACCCTGTATCCCTTTGCCGAAACAAAAGAAGAAGGCGTAAAAGGATATGTGGAAAATAAACAATTGATTATCGAAACAAAAAACGGAATATTCAAAATGGAACAAGATTTGCTGGCCTTAACAGGTACTCACAACCTGTATAATTCTTTAGCTTCTGGAATAGCAGCCAAAGTGGTGGATATTCAAAATGAAAAAATTCGCGCATCCCTCAGTGACTTTACCGGAGTGGAACACCGCTTGGAGAAGGTAACTCGCGTGAGGGGCGTTGACTATATCAACGATTCTAAAGCAACAAATGTAAATTCCTGTTGGTACGCCTTGCAAAGCATGCGTACAAAGGTAGTGCTCATTCTGGGCGGTACCGACAAGGGAAACGACTATACGGAAATAGAAGAATTGGTTAAGCAGAAGGTATATGCCCTCATCTTTTTGGGGGTAGACAACACCAAGCTTCATCAATTCTTCGACGGAAAAATTCCGCTCATTGAAGACGCCCGTTCGATGGACGAGGCAGTATCGATTGCCTATCGGCTGGCAGTGAAAGGTCAGACCGTGCTACTCTCGCCTTGCTGTGCCAGCTTCGATCTCTTCAAGAATTACGAAGACCGGGGCAATCAGTTCAAAGTGTGTGTACGTAACTTATAAGGAGAATGAAAAAATGGATTTGGCTACTAAATTATTCAAAGGAGACAGGGTAGTCTGGATCGTCTTTATGATTCTATGTGCAATATCCGTCATAGAAGTATTTAGCGCTACCAGTACACTAACCTATAAAGATGGAAACTATTGGGGACCTATCATTCGGCATAGCTTGTTCCTGATGGTTGGATTTGGTGTTGTGTTGGTAGTACATAATATACCTTACCGCTTCTTTTCGGCGCTTACCATACTGCTGCCCATATCAGCCGGGTTGCTGTTATTTACGCTTTTTTTCGGAAAAGAGATTAATAATGCAAACCGTTACATGAGTTTGTTTGGCGTAAGCTTTCAACCTTCAGAAATTGCCAAATTAGCTTGTATCGTGTTTGTTGCTTTTCTCCTCAGCAAGCGAAATATGTTTACGGATTCGCAGATATTCAAATACATACTGATTGGCGTATCAATCATTTGTGTGCTGATTATGCCTGAAAATTTTTCTACGGCAGCCTTGCTTTTTGCTGTCTGTTTCCTGATGATGTTTGTAGGTCAGATATCAATGATACGACTGGGAGGATTATTACTTGTTTTAATATTATTATTAGCTCTCTTTATTTCGTATTTGTATCTTGTGAAAGAAGAATGGCTACCGGACAGAGCAGTCACATGGAAGACCCGTATTGAGGAATTTTTCAAACCCAAGCCTCCTTTAAATGCAGCTACGTATGTGATTAACGATTATAACCGCCAGGAAACCTTTGCCAAGATTGCCATTGCCGATGGCAGGATGGGGAAACTTCCCGGACGAGGCGTAAATAGCGATTTTCTGCCGCAAGCGTTTTCCGACTTTATTTATGCCATCATTATAGAAGAAATGGGCGTTTTGGGAGGCTTTCTTGTCTTGCTACTCTACGTAATATTGCTGTTTCGTGCAGGTATGATTGCCCGGAAATGCGAGAAGCTCTTTCCCAAATTCCTTGTATTGGGTTGTGGATTGTTGATAGCCGTTCAGGCTTTTGCCAATATGGGCGTAGTAGTAGGACTGTTTCCCGTCACCGGACAACCGCTCCCTCTCATCAGTAGAGGAGGAACTTCTACGATCATCACCTGTGTGTATGTAGGCATCATTTTAAGTATAAGCCGTTTTGGAGCCGGAATGGGCAATGAAGAAGATGTGGACGAAGAGACGGATTCAGATATCATTGAATATGATTCGTCGATATCAGAAGACACCCCCCTAACGGCTGTAGCAACTCTAACAGAAACAAACGTATGAAAACCTATCGAATCATCATAAGCGGAGGAGGAACGGGAGGTCATATCTTCCCAGCCATCTCAATAGCGAATACACTGAAAGAACGTTTCCCACAGGCAGAAATCCTCTTTGTGGGAGCCGACAGCCGGATGGAAATGGAGCGTGTGCCGGCTGCCGGTTACCAAATAGTAGGACTGCCGGTAAGTGGTTTCGACCGCTCGCATCTGCTGAATAACTTTAAAGTATTAGCCCGGCTGTTCAAAAGCCTTCGGATGGCTAAAAAAATCATTCGCGAGTTTAAGCCGGATATTGCTATCGGAGTAGGCGGCTATGCCAGTGGCCCGACACTCTGGAGTGCTGCATCAGCCGGCGTTCCCATCCTGATTCAGGAGCAGAACTCGTATGCCGGTGTAACAAATAAACTGTTGGCAAAGAAGGCTGCCAGGATTTGCGTGGCTTATGAGGGTATGGAGAAGTTCTTCCCAGCCGACAAAATAGCGCTGACGGGTAACCCTGTGCGCAAAGACTTAGAAGTAGCTTCCGGCCAAAAAGAGAAGGCGCTGGCCTTCTTCGGCCTCAAACCCGAAAAGAAAACAATTCTGGTTGTAGGTGGCAGCTTAGGCGCCTGCACCTTGAACCGCAGTGTTTGGGAACACCTGGATACACTGGCGGCTTCAGGTATACAACTAATCTGGCAAACCGGACGCTACTATGCTGCCGAAGCACAGAAGCGATTGGAACCGTATAAAGATAATCCCAACATCTGGTGTTCCGACTTTATTACCCGCATGGACTATGCCTACGCAGCCGCCGACTTGGTGATTTCGCGTGCAGGAGCCGGAACTATATCCGAACTTTGCCTGCTGAAGAAAGCGGTGATACTTGTACCTTCGCCCAATGTGGCCGAAGACCATCAAACCAAGAATGCCCTTGCTTTGGCGCAAAAAGACGCGGCAATCCTTGTACCTGATAAGGACGCCGAACAGGTATTGGTTACCAAAGCGTTGGAATTAGTAGCTGACAACGCCCGCTTGCTTTCATTGAGCACAAACATCGCTCCCTTAGCCCAGCGACGGAGCGCTGATCGCATTGTAGACGAGATAACAAGCATTTTCCAACAATCCGTCTATTTTGTTGGGGCCGGCGGTATTGGGATGAGCGCACTCATTCGTTACTACCTCTCCAAAGGGAAGAAGGTAGCCGGATACGATAAAACGCCTTCCGACTTAACTGAACAGTTAAACAAAGAAGGAGCGGCTATTCATTTTACGGACGACGTCAATCTTATTCCCAAAGACTTCCGTTCTCCGTCTAATACATTAGTTATATATACACCCGCTGTACCCGAAACACATTCGGAGCTTACCTGGTTCCGTAAGCAGGGCTTTGAGATTATAAAGCGTGCCCAAGCGCTGGGCGAGATTACGAAAACATCCGGCGGCCTTTGTATAGCCGGTACGCACGGCAAGACCACGACCTCGTCAATGACGGCTCATTTGCTAAAGCAATCGCATGTAGATTGCAACGCTTTTCTGGGTGGTATCCTGAAAAACTACGACAGCAACCTGATGCTGTCTGATAAAAGCGACCTTACCGTGATTGAAGCGGACGAGTACGACAGGTCTTTCCACCGGCTTACTCCTTATATGGCCGTTATTACTTCGGCTGACCCTGATCATCTGGATATCTATGGTACGCCGGAAGCCTATCGCGAGAGTTTCGAGTATTTTACCTCGCTCATCCGCCCCGATGGTTGCTTGATAATGAAGAAAAACATAGCCGTAACACCCCGTTTGCAGCCGGGTGTTAAACTATATACCTATTCGGTTGCCGAGGGTGATTTCCATGCCGAGCATATCCGCATCGGAAATGGTGAGATAAGCTTCGATTTTGTAGCTCCCGACGGTAACATACGCGACATGCAACTGGGTGTTCCGGTGAAAGTGAATATCGAGAATGCTATAGCCGCCATCGCACTGGCTCGCCTCAACGGCGTAACAGATGAGGAAATAAGGACAGGGATGGCTTCTTTCCGGGGAGCGCAGCGTCGCTTTGATTTCCATTTGAAGCGCGAAGATATTGTGCTGATTGACGATTATGCACACCACCCTGCCGAACTAAGAGAAAGCATCTTGTCGGTAAAGGAGCTTTATGCCGGACGGAAAGTGACAGGTATTTTCCAACCCCATCTCTATAGCCGTACGCGCGATTTTGTCGACGACTTTGCGGCTGCCCTTTCGTTGCTCGACCAATTGATCCTTCTGGATATATATCCTGCCCGCGAAGAACCCATTCCGGGCATAACCTCTCGCATCATCTTCGATAAAGTAACCATTCCCGAAAAAACCATGTGCTCAAAGGAGCAGTTATTGGAAGTTGTGGCTGCCGGAACTTTCGAAGTAGTACTCATGCTTGGAGCCGGAGATATTGACCGGCTGGTTGAACCTGTCAAACAAATACTGACCCAATGAAAACGCGTCGTATTATACGCATCATCTCGGCTATTACCGCCTTCCTCCTTCTGGGGTATTTGGCAGTGATGGCTGTATTCCTCAAAGAAACCGAGAAAGACGTGGCCTGTAAAGATTTAGTGGTGAAAATACAAAACGACCGCGAAAACCGCTTTGTTACCGAAGCTGATATTACCTCAGCGCTCAAACAAGCAAAGCTTGATCCCATTGGGATGCAAATGTCTAACATCAACACCTATAAGATTGAAACGGAATTGATGAAGAACGGGATGATAGACAAAGTAGACGTCTATAAAACACCTTCGGGAACCATCAAGATAGACGTCAGCCAGAAAACACCTATCCTGCGCGCAATGAGCGTTCGGGGTGATTTCTACATCGACAGCAAAGGAGGAACCATGCCGGTGAGCCGAAGATACATCGTTCATGTACCCATTGCAAATGGATATATAGAAAAAGAGCTGGCAACAACCGACTTATACAAATTTGCGTTATTTTTGCAGGAGAATGAGTTTTGGAATAATCAGATTGAACAAATATATGTACACCCGGATCGGGACATTGAGCTTATTCCCCGTGTAGGCGATCACCGTATTATATTGGGTACATTTGATAATTTCGAAGAGAAGTTGGATAATTTGCAGCTTTTTTATGAACAGGCCATACCCAAGTTAGGATGGGAACGTTATAGTAGTATCAATTTAAAGTTTAAGAACCAGGTTGTTTGTACCAAAAAATAGGCGAATATGATATATACAGACTTTATTGCAGCCATTGATTTAGGCACGTCTCATATAACAGGGATAGTTGGTAAACGCGAAGCCAATGGCGCGCTTACCATCATTGCTTACGAAACAAAGGATTCTGCCGGATGCATCCGTAGAGGGTGCATTCGTAATGTGAATGAAACGGAAAGCAAGGTAAGGGATCTTATCACCAAGTTGCAACAAAAGATGCCCGGAAGTCGCATCGGCAAGGTGTATGTGGGTATAGGCGGCCAATCTGTCCGCTCGATTGAGCATACCGTGACCCGAATATTGGAGCCTAATACGGCTGTTACCGACGAATTGATGGATGAGCTAAATAAAGAAAGCGAAACCCATCGACCGGAGGGCTTGGATGTTTTGCAGGTTCTACCCCCCGCCTGTTTCTTAGACGGACGGTACGAGCCTAATCCTGTTGGGACAATATGTACCCGGGTGGAAGCAAAATATCAGCAAATAGTAGCCCGTCCGTCTATCCGAAGAAGTGTGACAGATAGTATTTCCAAAGCAGTGGGAGTAGCCGGAATCATAGTCTCACCTCTCACCTTAGCGGATACGATATTGACGGATGACGAGAAGGATATGGGATGTGCCCTGATTGATTTTGGCGCAGGCGTCACAACACTGAGCGTTTATAAAAACGGTCGACTCATCGGTTTATGCGTCATCCCTTTGGGCGGTAATCTTATCACCAAAGATCTTTCAAATACCTTAGGTATTGTGGAAGCCGACGCCGAACAAAACAAATGTGTTTTTGGTCGTGCCATTATAGACGAAAGTGATGATTCTATTATTAGCATAAATACCATAGACCGGAAGGAACTTCGGCCTATCCCACTCAAAGAATTTAATGCCATCATTGCTGCCCGTCAACAGGAGATTGTGGAGAATGTTTTGGCTCGTCTGAAGGAGATTACCGGAGAGAAGGATGCATCAAAGTTGATAAATGTCTTGCGAGCAGGAGTCGTCCTTGCAGGCAACGCATCCAATATGAATCAACTGGAAGAAGTCATTTCGAAAAGCTTCAAACTTAGAGTACACAAAGTTTCATCTTTCCGCAAAAACCTGGTTATTAAGGCTGTTCAAGTTGACATAAACCCAGACAACACCTCTATCGGACTGCTTTTTGAGGGCTATAAAAACTATATTAACTGTTCGGCGCAATCAAAAAATCTATCGCAAGAAGAAATTATTCAACTGCACAATCTGAATAAGACTCCCGTAAAAACAACGACAACGGATGCAGGAAAGCCAATCGAAACTATCAATACGAATATCACGCTTGGAGAAGATGATCCAACTTCCGTAGAAATTGAAATTGATGAGGAAGAAAATAACAATAAAAATGTTGGTTCAAAAGTTTCAAGCGGAAATGATTCTTCGAAAACCGATAATAATAAAACACATCACAAAAAATCTTTAAAAGATAAAATCGGTACATGGGGAGGGCGCTTATTTGATGATGTATAATTAGAAACCTATTAACACGATATATAATGGAAGATTCAATTGAAGAAGGGTTCGAATTTCCGAAGGAAGAACCGAAAATAATAAAAGTTATAGGTGTAGGCGGCGGCGGCGGAAATGCCGTTACCCACATGTACCGGAAAGGTATATTTGATGTATCCTTTCTGCTATGTAATACCGATAAACAAGCCTTGGGCAAATCGGAAGTACCCAATAAGTTTGTCTTGGGCGAGCGTATCACCGGAGGCTTGGGTGCCGGAAATATTCCGGAGATAGGCAGACAGGCGGCTGAAGAAAGCAAAGAAGATATTAAGAAACTATTGGAAGACGGAACCCGTATGGTTTTTATCACTGCCGGTATGGGCGGTGGAACCGGAACAGGAGCTGCACCCGTTATCGCAGGAATTGCCAAAGAAATGGGGATACTAACGGTAGGTATCGTCACCATCCCGTTTGACTTTGAAGGCGAGCCGAAAATTATTCAGGCATTAAAGGGTGTGGAAAACATGCGAAAGAATGTGGACGCTCTTTTGGTAATCAGCAACGACCGCCTGCTTGAGGTATTCGATGAAAACGAAGATTCAGATGTGGCCTTTGCCAAAGCCGACGACACCTTGGCCATCGCTGCCAAGAGCATTGCTGAAATTATCACAGCTCCGGGAAGAATCAACTTAGACTTCGCCGATGTGAACACAACCTTACGCAACGGAGGAGTGGCTTTGATGAGTAATGGCTATGGCGAAGGAGACGACCGATTCAATGTAGCCATCAATGATGCCCTGACCTCACCCCTGCTAAATAATAACGATGTATTCAAGGCTAAAAAATTGCTTTTCAATCTCGCCAGCTCCTCTGAAGCAAAACTTCGCATAAGAGAGCTGAAAGAAGTGCGCACTTTTATGGACGGATTCGATAAGACAAGTATCCATGTAAAATGGGGTACATCCATTGACGACTCTTTAGGCGGCCAACTGAAGATTACAATTCTTGCCTCCGGTTTCGGACGAAATGATATACCCAATATTGATTTGCTTCCCGGAGTGTCCGTGGACATAGATGAGGACGATGAAGAGAATGCAAGACTTCTGGAGGAATATGGTTACACCAAAATCCAGGGAAATGAAAAGAATAGTGGTTTCAAATGCATTATTCTCACCAAAGATGAATTAGATGATGACAATATCATTTCTTTGCTTGAAGATAATCCTACATATAATAGAAATGAAAAGCTTATCAAGGAATATCGGGATGCTAAAAGGACAACATCAGGCCCAAGCATTTCTATTTCTACAAGCGGAGGTGCTAAGGACAGAGCCGTAATCACTTTTTAATGCAGATGATAAAAAAATGAATAATGTAAATACAAAAACAATTGTAAATACAGAAAAATACAAATGGAAATAATTGAAGCATCGGCAAACAATCATAACAATAAAATAATAAAACAATACAAAGATGAATTTATTTGATCAGGTAAGTGAAGACATTAAAGTCGCTATGCTTGCAAAAGACAAGATACGTCTGCAAGCCCTACGCGGTATAAAGAAAGAGTTCATAGAAGCCAAAACGGCCAAAGGAGCCGATGGCGAACTAAGTGACGACGTAGCCGTGAAAATCTTGCAAAAGATGGTAAAGCAGCGTAAGGAAAGCGCCGAGATATACACGACTCAAGGACGCCCCGAATTAGCCGAAGGCGAAGTAGCAGAAGTAGCAGCCATCGAAGTTTACCTCCCGAAACAACTTTCCGGTGATGAGCTGGAGGGTATAATAAAAGGTATCATTGCCCAGGTAGGCGCCGAAGGTCCGAAAGACATGGGCAAGGTAATGGGAGCAGCCAATAAAGTTTTAGCCGGAAAAGCCGAAGGCCGCACAATCTCTGAAACCGTAAAAAATCTCCTGAGTTAACTCTTTATTATAAAACCTGCTGTCTTAAGGTTGTCCCAGAATTGGGGGTAGCTTTTGGAGACTACTTCGGGATGAGCGATTTCTATGCCTTCTTTGCGAATCAAAGATACAGGGGCGAAAGCCATAGCCATGCGGTGATCCTCGTATGTGGCTATAATGGGGTTAGTTTCAGGTTTGCAGCGTTCTCCATCCCATTGCAGGACGCTGCCTTCTCTTTCGGATAGGAGATAGCCTAATTTGTGAAGCTCTGTTTTCAGCGCTTCCATGCGGTCAGTTTCCTTTATCTTCAGGCTTTGAAGGCCGGTGAAGCGGAAGGGGATATTCATTAAGGTGCAGGTTACAACTAAAGTCTGGGCTAAATCAGGTTCGTTTACAAAATTATACTCAAACAGTTGACAGTTGTTTGTTCTATGCTTAAGCAGTACGCCTTTCCCTGTAAAAAGGGTTTCTACACCCAACGGCTCAAACAACTTTGCCACGGCTGCATCACCCTGCAAACTATTTTCAAATAACCCCAACAGTTCAATCTCGGACTGAGGCGAGAGCGCTGCAATGGAATACCAATAGGAGGCGGCGCTCCAATCGGACTCTACGGTAAAGGGGATAGAATGATATTTCTGGGGAATCACTTTTAGCGTTTGTCCCTCGCGCTCTACCTTAACGCCATATTGCTCCATCAATTCAATCGTAAGGTTGATGTAGGGCACCGAAACGACCTTTCCCTCCAGATGCAAGTTCAAGCCATTTTCCATAAGTGGGGCTACCATTAGCAATGCAGAGATATATTGTGAACTCACTCCTCCCGACAAGGTAATCTCTCCCCCTTGCAACGCGCTCCCAAAGATGCGCAAAGGCGGGAAGCCTTCTTTTTCAATATATTCGATCCGTGCCCCCAAACTATTCAATGCATCTACAAGCAGAGCAATAGGGCGGTTCTTCATACGCTCTGTTCCGGTAATTGTCCATTCACCCACTATCTTTGAGAGAAAAGCGGTCAGAAAGCGCATAGCAGTTCCTGCCGCCTTAATATCAAAGTCACGTCCGTTGGAGTTCAAAGCCTCCACCATCACATTCGTATCATCGCTATCCGAGAGATTAACTATATCATACGTATAATCACTCAGCGCATTCATTATCAATACGCGATTGCTAATACTCTTAGACGCCGGAAGTTGTATTGATGTACGTATCTCCCCCTCAGGTCTTTTTACCAAATAATTCATACTCATCTGTTTCATAATTCAACAGACAAAGATAGGCAATTGTACAGATAAAATTGGTATCTTTGCACGCTGTATTAAACTTAGAGTCAATAAATATAGGTATTATGATATATCTGATAATGGGAATCATTGGGCTGGGGATTGTGGCGGCTATTCTGGGATATTTTCGGAATAGGAAGCTACAGCGGATGTTGGAACGTGGGGAGATTGATAAACTGCCTGAAGTCCGAACGATTGCCGACGGCTGCTGTGGGCAGCATGAGGTTTGCGAACGAGAAAGCTTGTTGGCAGCCGTTAGCAAAAAGATTGACTACTACGATGATGAAGAATTAGACCGGTTTAAGGGAAAGGAAGCAAATGCCTACGATGAAGCGGTCGTGGATGAATTTCGCGAGGTGCTCTACTCCTTGCGTGAGATGGAAGTGGCCGGGTGGCTGCGCAGTTTGCAGTTGCGCAATATAGACCTGCCCG
>BNTS01000072.1 GCA_025996775.1 Bacteroidia bacterium | reverse complement strand
GCAAATTTGCCAACATTGCCACCCAAATTTGTATCTCTATGGCGTTCTGATTGTCTCCCAAAAAGTATTTCAGCGGAAAATTCTGCTTCAATTGCTTGAAAAGGAGTTCTATCTGCCAGCGTTTTTTGTATATCAACGCCACTTTCTCGGCTGCTATCTCAAAATTGTTTGTGATAAACTCGAACAAACGCTGGTTTTCTGCATCCCAATAGGCTACAAAAAAACCAAGCAAAATAAGCCTGTTTCTATACTTGAAAAAAATCACAACTTTTACCTAACTTGAAAATTAACTTTGGTGGGTCAATTTGAATCGGAGAGGTGGGGCAATTTGCATAGGATTTTCCACTTATCGTCAGATGGTGCAAAGTCGAGACATGATGGTTTTATTGTAGAGACGCGATTAATCACGTCTCTATAAATTTTTGTTAAAAACCGAACAGATTGTCAGAATAAAGCCCATTTTTGTGTTCCGAAAAATTCGTAGAATCGATAAAAACGGCCAAAGTTCGCGAATATGTAAATGTTTTGTCGCGATTCGGGAAAAATATTTTGAAAAGACGGCGTCTTTTGGGGAAATCATTTAGATGATTGCCGGACGTCATCAGCATAATTTGGAAATTTCATGCAGATCATTTTTAAAATCATCTAAATGATTTTCTGAAGAGATGAGGATGAATTGTGAATGATATTTAATATTAGTTATTATTTGGTTAATATTAAGATCTGTTAAGATCTATAATGCCCTTAAATCCCTTGAGTACCTAAACGACGTTATGGCAGCCATTGAAAGGAAAATACAAATAGTAGGGCATCATTCCCGCTCTCTACTTTCAATTTTTAATTTTTAACTCATTATTGCTGTCTTTTTGTATTTTAAAAACCCGTAAATCCTTGCGTTTTTCGTGTTAAAAGCCCAAATTCGCCTCAAAAATCGAAGAAAAAAAAGACCATTTTTTGACAAAAAGACAAAAGTGACCTTTTGTTTGCAATTTGATAATCTATTCCTTGAAAATGTCCCGAACTAAACTCAAGGAACTTATTGTTCTTCTATGCATTTGCCGGATGAACCTTAATTATTTTTATGAATGATTGCGAAGATGTATTCTCGGATGTTTTATATTCAATGCAATAGGGGGATATGACATTTTTCATTATCTTTGCGGCGTTATTAATTGATGAGATTATGAAAGGTATTGTTTTGGCAGGCGGGTCGGGTACTCGGTTGTATCCTATTACAAAAGGGATATCGAAGCAGTTGTTGCCCATTTATGACAAGCCGATGGTTTATTATCCCATATCGGTATTGATGTTGGCAGGCATCCGTGAAATACTTATTATTTCTACACCTTATGACTTGCCGGGATTCAAGCGTTTGCTTGGAGATGGTTCAGACTGGGGCGTGCGATTTGAATATGCTGAACAGCCTTCGCCTGATGGATTGGCACAAGCCTTTCTGATTGGGGATACGTTTATCGGAAACGATTCGGTATGCCTTGTGCTGGGCGACAATATCTTCTATGGACAAAGCTTTACCATTATGCTTAAAGAAGCCGTAAGGAATGTTGAGAAGCAACAGAAAGCAACGGTTTTCGGTTATTATGTGAACGACCCGGAGCGCTACGGTGTGGCTTCCTTTGACGAAGAAGGCAATGTACTGAGTATTGAAGAGAAACCAGAAAAGCCAAAATCCAACTATGCCGTAGTTGGGCTTTACTTCTATCCTAACAAAGTGATTGACGTAGCCCGCAACATCCGCCCTTCCGCACGAGGGGAGCTGGAGATTACGACTGTAAACCAGGAATTTCTAAAAGATAACGAACTGAAAGTGCAGCTACTGGGGCGCGGTTTTGCCTGGCTGGATACCGGCACCCACGACTCTCTCTCGGAAGCCTCCACCTTTGTGGAAGTAATCGAGAAGCGACAAGGACTAAAAGTGGCCTGCCCTGAAGAAATAGCCTTCAGAAACAAATGGATAGACGGTCATAAGCTGGCCGAATTAATAACCCCTATGGTTAATAACCAATATGGCCAATATCTCAAAAAGATACTGCTTGCCAACGATTAAAACTAAGAAAGAATGGATAAAAACGCTCGCATATATGTAGCCGGACACCGGGGATTGGTTGGTTCGGCTATCTTGAAGAACTTGCATAACAAAGGATACAACAACTTTGTGCTTCGGACGCACGCTGAGCTGGATTTAACAGACCAGACAGCTGTAGCTCGTTTCTTTGCGGCTGAAAGACCTGAATATGTATTTCTGTCGGCAGCCCACGTAGGAGGCATCATGGCCAATAATACCTACCGCGCCGATTTTATTTACATTAATCTAATGATACAAAACAACGTGATTCATGCCTCCCACCAGGCAGGTGTAAAGAAGTTACTTTTCCTTGGCAGCACTTGCATCTATCCCCGCAAAACCCCTCAGCCCATGCGGGAAGACAGTCTGCTTACTTCGCCCCTTGAATATACCAACGAGCCGTATGCCATTGCCAAGATAGCCGGTATCAAGATGTGCGAAAGCTATAATCTGCAATACGGAACCAACTATATTGCCGTGATGCCCACCAACCTTTACGGGCCTAATGACAACTTCAATCTCGAGACTTCGCACGTACTTCCTGCCATGATTCGCAAGATACACTTGGCACATACCCTCTATCAGAAGGACTGGCAGACGCTGCGACAGGATCTGAACGCCCGCCCCGTAGAAGATGTGTCGGGAAGCGCCTCTGAAAAAGAAATTATCGCCCTGCTTGCAAAGTATGGAATAGAAGACGGTGTGGTGACCCTGTGGGGCACCGGAAGTCCGCTTCGTGAATTTCTTTGGAGCGAAGAAATGGCCGACGCCTCTGTCTACATCATGGAGCATGTAGATTATGCCGACCTGAAACCGGCCAGTAAGGAAGTGCGTAATACACATATAAATATTGGAACCGGCGTGGAAATATCCATCCGCGAAGCAGCCACACGCATCAAAGAAGCCATTGGATTCCAAGGAAAGCTGAAATTCGATGCTTCGAAACCAGACGGCACGCTACGCAAGCTGACAGACGTAAGTAAACTTCATGCCCTCGGTTGGCACCATTCCATTGAAATAAATGAAGGAATCAACCGTTTATATGATTGGTATTTTAATGATATAATTGAAAAAAGAAATATACAATGAGCAAAGTTGCATTAATTACCGGGATTACCGGGCAAGATGGAGCCTATCTGGCTGAGTATCTGATCAAAAAAGGATACATTGTACACGGGCTAAAGCGCCGTTCGTCGATGTTTAATACCGAGCGCATCGACCATCTGTATCAAGACCCGCATATTGAAGACCGCAACCTGATTCTCCATTATGGTGATTTAACGGATAGCCTGAACCTTACCCGTATCATTGGAGAAACCCAGCCCGACGAAATCTACAATCTGGCTGCTATGAGCCACGTGAAAGTAAGCTTCGACACACCTGAATACACAGCAAATGCCGACGGACTCGGTGTATTAAGGATACTGGAAGCCGTTCGTTTGCTGAATCTTACCTCCAAGTCGCGCATTTACCAGGCTTCTACCTCGGAACTTTATGGATTAGTGCAGGAAGTTCCGCAGAAGGAGACCACTCCGTTCTATCCGCGCAGCCCGTATGCCGTAGCCAAGTTGTATGGCTACTGGATTACAGTGAACTACCGCGAAGCCTATAAGATGCACGCCTCCAACGGCATTCTGTTCAATCACGAATCGCCGCTCAGGGGAGAAACCTTCGTAACCCGCAAAGTAACCCGCGCCGTATCGCGCATTGCCCTCGGTATGCAGAAAAAAGTATATATGGGCAATTTGTCGGCCAAGCGAGACTGGGGTCATGCAAAAGACTATATCCGCGCCATGTATGCCATCCTTCAGCAAGATGAGCCTTCCGATTATGTTATTGCAACAGGTATTACAACAACGATACGCGATTTTATCCGTTTGGCATTTAAAGAAATCGGCATAGGGGTATCTTTTAAAGGCGAAGGCGTAAACAAAATTGCACGGATTGACGCCATCGACGAAAAGATTTATACACAAAAAGTAGGCAACCAATACCTAGAAGCTTTACGCAAACGAATCGGCGAAGAGGTAGTTGGTGTAGATCCGGCTTATTTCCGCCCAACGGAAGTGGAATTATTAATAGGCGATGCTACAAAAGCCCGCACCCGATTAGGCTGGGAGCCGAAATATACGCTTGACGCTTTAATTGAGGATATGATGAATAATGATTTAAAATTAATGAAAAAAGAATCATATTTGAAGGAAGGAGGCTACAAAATTCTGAATTATTTCGAGTAACTGAAAACATTTTGATTTTTTCTTTGCTTTAAAGAAAAAAAGCGTTAATTTTGCTCCACGTTTGGCCGTTTATACACAATATAGACAAACGATTGTTTAATTTATAATAGTGATGATTATGAAAGCGAAATTTTTAACTCTTACATTGCTATCATGTTTTGTTCTTGCTACATCGGCTCAAAATGCCGAACCTCAAGTTGGGTTCAGTACAGAGTCTGGTGCTAAAACAAATTTCAAGAAGAACAAAGCTGGTGACAATTGGTTTATTTCTATCGCCGGAGCGGGTAGTATTTTAATAGGTGACGATAACTCGAAGGCAGACTTCGGTGATCGTTTGAATATTAATCCACAACTCTCTTTCGGTAAGTTTTTCCAACCTTATTGGGGGTTCCGCCTTCAATTAGCCGGTGGTCCGCTCGTTGGTTACGAAGACAGAGGTGGTTCTGATTTATTCAAACAGAAAAACAATTACTTCGCAACCCATTTGGACTTCTTACTCGATGTTACGAACCTGTGGGGACGTTACAATGAGAAGAAAGTGTTCCATCTGATCCCATGGTTAGGTCTTGGTTATGCTCAACGTTTTGAGAACCAAGGTATCCCCAGAACAGAAACTCCTACAGCCAATGCCGGTATCTTAACCGCGTTCCGTCTGAGCAGACATGTAGATTTGAACGTAGAAGTTCAAGGAATTCTGACGAACGAAGACTTTAACAGGGTATACAAATACCACTTGACTGACTTCATCGCACAGGCTTCTGTAGGCTTGACTTTCAAATTAGGCAAGACAGACTGGGAAGTTATCGAACCGACCGACTACGCTCTGTTGAACGACCTAAATAGCCAGATCAACAATCTGCGCGCTCAGAACGAAGAATTGAGCAAACGTCCGGCTTCATGCCCGGATTGCCCGACAGTTGTTCCTGCAACAGTTGTAAACAACTATGCTGAGAACGTAGTATTCTTCCGCTTGAACAGCTCGAAAATTGATGCCAATCAGCAAATCAACATCTACAACACAGCTCAGTTCACCAAGGAATACAATTTGCCTATCAAGGTGATTGGTTATGCCGACAAAAACACCGGCACATCCAAGTACAACTTAGGTCTCTCTGAGAAACGTGCAAGAGCGGTTGCTAAGGAACTGATCGACAAATATGGTATTTCTTCAAGCCAGATTTCTATCGAATGGAAAGGCTCTGACGAACAACCTTATAAAGAAAATAACTGGAACCGCGTAGTTATCATGACTGCCGATAAAAAATAAACTTATCACAGGTTCTAAAAAAAGAGAGAGGACGCTGATTATTCAGCGTCCTCTCTCTTTTTTTGTTCTCCTAAACCGGATGGTTTTAGCAGCGGATATGCAATTGTCGCAATACGTTACGTATCTTTTCAAAAGTGGTGATGCGAGTAGGTACCAGCGGAAGGCGAAGTTTGTTCTCGATATAGCCCATCGCATTGAGCATACTCTTCACTCCTGCCGGGTTGCCGTCGATAAACAAAAGATTGAACAGCTCAGTAAAACTGTGGTGAATGGTTCGAGCACCGGCATAGTCACCGGATAAAGCCAACCTTACCATGCGGCTGAACTCACGAGGGAAAGCATTGCCTATCACAGAGATTACACCAATAGCCCCCAAGGTAATAAGCGGGAAAGTAATCCCGTCGTCTCCCGAAATAACATTGAAGTTAGCCGGTTTATGCTTGATGATATCGTCTATCTGTGTAAAATTACCGGAGGCTTCTTTTACAGCAATTACATTATCAAAATCGCGCGCAATACGGAGGGTTGTTTCGGCAGCCATATTCACACCCGTACGTCCCGGTACATTGTAGAGTACGACAGGAAGCTTAGTTGCTTCTGATATGGCTTTGTAATGCTGGTATATACCTTCTTGCGAAGGTTTATTGTAATAGGGAACTACCGACAGGATAGCATCAATACCCTCAAAGTTACCCTGTTTCAGATGTTGAACTATAGCACGTGTACAATTCCCACCGACTCCTAAGACGATAGGAATCCGTCCGCGTACTCGCATAACCACAAACTCAATGATGTGAGTCTTTTCTTCTTCCGTCAAAGTGGGTGTTTCGGCCGTTGTGCCCAATACTACCAAATAGTCTGTTCCACTTTGTAATTGATAGTCTACAAGCTTGCCTAAAGTCTCAAAGTCAACGCTTTCATCCTCCTTGAATGGAGTGATTAGCGCTACTCCCATTCCTTTTAAATCTATATCTACCATAAGGATTGTTTTCCGTTTTTGAATATTTGCATGGCAAAATTAACGAAATAATATCACTTTGAGCGAATTGTCTGCAAATAAAATAATATATGCTCAAAGAATTGCGGTATATCATCGTCTACACCCATGGTAACGGTGAGGTCGAACAGGTTGCGGAGGGATGATTTGTTGCCTACTTTGAAGGAGGCGGGATGCATGAGTTGCAAGTAATGCATCACAAAATTGTCATGCCGGGTAAGGTCTATCATTATATCGGCCTGTAGGGCATAAAACTGTTCGCATATCTCAACCGGGGGTAAACCCTTCGAATCAAACCCTTCCTCATTGACTACCAGCCATGAAGGATCGATTTCATACGTTGTTTTGGGTTTTTTAGGGATAAAGACACTTATATAAATCGTTTTATCCAGTTCTTTTAAGCGTTCAACGCAGCGTAGAATCTCGTCTTTGTCTTTGATATCGAAGACTACCAGAAAGGTATTGGCTTCGTATAGCGAACAAAAATGGGATTTCCGCGCAGGAGTCTCTTTTAGAAGAGATTGTATTTTCCTTTTTACTATAAAATTTTGAAAAATCATTCGTTCAGCATTTTTAAAAATTCATCTTCGTTAATTATCTTCACACCCAATTTGGCTGCCTTTTCTAATTTGGCCGGGCCCATATTGTCACCGGCCAGGATATAATCCGTTTTGCCGGAGACGGAGCCACTGTTCTTTCCGCCATGTTTTTCTATCATGGCTTTATATTCATCTCGCGAATGTTGAGTAAAGGTACCGCTTATTACGATGGAGAGGTCTTTCAATTTATCGGAGCGGTCGGCCAGGATGCTTTTATCAATAGCCATTTGCAAACCGTAAGAAGACAGACGCTCTACAATGGAACGATTTTTCTCGTCCGCAAAATAAGCTACAACACTATGGGCAATTCGCTCGCCTATCTCGTCCACTGCCGTCAGTGAAACAAGAGAAGCCTGTTTTAAATTCTCCATGTTTAAGAAGGAGTGAGCCAAACGCTTGGCAACCGTTTCACCAACATAGCGAATACCTAAACCATAAAGCACGCGCTCAAAGGGAACTTGCTTGGATTCTTCAAGGCTTTGCAGCAGGTTTTGTGCGCTCTTTTCGGCCCATCGTTCCAGACTAAGCAGATCGCAGAGCTGCAAGGTATATAAATCAGTCACATCTTTTATGTAGCCGGCATTATAAAGGTCTTCCACTGTTTCCGGACCGATATTGATATCCAAGGCACGGCGGGTAACAAAATGCTCTATTCTCCCTTTTATCTGAGGAGGGCATCCCGATTCGTTCGGACAATAATAGGCAGCCTCTCCCTCAGGACGCACCAACAGTGTGCCACACTCGGGGCAGTTCTTGATAAACTCCACCTTATCGCCTAACAGCATAGAACGCGAATCAACGTCTACACCTACTATTTTAGGAATTATCTCACCTCCTTTCTCTACATATACATTATCGCCTATATGCAAATCAAGGCCAGCTATAATATCGGCATTATGGAGAGAAGCCCGTTTTACCGTTGTACCCGAGAGAAGCACAGGCTCCAGATTAGCAACGGGTGTAATGGCGCCGGTACGTCCTACTTGAAACGAAACAGAATTGAGACGGGTAAGCACCCGCTCTGCCTGGAACTTATAAGCTATGGACCAGCGAGGGCTTTTGGCCGTGAAACCCAGATTCTTCTGTTGACGCTGGGAGTTTACTTTGAGCACTACGCCATCGGTTGCCACCGGGAGGCTCTTTCGCTCCATATCCCAATATTTCAGGTAGTCGAATACTTCTTCCATCGTTTGGCATACACGAATTACATCCGGTATCTTAAATCCCCAGCTTCGGGCTTTTTGCAAGTTTGTGTAATGCGTTTCTGCCGGTAAATCCTCACCCAACAAGTAGTAGAAGTATGCATCAAGCTTGCGGGATGCCACGACAGCAGGATTTTGTTGTTTCAATGTACCCGAAGCTGCGTTGCGAGGATTGGCAAACAGAGGTTCTTCCTGTTCTTCGCGCTCCTTATTTAGCCGGTCGAACTCTGCCCAAGGAAGAAGTACTTCGCCGCGAATCTCAAATTCAGCCGGATAATCATTGCCCATTAGCTTCAGAGGTACTGAGCGAATGGTCTTTACGTTGGCCGTTACATCGTCGCCACGGGTTCCGTCACCACGGGTAATGGCACGAACCAAACGACCTTCTTCATATATGAGGGAAATGGAGGTACCGTCGTATTTCAGCTCGGCTACTATCTCAAAAGGCTCATTCAGTAAACGCATCGTGCGTTCATACCAATCGCGCACTTCTCCATCAGAATAGGTGTTGGCGAGTGAAAGCATGGGATACTTATGCAACACCTGCTCAAATTCCTTCGAGAGGTCGCTACCTACACGCTGAGTAGGCGAATGAGGGTCGGCATACTCAGGATTGGCTTCCTCCAGCGATTGAAGTTCTTTCAGCCGTTCGTCGAATTCGCGATCAGAGATAGTTGGCATAGACAGTACATAATAATTGTAATTATGCTGTTCCAGCTCTTTGCGGAGCGCCTTTATTTGTGTTTCAATTTCGTTCACTAATTTTCGGTCGACTGGTAAAGATATCGTTTGATACTACGTTTGGGAGTCTTTTCAAACTCTTCCTGATACAACCTGAAACTGCTTATCTTACTATAATAAGGCAAACTATCATTCAGCATTGCTATGTTCTGATCTATTTGCGTCTCCATACCTGTATGATCAAGCTTTTCACGGTCTACCTGATCCCAATTCGGAACAATGAGGGCTATCAGTTTGCCTCCTTGCGAAATGATGAGTGATTCGGCTACATAAGGCAGGTTATTCAGTACATCTTCAATTTCTTCCGGGTAGATATTTTGCCCGTTCGAACTTAGTATCATCGTTTTGCTGCGTCCCTTGATGAAGATGAATCCGTCTTCGTCAATATAGCCTAAGTCTCCCGTATTCATCCATCCGTCGGGTAGCATCACCGCGTCTGTCGCTTCTTTGTTTTTGTAGTATCCGAGCATCACATTTTGCCCTTTCACAAAGATCTCCCCTATTCCATCGGCATTGGGATTGTCGATGCATATTTCCATACGGTCTACCAACCGCCCAACAGAGGTAGGTTTGAAGATAGACCAATCGGCATAGCCCACGATGGGGCCACATTCGGTCAGTCCGTAACCTACCGTATAACGGAATTTGATTTTATGCAGGAAGATTTCCACCTCCTTGTTCAAGGCAGCTCCTCCGATAATAAGTTCCTTGAAGTTTCCTCCGAAAGCCTGCGTCAACTGGTCGGCTATTTTTTTCAATACCACGTTCTTCACAATGGGTATTTTAAGTAACGTCTTGATAAGCGGTTTCTCCATTTCGGGGAAGACCTTGCTCTTCACTATTTTTTCAATAATAAGGGGAACGGCCAATATGAGCGTAGGCTTTACCGTTGCAAAGGAATCGATGATTATTTTGGGGCTGGGAGTACGGGTCAGGAAGTGTACATGACAGCCCTTACATACGCCATTGAGTATTTCAAAAGCCAGTCCGTACATATGTGCCATTGGAAGCATGCAAACGAAGTTATCGCCGGCATGTATGAACGGGATGTTATCGTAAGCATACCTGGTGTTGCTCCACAAACTGCGATAAGGTATCATAACGCCTTTGGAGAAAGTGGTGGTACCGGATGTATAATTTAGTACTGCAAGTCCTTCCGGGTCTTCAACGTGATATTTCACATCCTCCTGTGTAAATCCGTTGAGATATTTCTTTTCAAAGTACTTTTCTATATGTTCGCATACATTATAAATGCTCTTGTCCTTCGCCTGGATAATAGAGAAGTTATCTATCAAGAGAAAGAGTTCTACATCAGGCATGCTATTTGCATTCAGATTCTCCCAATTCGATGAGCCGGCTAATAAAGCCTTTGCCTCCGAATGGTTCACGATATGATGAATATTATCAGGTTTGAAGTCGTGCAAAATAGGGACAGCCACCGCCCCATAAGCCAGTATGCCAAAGAAGTTTATAGCCCAGCGAGCCGAGTTACGCCCAACCAGCGCCACCTTGTCGCCCTTCTTTATTCCAGCTTGTTCAAGAACGAGATGCAGATATTCAATTTCCCGAGCCACGTCCTTATAATAATAGGCAGGCCCTTTATAATCTGAAAAGGCTGGAGTATCCCAATACTGCCTCATGCTCTCTTCAACTATCCCTAAAAATCTATCGCTCATATTATTTTTTGCTTTCCATCAGATAACGTAGATGCAAACTTACGAAAAAATTATTTAGTTTCTCAACCTCATCCCCAAAAAAGATTCAAAACAAGAGTCAGTTTGCCGTTGCATCTATCGTTTCATGAGGGCGTAGAGGGCGAAGGTTCCTAACCGGTGGCTACCTATGTAGTCGTCGTTGGTAAGGATGAGAAAATAATTCGGCTGATTTATAATACAATAAGAAAGATTGAGGCAACTTATCGCTGTCTGAAAACCAAACTGAAATCATTTAAAAAGGTCTTTTATAGTTATTTCCGATTGAATATCATTCCAATAAGAATTGTGTTTTACTCCATAAGTCGTTACCATTGTGATATGTACTGACTTGTGGGTTTTTGTTTCATCCCTAAAGGCAGCGCGCTTGTTACGCAACACTTTATCGTAATCTTTGTCAATCACAAACTCGTCGGCAGCGTATTTCATTTCGCAAATGTTGATAATGTTGTCGTTACGCTCAATCAACAAATCAACCTGAGTGGCGGGTTCCGCTTTTTTGCTGCGCCACGCTGCCGAATAGGTAACAACGCCCGAAATTCCGAGTTTCTGCCTGATTTGCGCCGCATGTTGCATACAAACCTGCTCAAAGGCGTATCCACTCCAAGTTCTATGTTTCTGGTTATCAATCAAACTTGTCCAAAAATGCTCATCGCTCTGTTTTGTATTTTTCATAAAATTGAGAAAAAACAGCGAAAAGAAATCGACCAATTGAAAAATCCGTTCCTTGCTTTTTTTCTCAAAGGCGTTGTACGAGCGGATAAAACTGCACTGTTCGAGTTCTTCGAGCATTTTTGTGAGCGTTCCGCCATCGGCAAAACCCGCTTCTGCAACGATTTCAGCGCGTGTCAAGCCTTTTTTTTTCTTTGCCAATGCCGATATTATTCTTTTGTAATTTTCGGCGTGTTTGAAAAGCGAAGAATAGAGCAACGAAAATTCATCTTTCAACTCGCTTTTTCTGCCAAAACACAGTTTATCTACATTTTGCGCCATGCTCAATCCTTTTTCAAGCATATTGAGATAGAACGGAATACCGCCAAAAATCATGTAACATTCAACAATATCTTTGCGTTCTAAAACGATTTTTTTATGCTTGAAAAACACCTCACATTCTGCAAGTGTAAATGGCTCAATCAACATTCGGTGCGTAACGCGGTTGTGCAGACCGCCACGATTACGCAGCAGTTTGTTTATCATCCACGAAGTAGCCGAGCCGCAGGTAATCAGCAGAATTTCCGGTCGCGCCGAAGCCCACGAGTTCCAAAAATACTCCAAGCCGGTAATAAAACCCGAACGCGGCGTGTCGAACCAAGGCAATTCGTCGATAAAAACTACTTTTTTGCTGCGCCGCTTGTCGTTTTCGAGTAAATGAATCAGTTGTCGAAACGCTTCCAACCAATTTTTGGTGCGAGCGTATGGCATTTTGCCATAAGCAGTAAGCGTGGCGGAAAAGTTGTCGAGTTGTTCTTCTTTCGTGGTATTTGCCAAGCCTGAAATGTAAAACGAAAACCTGTCTGCAAAAAATTCTTTTATCAAAAAAGTTTTGCCAACTCTGCGCCGTCCATAAACAGCAACAAATTCGGGTTTCTCACTCTCATAATATTGTTGAAGAGTAAGTTGGTCATCCTGTCTTCCAATGATTTCCATAAATTTACAGTTTTATATTCGGCTGCAAAGGTACAAAAAACATTGATTCCGCTACTTTTTCTAATTTATTTTCAGCGGAAAGTTATATTTTTTATTAGATTCCGCTAGTTATAAACATTTATAATCAGCGAAAAGTGGTAAAAAAATCTACTTATAGTCAAATATAATTGGTAATTAAAATTTTCATATTTCCGCATTAAATCATTAGATTTAGATGAGTACAAAATTTGGATTACCCTATCGTTTCATGAGGGCATAGAGGGCGAAGGTTCCTAACCAGTGGCTACCCATATAGTCGTCATTGGCAAGATTGTTGATGGAGTAAGTCAGATGATTATCAGCTATTATGCGGAGATGTCTTAAGGCCGGGAGCTTTTGGGATATTCCATATAGGCAGGTAGCGCGGCTGAAATTCAGTCCATCCAAATGTACCAAATGACCGTCGGTTCGGTCGGATACACGTCCCGGGGCGAGAGCTAACAGAGGGTCGAAAAGGGCGGGGAGAAACTTTTTTAGCCAAAGCTGATATTCCTCTTGATTCAACACCTTACTCATCAGTAAAGCCTCCTCCAGGCAAGGTGACAGGAAATCATTTCCGCCGGGTTCAAAGGCAAGATTACATCCGGCATCTGCTTGATACAGGCGTCTGGCATGTTCAATAATAATGGCTTCAAACGCCTGATCACCAACTATCCGTGCATAATCAATGGCAAGCGATAGACCAAAAGCTGAATTATCATGCTGGCCCGTACGTATCGGATAATAGAGCTTGGGAAGATATTCCTCGTATTTAGTCACCAACATCTCAGCCAGTGGCTTAAATGCCTTATACCAATGTTGTGCATCCTCGTCCTTCCATGTATATAGTTCGTTTTGTAGCTGGAAAAACCAAGCCCATCCATACGTCCGCTCAAAAGCGGTATTGTTATAATCTTCAAAGAAAGAAGCCTCTACCGCCACATTATCCGGCGTGATATTCTTGCGCAAAATGGCTCTTACGCTTCCATCGCTATCTAAATCAGGGAAATTTTTCAGTAGCTTCATAATTGACCAATATCCATGCACCGACGAGTGCCAGTCGAAGCACCCATAGAATATAGGTCGCAATTCGAGAGGGCGTTTCAAGTCCTCCGTGCTTCCCAACACCTGCCCCATCTTATTGGGAAACTCCATCTCAATACAATGCACCGGCAAATCAAATATTATCTTCGCCTGCTGCAAATCAAGCTCCTGCGCACTCACAGAAGTACATACCATCCACAAAAACAATATCACATTCTTCATATCTTCTCTGATTTGTCAGCAAAAATATAAAAAAAGAAAATATATCCTTACTTTTGCGATACTAATATGGAAAAGCAATGACAACTACTACTGCTCAAAGGGCGCCCCATAGCGCTTCCAATTTTGCTCCTTATGTGGAGGCGAATGTGTATGGTATGAACGATCGAATCAAGCGGCTCAGGAAGGAGACGTTTGAGGCTGAGCCTTCGCTCTCTATTGAAAGGGCGCTGATTGAGACGGCGTTTTATAAGGAGAATGAAGGGAAATATCCGATTCCAATCCTTCGGGCGCTGAATTTTCTGGAGATTTGCAAAAGGAAGACTATATATATAGGTAGGGATGAGTTGATAGTTGGCGAGCGGGGACCGAAGCCAAAGTCGGTACCTACATTCCCTGAGCTTACCTGCCACAGTGTGGAAGACTTGCATGTACTCAATACGCGCGAACTTCAACGCTATACCATTAGCCGGGAGGATATAAATCGGTATGAAAAAGAGGTTATTCCTTACTGGAAAGGGCGTACCCAGCGCGAACGTATCTTCAGTCATGTACCGGAAACCTGGCGTAATCTTTACGAAGTCGGCTTGTTTACGGAGTTTATGGAACAACGGGCGCCGGGACATACTGCTCTCGATGGCAAGATATACCACACCGGCCTCTTGGACTTAAAAGAACGGATTGCCATAGAACTAAGTAATTTAGACTTCATGAACGACCCGGAAGCTACAGATAAACAGGAGGAGCTAACCGCCATGTCAATCTCATGCGACGCCGCCATACTCTTTGCCGAACGCCATGCCGAACTTGCAGAAGAGATGGCTTCCAAAGAAAACAATCCAGACCGAAAAGAAGAGCTTCAGATAATTGCCGCCATTTGCCGCCGAGTACCTGCCCACGCACCCCGCACTTTTTGGGAAGCCATTCAGATGTATTGGTTTATCCACCTTGGAACCATCACGGAACTGAATGGTTGGGATGCTATGAATCCCGGTCATTTCGATCAACACCTGGCTCCTTTCTATGAAAGGGAGGTGGCCGGAGGAAGCTTGACCCGCGACGAGGCCAAGGAGTTGCTTTCGTGTTTCTGGATTAAGGTAAACAACCATACGGCTCCTCCCAAGGTAGGTATAACAGCCAAAGAGAGTGGCACCTATAATGACTTTACAAACATTAATATAGGAGGTGTGAAACTCGACGGAAGTAATGCCGTAAACGAGGTTTCATACATCATGCTTGAGGTAGCTGAGGAACTGCACATTCTGCAACCCGGCTGCTCCATACATATCAGCGCCTCTACGCCGGAGCGCTTTCTGCGTGCCGGTTGTAAGGTAATTCGCCAAGGTCATGGTTATCCGTCTGTATTCAATCCGGATATTTATATTCAGGAACTGATGCGACAAGGTAAGACCTTGCATGACGCTCGCGAAGGGGGTTGCAGCGGCTGCATTGAAGTAGGCGCTTTCGGAAAGGAAGCCTACTTACTCACCGGTTATCTAAATGTACCTAAAATACTGGAGATAACCCTCAATAATGGCTTCGACCCAGTATCGGGCAAGCAGGTAAGCATTGAAACCGGTCGTGCCGAAGAATTTAAATCGTACGATGGTCTATACCGGGCTTTCCTTTCGCAACTGCGCTATATCATTGACCAAAAGGTGCGTGTCAGCAATTACATAGACCGTATGTTTGCCAAATACGCCCCCGCCACCTTCCTTTCCCTCTTTATCGACGATTGCATCGCCCGGGGTAAGGATTACTATAATTGCGGCCCGCGTTACAATACGACCTACATTCAATGCACCGGCTTGGGAACTGTAACCGACAGCCTGTCATCGCTAAAGAAGCACGTTTTTGATGATCACACCTACACAATGGGTGAGATGAAGGAAGCCCTTGCCGAAGACTTCAAAGGTTTGGAAGCTATGCGTCAGTACATTCTAAACCGCACACCCTTCTTCGGCAACGACGACGAGGCCGCCGACCGTATCGCCCTAAGTGTTTATAACGACCTATACAACACCATAGAAGGTAAGCCTAATACAAAAGGCGGATGTTTTCATCTGAATATGCTGTCCACCACCTGCCACGTCTATTTCGGCAAGATGACGGGAGCAACTCCCAATGGCCGATTAGCTAATACAACGATATCAGACGGTACTTCTCCTTCTCACGGAGCCGACACACACGGCCCCTCGTCTGTCATCAAGTCACTGGGTAAGTTAGACCAGGTAAAGAGCGGAGGTACACTATTGAACCTGCGCTTCCTGCCCGCTCTCTTAAAGCGGGAAGAGGATGTGGCCAAGTTGGCGTCCCTCATTTGCAGCTACTTTGCATTGGGAGGCCATCATATCCAATTCAATATCGTAGATACGGCAACCCTCCTGGCTGCCCGGCAAAAGCCGGAAGATTATCGTGACTTATTAGTTCGCATGGCAGGATACAGCGATTATTTCAACGATATGAATGCCGACCTGCAAGGCGACATCATCGCCCGAACTGAACAAGAAGCTTTCTGATAATGAGCTTGTTTTTCGACATCAGACGATACTCCATCAACGATGGCCCGGGCATCCGTATCACCTTGTTCATGAAAGGCTGCCCCCTCTCATGCATTTGGTGTCACAATCCGGAGGGCATCTCTCTGCAGAAAGAGAAGATGTACACCCGGAAGAAGTGCATCGGCTGCCAAACCTGTGTGGAATACTGTCCGCATCAGGCGCTTAAACTTACACCGAACGGCATCTTAACGGATAGGAAGTTCTGCCGGCTATGTGACCAATGCGTAGCGGTTTGCCCTACCAAAGCGATGGAGATCTCCGGAACGGAATACAGCCTCGATTACCTCATGAGGGAAATAGAAAAAGAAACAATCTTTATGGACAGATCCGGCGGAGGTGTTACTTTTTGTGGCGGAGAACCACTTATGCATCCGGATACATTACTTGAACTGTTGCATCGATGCCGCACTTTAGGGATTCACCGGACAGTTGACACCACTCTGTTTGCCTCGCCCGAAGTAGTAAGCCGTGTGATGGAAGAAACCGATTTGTTTCTGGTAGACCTCAAGCTAATGGATTCCGGGAAGCATTGCTACTACTGCGGTGTTCCTAATGACCGCATCCTTTCCAACTTACGCATGGTAGCCGAAGCCGGGAAGGAGCTATTGATACGTATCCCCCTGATAGAAGGCATCAATGCAGACGAGGAGAATATCCGGCAATCAGCCCGTTTCCTTTTCGAGTTACCCTGGAAGCAAAAAAAGGTACATCTCCTACCCTATCACGATATAGCCCGAAACAAACATGAGAAGTTAGGTACACGTTACAATCCGGAGGATATACCCATGGCTACACCTACAGAAAAAACGATAGAACACTGTCGTTTCATTTTCCAAACGCATGAAATAGAAGTTATTGTAGGGGGATAAGGGTTAGTATAAACAAAATTATGATGCGTAGCCCATAGGGGAATCGAACCCCGCCTATCTTCGTCACATTTTTCATCTGAAAATAATTATATTTGAAAATCAACCGGTTATCTATTAAAAAATTTATTAAAGACCCGGAATGGGTCACATATTTATAGCAATGATTTCCCCCCCGCCATTCGACTCCAAATGGTAGGGTGTTCAGTAAAAAGCACCAAAAATTACGCTGCATTCTTCAATGTTTGAGTACGTTTGGCGACCAGATTTGGCGACAGATTCTCAGCCGTCCAAGCGTCTATATCCTTGAGGGTCAATTTGCGTAGGATTTTCTACTTGTGGCATATTTTACTAATGTTTCATTTTTATCTCCGCAAAGAATAATACCGACAGGCAGATTATCTCCTTCTGTCATTTCATTGTCCTTATAGTAAATCAGATAGACGGTCATTTGTCCTGCACCGGCATGAGTGAATTTGCCGATTTTCAGGTCATGTATTGCAAAATAACCAAATTGAATTTGGCGGTATCTATTATTTTTTATACCTTTACCGCCAATTTGAAAACGGATTGTTATGAATAAAATTGTCGGCAGAAAAAAGGAAATAGAACTGTTACAGCGAATAGTAGAATCGGGCGAACCGGAATTTGTTGCTGTTTATGGACGGCGCAGAGTTGGTAAAACATTCTTAATCAAAGAGTTTTTCAACAATAATTTTACCTTTTATTTTTCGGGAAGCGAAAACGCAAGCATGAAAACACAATTGGAAAATTTCCAAATCGCTTTTCAAAATTATTTTAATATGACAATACCTGTACCGAAAAGTTGGACCATTACATTTGAATTGTTACGAAAAGGTATTAGTAGCTCAAGAAAACGGGGAAGAAAAGTGATTTTTATTGACGAAATGCCTTGGATTGCAACAATGGGCTCAAATTTTATTCAAGCATTTGAGTATTGGTGGAATACTTATGCTTCGTCAAATCCGGATATTTTGCTGATTATTTGCGGTTCTTCAACTTCCTGGATGCTTAATAAAATTATAAAAAATCGGGGCGGTTTGCATAACCGGGTTACTCGTCAGATTCCGCTTCAACCATTTACACTAAAAGAATGTGAGGAATTTGCAACAAAACAAAAAATGCTGATAGACACTAATCAAATACTTGATTACTATATGATTTTAGGCGGAGTTCCCTATTATTGGAAGCAGATAGATAAATCAAAAGGATTGCCGCAAAACATTGATAATATTGTTTTTAACAATAATGCAACCCTGAAAGATGAATTTGCCGAAATGTTCAATTCTCTGTTTAAGCACTCCGAAAAATATATTACGCTTGTAATTACGCTTGGAGAAAAGCGTACGGGACTTACAAGGGAAGGAATTGTGGATTTATCTAATGTATCTGACGGCGGCTCAATTACAAGAATGTTGGAAGAGCTGGAACAATGTGGGTTTATTCGTTCTTATTACGGTTTCGGGAAAAAACACCGTGACAGAATTTTTCAGTTAATAGATTTATTTTCATTGTTTTATATTAATTTTATTCACGGCATGAAAAATAATGACGAACAATATTGGACTAATAATTTCAGTACTTCAAAACATAATACGTGGCGGGGTTATGCTTTTGAGCAAGTGTGTTTGTTGCATATACCGCAGATAAAACACAAACTGGGTATTTCCGGTGTATCAACCAATTATTCTTCGTGGAGAAGTATAGAAAATTCCGCACAAATAGACCTCGTAATAGACCGGAATGACCATATAATAAGTCTCTGCGAAATGAAGTATTCTAAAGACGAATACACCATAACAAAGGAATATAACGACATTCTTCGCAAAAGATACGCTATATTTACAGACGAAACAAAAACTCGTAAAACCGTTCATACAACAATGATTACAACTTTTGGAGTGAAGCATAATATATACTGGAAAAATATTCAAAGCGAAGTGGTATTAGACGATTTGTTTGCGATTTGATTTGGCGGTAACAATGTATTTTAGATGCCTTACCGCCAAAATGAAATGATGAAAACAGGGAGGATTGTCGAAATTATTTTGCTTTACCAATGAAAGAGGAACTATAAAAACGGCAGACTATTGATACAGCTAAAAAG
>BNTS01000071.1 GCA_025996775.1 Bacteroidia bacterium | reverse complement strand
AACAATGTCTGCAAATACCAATTCATCTTTCGAAGCAGGCACATAGAGCAAGTCTGAAGCATTACCGTCGCCATTGAGGTCTTTGGGCGGGGTGGCAGCAGTAAGCCCCGATATGTAAGAGAGACGTCCGGTGTTATAACCCGTATAGAAAAGGGAGAAGGTCGTCTTCAAGTGATTCAGATACTCTATCTCGTAGGATACATTGGCAACCAGGCGATGAGGGACAGCGAAGGATGAGTAGCTCAATCCGGGGTCGTTGAGGCTGTTTACTGCCACGTTGCTCGACCAGGCAGAGCTTGCGCTTGAACCGGGATTGGCAGTCAGGTCTTTCGCTGCACTGTATGTGTACGACAACATTCCGTAGAAGCCGTATTCAAATTTCTTGGTCAGCACAGCATTCAGCGAATATTGATATCCTTTTTCATCTCCATTTGTGAGCATCATTGCACTACTTACACCTTTATTGATGCGGTTATCCTGTTCAGGATAATACCAGCGATTGTCGTTTCCGTTGAAACGGTCTGTGGGCGCTTTCTCATTTACGTTTACTTGTGTAACATTATAGATATCACGCGTATAAAGCGCGTTAAGCGAAAGCATAAAGTTCAACGGCAATTGAATGTCTGCACCGAGGCTGCTACGCCATACCTGAGGCATCTTGAAGTCAGGGTCTACAAAGCAGATTGCACCCGGAGCACGTTCGGCAGGAACGCTGGGGAAGGTACCGGGGAATTTGGCAAGGGCATCCTTGTAGTTGGGGAAGAAACCAAAGCCATCCGGTATGCTGGTGAGCGGGTCGAGCGTATTCTGAAGTACGCCGGAATTGGTAGGCTGGTTCGTAAACCATACAAAAGGTAAATTACCCGTAAACATACCGGTTCCTCCATTGATAATAACGGAGCGATCGTTCTTTACATCCCAACGGAAGCCTACACGGGGAGAATAGAGCCATTTGCTGATAGGCCATCGTGATACATCTATCTTACGGCCGTCGGCAAATGTCAGGTCGCCGATGGCTTTGTTGCTTGGAAGGCTATTCAGGGCAATGGGCAAATCCATACGTAAGCCGTAGGTCAGTCTGAATACATCGGATATAGACCATTCGTCCTGTGCATAAAAACTCATTGTACCGAAATTAAGCTCAGCGCCCGAGGCATCTTCTCCGTTATAGCCGTAGGTTATACCAAAGGTAGTGGGTTTGGCATTGTTCATAAAGTCTTCCATTGAAGCATAACGGTAATATCCATATCCATAGCGGAGGTAGGAATTGAGGAAGTACTGCTTCTCGAAGGAACCTCCAACGGTGATATAATGGTTGTTGAGTGTCAATGTAGCATTATCAACGAAGCTGAGTACATCGTTTTGCACATCGTTATGCGGCGTAAACAGTTCTGTACCAAAGCTCATGTATTGGGTTCCGTCTTTGTAAATATCCACGAAGGGAAATGGGCTTCCCAGTTCCTCACGGGTATCGCGGATGTGGGTATAAGTTCCCAGTAACTTATTCGAAAATTCGCTGTTGATAGTACTGTTTAACTCGCCCGTGATGGAAGTAACTACGTTCTTAATCTTGTAGTTTGAGTTTCCAAACGCAAATGCATCTACGCTGTAACGGCTGCTGCTGCGTGGATTGGGTGCTGAAGTGGCATTCACCTGCTGGTCGTTCTTCGACTCAACGGCGTTGAGGCGAACGGTAAGCTTATTGGCGCGGTTGATGTTCCAGTCTAAGCGTACCATAACCTTCCAGTTCTTGCTCGTGAAGTTGTCGAAATTCTCATAACTTCCCGGGTCGTATGCATACTTTGACTGCAGGAAGCTCTTCATGGCTTGCAAATCAGCAGTAGTGGTACGAGATATGTTTTGTTCTGAACTGGCTTTGCCGTCTGCACTGGCGCGCCAGGGTATGCCGGGGAATGTCTGGTTCTCTAATTCGCCGTTGACAAAGAAGAAGAGTTTGTCCTTAATGATAGGACCACCTATTGTAAGACCATACAACTGCGAGTTGCGTGAACGAGCATCAGGCACTTCAATACCGTCCACCATATTGCCTGTAAAAGATTTCGGACGCAGGTAGGTGTAGGCAGAGCCTTTGAACTGGTTGTTACCGCTCTTGGTTACTGCATTGATAGAGGCACCGGTAAAGCTGGAGTACTTCACATCGAAGGGCGATACGTTTACACTGATTTCTTCAATTGCATCCAGCGATACAGGCTGTGCGTCGCCACCGGGCAGGTTGTTGCCGCTCAGTCCGAAGCTATTGTTTAGAGATGCGCCATCCACAGTGATGTTGTTGTAACGTCCGTCGCGACCGGCAAAAGAATTGCTCGAGCCGGCAAATGGAGACAACTTCGTGAAGTCTGTAATACTGCGATTGATGGTAGGGAGTGAAGACAACTGGCGTGCTGAGATGTTTGTTGCTGTTCCCGTTTTGGCCACGGAACGGTAAGCAGTAACCACTACCTCCTGCAAAGCTTCAGTTGATTCTTGTAGCGTAGCGTTCAAAATATAAACTTCTCCCAATTGCAGAGTGATACCTGTAAAAATGGAAGTCTGATAGCCTATAAACGAAACTTCAACCCTGTAAGGACCGCCAACGCGCATACCCTGAATATTGAAACGTCCATCCACGTTTGTGATTGTGCCGTACTGAGTACCCGAAGGCTCATGAATGGCTAATACCGTAGCTCCAATAATCGTTTCCTCTCCTGAAACAACCTTACCACTCAAACTTGATGTGGTAATCTGGGCATTCATAAGTAAGCTAAATGTAAACAAAATAAATGCGGAGAGCAGGATTTTTCTCATATCTAACAGTTTTTAAGTGATACATAAAATCTACAATTTTTGAACAAAGATATTTTTTTTTCACTATAAATAGTGATTGTTTTGGTTAATTATTTGTTGTTCCTTTGCAAAGAAATAATTACAAATTGCATATAAATGAAAGAATATAGTGTTTGGACCATGCTTCTGGCAGGGATGTTGTGCTTGCAAACTGTTAAAGCTAATTTTGAAAATAATAATGATACGATTAAGACGTACTATGTAGACGAGGTAGTGATAACCTCTTCTACTAAGGAGACGAATGGCTTGCGCACGTTGCCGGGTTCGGCGTCTCTTATTACACCGCAAGCCATTAACGAGCGGCGGATAGATGCGCTGAAGGATATCAGTTCCCTCGTTCCCAATCTCTATATACCCGATTATGGCGCCAAACTTACGTCTGCTATATATATTAGAGGTATAGGCGCCCGCAGTAGCGGGCAGTCTGTCGGCTTGTATGTTGACAATGTACCCTATCTGGATAAAAGCACGTTCGACTTTGAACTGATGGATGTTCAGCGTATCGAAGTGTTGCGCGGCCCGCAAGGTACGCTGTACGGACGAAACGCCATGGGAGGAATTGTGAATATCTACACCCTTTCACCCTTCGAATATCAGGGAACCAAACTGTCGGTTGGTGGTGGAAACTATGGACAATTTAAAGCCAAAGCCTCGCACTATCGCAAGCTGGGCAATAATGTTGGCCTTTCACTTAGCACATACTATGACCGCGCCGATGGCTTCTTTATGAATGAATATACCGGCAAAAAAGCCGATAACTCAGCATCTGCAGGCGCTCGCCTCAAACTCGATTGGCGGATTACCCCCAAATTCCTGGCGGCCTATACGGTATCGTTTGATTATACCGACCAGGGCGCGTATCCCTATGGTTTGTACGACAAGGAAACAAAAAAGATAGCCCCGGTAGAAATAGGTGATTCTTCTACCTACAACAGAAAGATGCTTACCAACAGTCTGCTGCTGGAGTATCGCAACCATAACATAGCGCTTACCAGTACAACAGGCTATCAGTATTTTAAAGACGATATGAAGTTTGACCAGGATTTCTCTCCCAAGAAAATCTTTACCCTCAACCAGCTACAAGATCAGAAGGCTTTTAGCGAAGAGATTGCTATCCGTAGCCTAACGAAACGGAACTACCAATGGTCGTTCGGTCTCTACGGTTTCTACAACGACTTGCATACCGAAGGCCCCGTCACCTTTAAGGAGGACGGGATAAAAGAAGTGCTTCAGCCGGTGTTCGATAATCTCAAAGTTACGAACCCCAAAATGCCATATCTTAAGGTGATGGATGATCAATTGTACATCCCCGGCTCTTTCGATACTCCTTCCTACGGGACTGCTTTGTTCCATCAATCCACCTACAACAACCTTTTCACAAAGGGACTCTCGCTTACCGCCGGTCTCCGTCTGGATTACGAGAAGCAGCGGATGGATTATAATTCAACAGCCATTATGCACATGGGAATCAGCTTCTCTGAATGGGTTCCACCTATACTTATCCCTGGTATCAAACCTACCGTGATGGATGTCAGCACCTCACAGGATTTCTGGCAATTACTCCCTAAAGTGTCGCTCAAGTACGAATGTACACCTCGTACCTTCACTTATCTTTCGGTAGCAAAAGGATATAAAACGGGCGGATACAATGTACAAATGAGCGCCGACCTGATGCAAAGCCAGATGCAATACAATATGATGAGCCAATTCGTACCCCAGATGGCAGTAAAACCTGAGCCTGTGGAAAAGGTTGTCGCTTACAAACCGGAGCATAGCTGGAATTATGAGTTAGGGATGCGCAGCGAACTCATTGACCAACGACTTACAACTGAACTGACATTCTTCTATATGGATGTGCGTGATATGCAAATCACCAAATTCGTAGAGAGTGGAAATGGGCGCGTCCTGGCTAACGCCGGGAAAGCAAGGAGCTTCGGGGCGGAAGCTACCTTGCGCGCACGCATTTCCAAAGAGCTTACCGCAGACATTAACTACGGCTATACCAACTCTGTTTTCCGTGATTATGTATATGAGAAAAAGGTGAACGGCGTGATAAACCGTACGGACTGTGACGGCAACTCCATCCCCTACATACCTCATCATACGCTAAATGTAGGCATCCAATACAATAAACTCCTCACCCAATCATGGTTAGACCAGTTCACCACCTCTGCCCAATTCAGTGGCGTAGGCAACATTTACTGGACTGAGCCAAACGATATACAGCAACCTTTCTATGGCACAGTAAATGCCAAAGCGGGCGTACGCAAAGGCAAAGTCCGTTTTGACCTATGGTGTTGCAACCTCACCAACGCCCAATATGCCACCTTCTACTTCGAATCCCTTGGTAAGCCCTACATACAAAAAGGCAAGCCCTTTCACTTCGGCGCCGAAGTCTCCATCTCCTTCTAAATTATCTGAAGAAGGCGATGATTTGGTGTGTGATGTAGTGTTGCTCTGCTTCTGTCATTTCAGTATGGAGGGGGAGGGAGAGGACTTCATTTGTGAGTTGGTGGGAAATAGAGAGGTCTCCGGAGATGCGGATGTGGGGTTTGAAGGCTTCCTGCTCTTGGATGGAGCGAGGGTAATAGATGTAGGAGGAGATGCCTTTTTCTTTTAGCCATGCTTGTAAAGCGTCTCGTTTTCCACCTTTTATGCATAGGGTGTATTGGTGGTAAACGTGGGTGGAAGCAAGGAGGCGGTATGGGAGGACGATCTCTTCTACTTCCTTAAGCGCCTTGTCGTAATAGGCAGCGGCTGCCTGGCGGGCAGCTATGGATTCGGTGATATGGCGAAGTTTAACGTCCAAGATTGCAGATTGCAGCGTATCCAAGCGGGAGTTGCAGCCAATGATTTGGTGTCGATATTTGGCGCTTTGGCCGTGAACGGTCGTCATGCGGACGGCTTCGGCGAGGGCATCGTCGTGTACAATAACGGCTCCCCCATCGCCATATCCACCCAATATTTTGGTGGGAAAAAATGAGAGGGTACCTATCTCGCCAATAGTTCCGGCCTTCTGTGTTTCACCGTTAGGGAAGATGTACTCGGCTCCTAAGGATTGAGCATTGTCTTCGATAACTGACAGCCCGTGTTGCTTCGCTATTTCCATAAGGGGATGCATATCGCAACTCTGGCCAAAGAGGTGAACTACAATCATCGCTTTGGTGCGTTCAGAGATAGCATCAGCAACTGCTTCGGGAGATATATTAAATGTGCGAGAGTCTACATCCACCAATACGGGGGTTAATCCTAAGAGAACGGCGGCTTCTACTGCAGCCGCATAAGTAAAGGCAGGAATTATCACCTCATCACCCTTCTCAAGATTTAAGCGCATCAGAGCTATTTGCAGGGCGTCTGTACCATTGCCGCAAGGGATAACATGTTCTACGTTCAGATATTCCTCCAAATGGCTGGCAAATTGCTTGACTTGCGGCCCGTTGATGAAAGCGCTGCTTTCTATCACGGACTGCAAAGCCTCGTCAATTTCCTCTTTCCATCGGTGATACTGGGTGGATAAATCCACCATTTGAATCTTCCTGTCAAACATCCTGTGATGGGGTTATTTTACTTCGCTTCCCGGTTTCACGGCTTTCTCAGGCATGACGACTGCCAGCTTTCCGTCGGCGTCCTCGGCAGAGAGAATCATGCCTTCCGAAACTATCCCCTTCAACTTGCGAGGAGCCAAGTTGGCTATGAAGCAAATTTGTTTACCTATCAGCTCTTCGGGCTGGTAGTAGTGCGCTATGCCCGATACGATAGTGCGCTTCTGCAAGCCGTCGTCTATGCGGAATTGCAGGAGTTTGTCGGCTTTGGGTACTTTGATACACTCAAGCACTGTGCCTACACGGATATCTAATTTGGCAAAGTCGTCGAACTGGATTGTTTCAGCAATCGGCTTAGCCTGGTAGTTGGCCGCTTCGTTGGCTTTCTTCGTATTCAGCAATTTTTGTACTTGCGCCTCTATAACAGAGTCTTCAATCTTTTCAAACAGAAGTTCCGGTTTGCCCAGTACATGTCCTTCAGGCAGCAAATCAGTTGCTCCGAGACGATCCCATGCAAGCGGCTCTACATTCAGCATCTTGTTTAGCTTCTCCATGCTGAAGGGGAGGAAGGGTTCGAAAGCAATGGACAGATTGGCTGTAATCTGAAGAGCGATATTCATGATGGTGGATACGCGCGGCATATCTGTCTTTGCCTGTTTCCATGGTTCGGTATCGGCCAGGTACTTGTTTCCGATGCGAGCCAGATTCATGGCTTCTTTCTGGGCGTCGCGGAAGTGAAAGGTGCCCAGCAGACGCTCTACTTCGGCCTTTACACAGGCAAATTCGTCTATCGTCCGGCGGTCGTAGTCCGTAAACTCGGTTACAGGCGGTACTTTGCCGTCAAAATATTTTTCGGTCAGCACCATCGCACGGTTTACAAAGTTGCCAAGGATAGCTACCAACTCATTGTTATTGCGAGCCTGAAAGTCTTTCCAGGTGAAATCGTTGTCTTTGGTTTCCGGTGCGTTGGCTGTTAGTACGTAGCGAAGCACATCCTGTTTGCCGGGCAGGTCTTCCAGATATTCGTGCAGCCAGACAGCCCAGTTGCGTGAAGTAGAAATCTTGTCTCCCTCCAGATTCAGGAACTCATTGGCGGGAACGTTCTCCGGCAAGTTGTAAGTACCGTCTGCTTTCAGCATGGCGGGGAATACGATGCAGTGGAACACGATATTATCTTTCCCTATGAAGTGTATCATTTTGGTTTCCGGGTCTTTCCACCAAGTTTCCCAGTCGTTGGGCCTTAATTCCTTGGTGTTTGAAATGTAACCGATAGGGGCGTCGAACCATACGTACAATACCTTTCCTTCTGCGCCTTCAACAGGTACAGGGATGCCCCAGTCCAGGTCGCGGCTTACGGCACGAGGTTGCAAACCCATGTCGAGCCAGCTTTTGCATTGTCCGTACACATTAGCTTTCCATTCCTTATGGTTTTCCAAAATCCATTCGCGGAGGAAGGGGTCATATTGATCAAGGGGGAGATACCAGTGCTTGGTTTCCCTCATGACAGGGATGCTTCCGCTGATCGTGGATTTGGGATTAATCAGTTCTGTGGGACTAAGGGAGGTACCACAAGCTTCACATTGGTCTCCATAAGCCCGTTCGTTTCCACAATGGGGGCACGTACCGGTGATGTAGCGATCGGCCAGGAACTGATTGGCCTCCGTGTCGTAATATTGTTCGTTTGTTTTCTCTACAAAAGCACCTTTGTCATTGAGGATACGGAAGAATTCCGACGCCGTTTCGTAATGCGTTTTCGAGGTTGTGCGCGAATAGATATCGAAGCTGACGCCGAAGTCCTCAAACGACTTTTTAATTATATAATGATATCTATCTACAATGTCTTGCGGCGTAACACCTTCTTTCCGTGCCCGAAGGGTGATAGGTACGCCGTGCTCGTCCGAGCCGCCAATCATCAATACCTCTTCACCTTTTAATCTCAGGTAGCGGGCATAAATATCTGCCGGTACATAAACTCCGGCCAAGTGTCCTACGTGTACCGGTCCATTAGCATACGGCAGCGCCGCAGTAATCAGTGTTCTCTTGAATTGTTTTGCCATGCTTTGCGTCTTTTTTATACAAGCTGCAAAGTTAGTAAAAATGGCTAATAACCTTCTGCCTAATATTAAGTATTATTTTGCGAACTCTTGTATAAAAAAACAATTATTTTTAATATTTATGATTTAGAAGGCTTTGGTGTGGTAGTTTCTTAGTTCATGACGCAGGGTGAGGGCTTGGTTGTTGGTTACGGAGTTCATCAGGCTCCAGAAGCGGTCGCTGTGGTTCATCTCCACGGTGTGGCAGAGTTCGTGCAGGATGACGTAATTGACGAGGTGGTCGGGGAGGAGCATAAGGGAGAGGGACAGGCTGATGTTGCAGTTCGTGCTGCAGCTTCCCCAACGGCTTTTGGTGTTGGCTATCCTGAGGCGGTTGAAGCTAAAGTTATATTGCTCGGATAAGGCATGAATACGGGAAGGCAGAATGCGTTTGGCTTCATGACGAAGCGCCCGTTCGAGGAAAGAATGCAGGATTTGCTGCACCCGTTTGTCTTCAAAGTTTGTGGCTTTAGGGCATGATATATGAAGGACGCCCAGCTTGGCGTCGAGTTGCATGTAGAAGTTATCTCTTTCGGTACAGGTTATCTCCACTTTGAAGGTGTTGGTCTGCATCACGGTGGCGTCGCTTAGCAGGGGCTTAACTGCGGGCGCCTTCTTCAAAGCATCGAGCAACGCCTGCTTTCTTTCCTTTATGAAGGCGAGTAGCCGCTTGGGATCTCCTCCGGGGGGCATAGTGGCTATGACAACTCCGTTCACCACCTTGAGCGAATAATACTTCGCCCGGGGATGTATCCTCAGGGTAACGGTTCCCAGTTCGTCGTCGTGAAACTGTTTATCCATAACCTGTGATTACCGGCTCAATAGTTGTTGTATAGATAGCGGCGGATGCTCTTTTTGGGTGTTTTCTCAAATTCCGTTGGGTAGAGCTGTATCTGGGCTACTTTCTCGAAGGGAGCCAGCAGTTTGTTTAGTTCCAAACGGTTTTGTTCCATCACGCTCGGCAGTTCCTCGTGGGAGATGCCGGTGCCGTCTACCGCATCGTAGTCAGGATAAACGAGGCCTATTAGCCTGTCGTTCTTTTCAATCACCAAACTTTCCATTACGAAGGGAAGGTTGTTGAGTTTCGACTCAATCTCCTCAGGGTAGATGTTTTGACCGTTCGAGCTTAGTATCATCGTTTTATTACGTCCGCGAATAAAGATGCGCTTGCCATGGTCTATGGTACCCAAGTCACCGGTGTGCAGCCAGTCGTCGTCGGTGAAGGCTCTGTCTGTCGCTTCCTGGTTCTTATAATATCCCTTCATTACGTTTTCGCCTTTTACCTGTATCTCGCCAACGATATTATAAGGGTCGTCTGAATCGATGCGCACGTCCATAATGCCTTTCAGCACCTGTCCGCATGAGCCTGGAATGAACTCTTCGTGGTTGTCATAACTGATAAGGGGGCCACATTCCGTCATGCCGTAGCCAATAGTGAAGGGGAACTTTATCTTATAAAGGAAATCCGTTACTTCCTGATTCATGGCAGCGCCACCTACAATTATCTCGCGGAAGTTTCCGCCCATCGAATCGACCAGTTTCTTACATATCTGCGCATAAATGCGGTTATCGAGCAGAGGGATATTGAGCGCTAATCTTACGGAGCGTTTGTTGAGTTGTGGCAGAATCATCTTCTTGTATACCTTCTCCAATATCAAGGGGACGGTGATAATTAGATGAGGCTTCACTTCCTCGAATGCCTGGAGCAGAATCTTGGGTGTAGGAGCTTTCCCGAGGAAGTACACATGTGCACCGAAAGCCATCGGTACAAGGAAATTGAAGGCACAGCTATAAGCATGAGCCAAAGGGAGGAAGCTAACCATCCGTTCGCCCCGGAAAATCACATCCAGGGTGCGGGCGTAGGTCACGTTACCGGCCAGGTTGTTGCCTGTAAGCATCACACCCTTGCTAAAGCCGGTAGTGCCTGAGGTATAGTTAATCAGCACCACTTGGTCGTTGTCTATATCAGCATACCGGATGTTATCTTTGGTAAAGCCTTTGGGGTACTTCTCCTCGAATTTCAGAGGCAGCGCCTTCAGCAGTTTCTGTATTGCTTCTCCGTCGCGCTGGTGGATGCAGCGGAAGTCTGTGAGCGAGAACACCGCCCTTACGTCGCCAATCTTCTCCTCTTCAAGCGTATCCCATATCTTATCGCTTACGAACAAGAAGACTGAGCCTGAATGATTGATAATATGATGTATATCGTTTGGATTGAAGTCTTGAAGAATGGGGACAATGATGGCGCCATACGTAACGGCTGCCATATAAACCATGCACCAGGTAGAGCTGTCTTTACCAACCAAGGCAATGCGATCACCCTTCCTTATCTGGCATTCGCCGAAGATGATATGCAATTGAGCAATTTCTTTGGCTACCTGCTCAAAGGTGTAAGTAGTGCCTTTGCTGTAATCGGTTAACGCCTGTAGTTCCCAGTTGTCCTTGAAACTGTTTTCGTATAGTTTAATAAAATTTTCAGATATCATAGCACACAATAATTACTGTAAACACTATAGTTTTGCAGGGCTTGCCTTTGCGTAATAGATACTATTGAATAGGAATTTGAAAGTAGCATGGGGTTGGGCGCGGAAAGTTATTTCCGGGCCGAAAAGGAATACCTTGCCTTTACCTACTGTTGCTTCAACAACTGCTAAGCCTCCATTTAGATATTGCTGCCCCCAGGCCCAGCCACTGCGGAGTGGTTCTGTATTGGGGAACCAGGCAACGGAGTTCACGCCCTTCAGATTCGCATCGGGCAGTAATCTAAATACGGGATTGTTGCTAAACATCAAATCCAAATCTTCCGGTATGCCATAAGCTATGGGCGTGGTATTATCTACCTTCACCCGCAAAACCGATCCCGGCAAGTAGAACTTCTCGCGGGAAAATCTTTTAAAAGTCCCATCCGTATTGATATCTGCCAAAGCATTGGTAACAGGTAAACCCAGGTGATAGCCCAATTCGGACGAACTGCCAATGGCAAGTATGACTCCGCCCTCTTCTACGAAGCGGCGTAATTGAGGGATCGTAGTATCTACAGTTATATTACCCACACGATTTTTATATTCAGTGGGAACATCTGCGGGAGGACGAGCGCCCTGCACGTTTGTTACTCCAAACTGAGGGATGGCTCCTCCCGGGAAAATCAACACGTCGTACTTGCTTTTCAAGTTACCGGCATTGAGAACCGAAGGATAGACGATGTCAAAAGGAAATGGAAATTGTTGTTCAAAGAGATAGCGTATCCAACCTGCATCCATGGAGCCGCCATACCGATCCCATAATCCAACCTTTACGGGACGAATCTTAAGGGCGTCTCCTTTAGGTTTAGACGAAAGGGCATCGAAACTTAAGCCTATCTCCTCCGATAGTTTCTGCAAATGCGCACGAGTGGAAGATTTTGCCGGTATATAGATGGTACCTTCAGGGTAGGTTTTGTTGTTCGCTTTAAGCGGAGCTGTCAGCCAGTAGATATCTTCGCCATCGGCAAGAAGACGAGTCGTGCCGGCAAAAGCATCAACAACCTCATGACTGAGCAGATAACCGGCACTTCCGGAACCTTGCAGCTTACCTATTGGCGGCTTAAGCAAACCTGATATTTTCTCGAACGGCCCGTCGAAGGCATCGAGAATACGATCAAATTGAATGCCCATTTGGAAAGCAAGCGTATAGCCGGCCACATCATAAGGAGGACGGGGAGGTCCGCCCGGATACATTAAATCATCCGGATGGTCTTGGGGTTCGAACATATCGCGCAAATGAGGGCGGAAAGCCTGCGCTGCCTTTACCACATACGAGCCTGACGGATATTTTTTCCCTGCAACCTGAAAGTCGCTTGTTGCCCGAAGCACATCTACTCCGGTTTTCAATAGGGCATTCACAAACTTAGTTGCCGTCAGGAAATCAGACTGGTCTGAAGGAATTATATAACCACGGGGATCACGTGCCTCAGGAGTATTCAACTGCTCCAAAAACTTGGCAGGGATGCCCTGATTACGTCCGTAGCCTCCGCCACCTAACGGCTGGGCGTTGATACTATCTTTTTTATCCTTAGCGTAAGCAGCTTCTAAGGCTGCAATACGCTTGGGCGTCATCGTCCAATAATCTTGGTTACCTCGTTCAATGGAGTTTTTGCCCATTAAGTAGATACGGTATAGAAAGTCTTCACGCATCTTGGCCGCTAAATCTAAAATAGCACGGTCTGCCGTGATGAGATAATCAATGCTCTGGCGAAGAGTCCACACTTGCTGTGGCCCTATCGGCAAAGGTTGGTCACCACCCGGAAGCAGGGTCTGAGGAAGCAGAGGGATGTTTGTGGGTGTGGGGCCACCTATTATTTCCGATAAAAGTCCTATCTGGTTATGGAAGCCAACAGTTGTGCGCTCGCCACCATTGAACCAAGTAGAATAGTTTGCTGCGCTACGCATAACGGCTCCGGGCTTACTATCGGCCAGGAAACGGTTGTGAATGGCTGCACCTACCAAATCGATACCAATAGGAACCAGCGGATCGTGGTTGTAATTAAAAGGATCGCGAAAAGGAGCCATGAAAAGAACCGTACCGGCAGGCCCTGTTTGATGCTGGTTGTACATGATCTGCGGAATCCACTCCTTATACATCAGACGGTTGACAATTTCTGTTTCCGCCAAATTAGCCATATACGAATCTCGGTTATTATCGTGCCCTGCATACAACTGATACAGACGTGGGATATTCATATTGCGTTTCTTCGGATCGCTTTCTTTCATATACCAATCGGATACCAGATCCATGCCGTCAGGGTTAACCGGAGCTAAAAGCAGAATGACATTATCGAGAATACGCTTTGTTTCCGCATCGTCACGGCTTAAAAGGTCATACGCCTCAATAAAGAGAGCCTGTGCAGGAACCGTTTCGGAAGCATGCAATCCGCCATCAATCCAGACGACTGCCTTTCCCTCTGCTGCAAGTGCCCGAGCCGCTTCATCAGTTAACCCTTCCGCCTTTGCCAGACGGACAGAGATATCTTGGTAACGTGCCAAATTCTTATGGTTTTCAGGAGAAGTAATGATGGCCAATTTCATCACACGCCCTTCCTGTGTTTTGCCGATATCTACTAATTTAATACGATCAGACTCTTTAGCCAGCTTCTCCCAATATTGGATAAGCTGTGTGTAGTTGGCAAGAAAATAATCATCGCCTACCGTATACTCTCCGAATTTCGGCGGATCTACTGCCAAAGCAGTGACAACGCCAGACACCCAAAATACAACTGTAAAAATAAATGACAAGTACCGTTTCATAACCAGATAATTAATTAATGAGAGTTAGTTTAATACACATAGTCGGCCTTTGCCAGAAAGTCATAGCTTTCTTGTACGCTGGCAACGGGGTTGTTGTTGGTGTATTGCTCTACTTCTACATACCAGTTTTTGATATTGTTGACTTTCATTTGATCGAAGATAGGTTTGAAATCAATTTTGCCGCTGGCACCGATTTCTTTCTCATCTTTGATATGGATAGCCTTAAATTGGGCGGGGCGGTTTTTCAGATAAGCAGCAGGATCACCACCACCTACACCACACCAATATACGTCCAGTTCGAAGGTAACATTATTCTTGTCCACCCAATCCAGCATGTAATCATAGATAAATTTTCCATCGATCTTGCGGAATTCAAAGTCATGGTTATGATAACCAAAGATGATACCGGCAGCAGATGCTTTGGCACCCACAGCGTTGAAATAGTCAAAATACATCTTATAGTAATCCAGAGGAGTTTCGGGATCATGATTAATCCAGGGTTGTATAAGTAATGTAACCCCTAATTCTTTATGGGTTTCAATTGCTTTATCCCACCAAGCCATCACTTCGGCATCCGTCTCCGGGGTATAAGCCTGACTAAGATGAGCGCTGGTACATTTCAGTCCTAAGTCACTCAATCTTGTCTTGAACTCGGAAGGAGTTAATCCGTAGATTTTACCATCATTGTAATCAGCAGTTTCTACGGCTGTATAGCCAATCTTGGCAACGGTTTCAAGTACCTTCTGTATCCCTTCTTTACCCACCATCTCACGAAGTGAATAGAGTTGTAAACCAATATTCTTTTTCCCTCCACCACATGAAGTTAACAATTGAGGTACTACCAAACCTCCTGCAAGCATTAAGGAAGCTTGCTTTAAAAAGTCACGTCTGTTTTGCATAATACTATTAAAAATTAAATTTATTTGAGATTATGACTACAAATGTAAGATATTCTTTGCATTTATGTCTGAATTTTAAACTATTTTTGAGGGCGATATTACAACTATATTAAATGAACAAAAGAATCATGAAAAGTGTATCTGTCTTAGTAGCAGGTTTATGTTGTGTCCTGCTTGCCTCATGCGCCCAATCGGGCAGCGGTCCTTTATTCGACGGAACAAACAGCAACAAATGGAATACAACCGGCCAAGTATCTGTGGCCGATGGCGTTTTAACTCTTCAGGGCGCTGATGCGCAAGCCATCCTCAAGAATGGTAAATACAAGGATTTCAGGCTTAGTGTAGAATTGCAAACCACCTCCGGTGGTAAGGGAGCCATCTGGTTTCATACTACACCGACGCTGGATAAAGGTTATCGCATAGCTATCAATAATGACCGTGCCGACCCGGTATGGTGGAAGATGAGCGGCAGCTTGGTATCGGTACGCAACCTGACAAAGAGCTTTGTAAAAGAAAATGATTGGTTTAAGCTGGTTATTGCCGTAGAAGGTCAAGCTATAACCGTTCAGATAAACGACAGTCCGGTAGTAGAATACATCGAACCGGCAGCCCCTTATCGCTCTGAAACTAATCACGCCGCCTTGCTATCCGAAGGAACCTTTGCCCTTGTGAGCGAAGGAAGCGGCAGTATTCTTATTAAGAGTATCACCGTAACGGTTCCCGACCCAAATGTTCTTGGTCCAAAAGACCAACCGGCATCAGCCAACGACGAACAGACAGACCCCATTATCCGCCTACATCAGGAAGATTTCCCCGTATTAGACTACCACGTACACTTGAAAGGCGGTCTTACCAAAGAACAAGCAGCCATTCAATCGCGCAAGACGGGTATCAACTATTCCATAGCACCTAACTGTGGCATAGGATTCCCGGTTACAAACGATGCGCAAGTGTTAGCTTTCTTAGACACAATGCGCACTCAGCCCTTCATCCTTGCCATGCAAGCCGAAGGTCGCGAATGGATTACCACCTTCTCGCAGGGTGTACGCGACGAATTCGACTATGTGTTTACCGATGCTCTTACCTTTACTGACAACAAAGGTCGCCGCAGCCGTATCTGGATTCCCGAAGAAACCTGGATTGAAAACGAGCAGCAATACATGGATTTGATAGTAGACAAGATATGCGGCGTGCTGCAAGAGCCGATGGATATATACGTAAATCCTTGCTACCTCCCCCCGCAAATGCAAGACCGCTACGACGAGTTCTGGACGGAAGCCCGCCAGCAGAAGTTCATCGATGCCTTAGTTAAAAGCGGGAAAGCGCTTGAAATTAATGAGCTATACAACATCCCCAACAAGGCCATCCTGCAGAAAGCAAAAGCCGCCGGGGTTAAATTCACCTTCGGCAGTAATAATGTAACCCCCAATGTAAGCGACTTGGCATACAGCCTCCGCATGAAAAAAGAACTGGGTCTTACGCCGCAAGACATGTACAAACCGAAAATAAAAATATAACATACATAAATAGGGGGGGCCTTTTTGGTCACCCCCCATCATGCGCCACACCAAGTCTCTACGTTTCCAGGGAGGTTTTCTCCCTGATATGAGTCAATTGCCACCAATAACTTTTGCTGTCTTAGGGAAAAAGCTTTACTTTTGCAGAGAATGAATAAAAAACAGTTCCTGATATGAGAATATATAAAGCTTTTATCGTAGTTATGGCCTTGCTTTTATGTGGAGGATGTATCAAGGATGAACCCTTGAGTCCTTATGCCGACATTGACGCTTTTGTCCTGCCGGCCAACATCATGCTTAGTCCGGCTACTATTAATCAGAATAATATTACTGTATTTGTACGGAAGAATGTAGATTTGACTGCTCTCGTCCCAACGATAACCTTGTCCGAAGGTGCAACCATTCAACCTTCGGCTGATATTCCGCAAGATTTTACCCGGCCGGTCAACTACACCGTTACGGCGCCTGACGGCAAGCATCAGCGCGTCTACACTGTGGAGTTGACGTCTCGCTCCTTATATAAATATGGCTTCGAGAATTGGGAAGTTTTGAGTAGTAACGCATATGAAACGCCCGTTGAATATGATCTGGAAAAAAAACGTACTACCCCTTGGGATTCGAGTAATAAAGGTATTAACATCTATGTACAGTATCCCGAAGCATCGCAATATCCTATTCACAAGACAACGCAGCACACTGAAGGACAATATGCCGCCGAAATGCTTACGAAGAATGGTCCCGGCTCGATTTTAGGTATTGTAAATATTCCGGTAGTGGCCGGTTCGCTTTTCACGGGAGTACTTACTCCTCTCAATGCCCTTAAAGATCCTTTGCTGGCAACGGAATTTGGACAGCCCATCGAACATAAACCTTTGCGATTGACCGGGAAATATATCTATAAAGCGGGAGCTGACTATATCGACAAGAAAGGTCTGCGCATAGGTTTCCGCGACTCATGCGCTGTCTACTCTGTTTTCTTCCGAACCGACCGGAATTTGGAGCGACTGAATGGTACGAATATACTCACTCATCCCAACATTGTGGCTATAGCCATGATGCCCCCGGCAGGTAGAGCCGGAACGCCGAATGAGAATGATTTTGTGGCGTTCGACATCCCCTTTGATTATAAGACGGATCATGTGGTGGATTTCGATAAGAATACATATAAACTCGTCATCATTTTCTCCTCGAGCTATTGGGGAGACTATTACGAAGGTGCACCAGGCAGCCATCTGGTGGTAGACGATGTTGAAATAATAACCGAAGAGATAGAAGAATAATGAAACAGAAAGCATTACTCATAACAATTATATGCTTCATTGGCTGCACAGTGGCCATGGCACAAGAGTCGGGCAAACATTGGGAGTACAAGGTGTTTGCCGGGTACAATCTGGGGGGAAGTTCGCCGATTCCCCTTCCTGCCGAGATACGCAAGATTAAATCGTGGAGTCCCGGACTGGCCGGTACGCTGGGCATTCAAGCCACCCGCTGGATAGTTCCCGAATGGGGCATTACCTCCGGCTTGGCTATCGACATAAAAGGCATGAAAATAAATGCGGACGTGAAATACATGACCACGAACCTGGTCATTGGTGAAGGAGATAATACAGGCATGTTCAGCGGTATGTTTACCGGTGGAAACAAGACGAAAGTGCGCAATGGCTATCTTGTGATTCCTCTTATGGCTGCCTATGCTCCGAAGATTTATGAAGATTGGAGATTCCGTTTGGGAGGCTATTTCGCCCTACAGCGAGATGCAAACTTTGATGGAAGTGCGTTCAATGGCTACATCCGCAATGGCGGACCGGCGGGTGACCGCATCAATGTAGATATAGCAACGTTTGACTTCTCTGAGCATATCCGTAAGATAGATGCCGGCCTTATGGCTTCAGCCGACTGGTATTTCAGCACGAAAATGGCTATAACCGGCCAATTATCCTGGGGCTTGATTCCCCTCTTCCCTTCCGACTTCAACGGCATTCCCTACAAGATGTACAACATCTACTTCATGGGAGGTCTTTCCTATAAATTATAAATAAAAAAGCCACTCTGTTGGAGCGGCTTTTTTATTTATTTCTCGATTGCTGCAATACCCGGGAGGGTGATTCCTTCGATGGCTTCGAGGAGGGCGCCACCGCCTGTAGAGACATAGGATACCTTGTCGGCCAGGCCGAATTTATTTACGCAGGCTACGGAGTCGCCACCGCCTACCAATGAGAAGGCGCCGTTTTTGGTTGCTTCGGCAATTGCTTCGCCTACTGCACGCGAACCGTGGGAGAAGTTATCAAACTCGAATACACCTGTCGGGCCGTTCCAAAGGATGGTCTTCGACCTCTTGATTACTTCGGCATTAATCTTCTCTGTCTCGGGGCCGATGTCCAAACCTTGCCATCCGTCGGGTATTTCGTCTACCGGAGCGTATGCTGTGTTTGCGTCATTACTAAAACTATCAGCAATCTTGGCATCTACGGCCAATACCAGATTTACGCCCTTTTCTTTGGCTTTCTCAATCAGTTCGAGCGCCAAATTCAATTTATCATCTTCACAGATGGAGTCACCTATCTTACCTCCAAGGGCTTTCGTAAAGGTATACGTCATACCGCCGGCAATAATCAGGTTATCTACCTTGTTCAACAGGTTTTCAATAATCTCGATTTTCGAAGATACCTTCGAGCCACCCATAATTGCTGTGAAAGGACGGGCAATGTCTTTCATTACTTTCTCAACTGCTTTTACCTCTTTCTCCATCAGGAAGCCAAACATCTTATTGTCGGTATCAAAGTAGTCGGCAATAAGAGCCGTAGAAGCATGCGCGCGGTGAGCTGTTCCAAAGGCGTCGTTCACGTATGCATCGGCATACGAAGCCAGTTTCTTGGCAAATTCTTTTTGGCTGGCCTTGATGGCTTTCTTGGCAGCAGCCTTTTCCTCGTCTGAAGCATCTTCAGGCAGTCCTCTGGGCTTGCCTTCTTCCTCAGCATAGAAACGAAGGTTCTCAAGCAGCAAAGCCTGACCCGGTTTCAAAGCAGCCGACTTCTGTACAGCCTCTTCGCCCACACAATCGTTGGCAAACTGAACGTCAATGCCCAGCAGTTCGGAAACATGTCCCAAAATATGTTTCAAGGAATACTTGTCGGTCGGTCCTTTCGGACGCCCCAGGTGAGAGCCGATGATGGGGTTACCGCCATCATTAAGAATTTTCTTCAATGTAGGAAGGGC
>BNTS01000070.1 GCA_025996775.1 Bacteroidia bacterium | reverse complement strand
AGACAATATATAATCAAAGGTACGGATTTTGATTTATATAGCGATAAATTTATCAGGTTGGTACAGAATAAAATAAATAGAAGACCCAGAGAAAAATTGTTTTTTCAGTCGCCTTCTAATTTTTTTTTTACGCATCTTTGTTGTAGTTTGTCGCAGTTAGAACTTGAATCCGCCGTAAAATCTTTTCATGAAAAAACATTTGCGTATATAGAAAATATTCCTACCTTTGCAGCCTGAAATAAAAATTATTTATTAATTAAACAGAGAAACAGATATTTATGAACAATTACGAAACCGTTTTCATTTTAACTCCCGTTTTGTCTGAAGCTCAGATGAAGGAAGCGGTAGAAAAATTCACTGGCCTTCTGAAAGCTGAGGGGGCTGAAATTGTGAATGAGGAAAACTGGGGATTGCGCAAACTTGCGTATCCTATCGACAAGAAAACAACAGGCTTTTATGTGCTGGTTGAGTTTAAAGCCAAGCCGGAATCCATTGCTACTTTGGAAGTGCAATTCCGTCGTGACGAACGAGTTATCCGCTTCCTGACTTTCCGTCAGGATAAATTTGCCGCCGAATATGCAGCAAAGAGAAGGAATTTAAGATCATCTAAAGAAACAGTAACAGCAAAGGAGGACTAATTATGGCAACACAATCAGAAATCAGATATTTAACACCACCATCGGTTGACGTTAAAAAGAAAAAATATTGCCGCTTCAAGAAGGCCGGTATCAAGTATATCGATTACAAAGACCCCGAGTTTTTGAAAAAATTTTTAAATGAACAAGGTAGGTTACTGCCCCGCCGTATTACCGGTACTTCACTGAAATTCCAGCGTCGTGTAGCACAGGCTGTTAAAAGAGCTCGCCATTTGGCTTTGCTTCCTTATGTAACCGATTTGATGAAATAATTATTAATAGTAAAGAGGAGACAGAATATGCAAGTTATTTTGAAAGAAGATGTAGTAAACTTAGGCTACAAAGACGATATCGTTACCGTTAGAGACGGATACGGACGTAACTTTCTAATCCCGCAAGGAAAAGCAGTGATTGCTTCCGAATCTGCACGAAAAGTTTTGGCAGAGAACGTGAAACAACGCGCTCATAAGTTGGCACAAGTAAAGGATGACGCCCAAGCATTAGCTTCTAAGCTGGAAGGTTTAACGCTGACTATTGGAGCAAAGACAAGTTCTACAGGTACCATCTTTGGGTCGGTTACTAATATTCAGATTGCCGAGGCTCTGGCTAAGGAAGGATTCGAAGTAGACCGGAAGATTATTTATCTGAAGGATCCCGTTAAAGAAGTCGGTAATTATAAGGCTAATGTAAAGCTGCATAAAGACATTGCTGTTGAGATTGCCTTCGAGGTTATTTCTGAATAATATTCAAGACGACGTGTATTACTAAGCGTAGTTGAAGTACGCCACGTCCTTACTAAAATATAAAAAATGGGTGGTTCATAAAGAATTGCCCATTTTTTATTATATAAATCCGCAAAAAGTATTATTTTTGTATGAAATTACGACCGTATGCAAAGTGTATAAGACCAAATTATTGCAAATAATAGTAATTCTGCTTCTCCTTATGCCTGATTTACAGGCACAAGAGAAAATTTTTACAGTAGTGATTGATGCCGGACATGGAGGTCATGACATTGGAGCGCCGGGTGCTACAGTTAAGGAAAAGGTTATTAATCTTGCTGTTGCCCTTAAACTCGGAAATTTGATCTCTGAAAATCTGAACGACGTTAAAGTGATTTATACTCGAAAGACGGATCGCTTTATTGGATTAGACGAGCGTGCTAATATTGCAAATCGCAATAAAGCGGATTTGTTTATTTCCATTCATACCAATGCGGTAGAGAAAGCAAGTCAGGTTTCAGGTGCGGAAACATACACGATGGGATTGGCGCGCTCAGAAGAAAATCTGGAGGTGGCCAAAAGAGAGAATTCGGTTATCCTGTTGGAAGAAGATTATCAGCAGAAGTATGAAGGGTTTGACCCTAACTCTGCAGAATCAAATATTATGTTTAGTTTGATGCAAAACAGACACATGGAACAGAGTATAAGCTTTGCTTCCGAAATACAGAAGTCGTTTAAAGCTGCAAAGCGTAACGATCGAGGCGTTAGACAAGCCGGTTTGTTGGTGCTTCGCAAAACCAGCATGCCGAGCGTACTGGTTGAGTTAGGATTTATTTCTAATGTAACCGAAGAACGCTTCATGAAGTCAGCCGATGGACAAAAGAAATTAGCTAAAGCTCTGTACGATGCCTTCGTGATATATAAGCGAGAATTTGATAGGAAAAAGGAACTGACTGCAACAACAGTTACTACTAAGAAACCGACAGAACAAGCTAATGAGACCAAGAAGCCTGCTACTCAAACAACAGCAGCGGATACTAAGTCACAGCTTACCTATCGCGTGCAGATTCTGGCTTCGAAAACAAAAATAAATGCCGGCTCGCGGCAATTTAAAGGATATAAAAACGTGGCTTACGTTGAAGATAACGGATTCTATAAATATATGTACGGCGAATCAACTAATCTTGATTCAATCAAAGTTATACGAAAAAAAATACTGCCAGATTTTAAAGACGCTTTTGTAGTGCCTATTAAAAGTGGAGAAAAAGTTAAACAAGTTCAATGAAATAATGAAGATGAAAAGGGGATTTACAAAAGAAGCCAAGATTGGCATCATGACCATTGCAAGTATAGCTTTATTATATATAGGTATTAACTACTTGAAAGGGATTAATCTGTTTAAACCCTCTAACATGTACTATGTAGTTTTCGACAATGTAAAGGATGTAAACATATCAAGTCCTGTTTTTGTGGAAGGCTTCAAGGTGGGATTGGTCCGCACTATTAGCTATGATTACAGTAACTCCGACAAAATAAAAGTGGAAGTTTCCCTCGATGATCATATGAAGATAAATAAAGGAAGCTATGTACAGATAGTAAAGAGCTTCTTAGGCGGTGCCGAGTTGCATATCCGCCTCAACAAGTATAATGACGAGTACGTTAAGTCGGGCGAGACATTGGAGGGACGAATGAGCGAAAACATGATGGGTACGGTAGAAAATAACATTTTGCCAATGCTGGTTAATATGATGCCAAAGATAGACTCTATCCTTTCATCGCTTCAAATATTGGTGAGTGACCCATCCTTAGCGCAGTCCCTGACTCATATTGAGCAAACAACTGCCAACCTTGAGTCGTCCAGCCGTCAACTCACTCAGCTTTTGAATAAAGATGTTCCCTTTATTTTAACAGACCTGAAAACTGTTACAGGCAATTTTACCGAGGTAAGTGAAAATTTGAAAGGGCTTCATCAACCTTTAATGGCTACTATTCAGAGTGTAAATACAACTCTCGCCAATTTGCAGCTTACAACAGAAAAATTAAATTCGAAAGATAACAGCATAGGGCTACTTCTTAATGACAATAGCCTGTATGATAATTTGAACGGAACGATGGAGAATGCGTCTAAACTGCTGATAGACTTCAAAGAACATCCAAAACGCTATGTGCATTTCTCCTTATTCTAATCATGAAAAGATGCCGTACAACATGTTTTTCTTATTTAGAATCATTCCAACTTGTGTCCCTGGTGTAATATTTTTTTGGCCCATTTGTAAACGCTTTATTGTAAACGGATAAAAAAATCCCCAACCCGAAGTTTTTTTTAATCAGGATATGGGAGCACGCCAAAAGCCCTTTGTTGTAAGGCTTTTTTGTTTGTTTAAGCATAGACAAAATAAGACGCTGAAATTAAAGGCTCTAAACAAAAATTAAAAATCCAAATCTAAAACACGTTTTTTTATTTAGATTTATATTCTAAACTTTGTACGGACTAAAAGAATTAAGAATAAAAAAAGATGCATACCGACAATTATCACAACAATTATCAAACTTTATGGACTCAGTGCCTCACCGTTATTAACGACATCGTTCCTGACGCTGCCTTTAATACATGGTTCAAACCCATTATCCCATTATCATACGAAAGCGAAAGTAACAAATTTACGATCCAAGTGCCAAGTCAGTTTTTCTATGAGTACTTAGAGGAGAAGTATGTTAATGTACTGAAAGTTACTATAGATAGAGTGATTGGTGCGGGTACCATTTTGAACTATCGCGTCATGGTTGACAGATCAACAGGTGGTACAGTTGACTACCCTGCAGAGAACGGTTCAATGGCTGTACCTAAGATCACACCGGTGGGAGCGAACAAAGCGCCGCTTTCATTCCCTCAGCCTGCTCCACAGGATTTGGACTCTCAACTGAACCCGAAATATAATTTTGCGAATTACTTTGAAGGGAAAAGCAACCAGTTTGTTCGGGTTGCAGGCGAATCGGTGGCTCTCAACCCTGGAAAGACTACGTTTAATCCACTGCTTATTTTTGGCCCCTCTGGTGTTGGTAAAACGCATCTTTGCCACGCTATTGGTACACGCATTCGCGAACTTCATCCGGAAAAGAGAGTACTCTATGTATCGGCTCACTTGTTCCGTGTACAATTTACGGATGCAGTAAGGAAAAATACCATCAACGATTTCTTGTATTTTTACCAGAATTTAGATGTCCTCATTTTAGATGATATTCAGGAACTAATCGGACAGGATAAAACACAGTTGACTTATTTCCATATTTTCAACCATCTTCATCAATTGAACAAACAATTGATTTTAACTTCTGACAAATCTCCGGGAAATATGCTGGGAATGGAAGAACGTTTGATTACCCGTCTCAGATGGGGACTGATAGCCGAGTTGGCTCGTCCTGATTTGGAACTTAGAAAAAAAATTCTGAAGAGCAAGATCAATCACGATGGCATAACCATATCTGATGAAGTGATTGATTTCATTGCCGATTATGTAACCGATAGTGTTCGTGATTTAGAAGGTATCCTTGTTTCATTAGTGGCCAATTCGGTGATAAATAATCGGGAAATTGATCTGGCTTTAGCAAAAAGGGTAATAAGTCAGGCTGTAAGACTTGAAAAGAAACAAATCTCCATACAGTCCATTCAGGAAATTGTTTGCAATTACTTCAATATGGAACAATCTGCCCTTCAGCAAAACTCCCGCAAGCGCGAGATTGTACAAGCCCGCCAGATAACCATGTATTTGTCTAAAAAGTATACCGAGTGTTCCCTCTCACACATTGGCAAAGTGATTGGCCAGAAAGATCATGCTACTGTGCTTCATGCATGTAAAACAATTAAGGATCAAATAGAGATAAGTAAATCCTTTCGTTCGGCTGTAGAAGAAATAGAGGGTAAGCTAAAGTAATAAAGCTTTTTTTCGCCATATATAAAAAGGATACCTCGCCAGGGTATCCTTTTTTGTCTATTTTGCTTTGGGAATTTTTTTATAGTTTTCCTTTTTTGGAAACTTTTGCTCGATGAATATTTACTAAATACATGATAATCACTAATTTTATTTTGTATTTTAGGAAACTTTTCAACAAAATTAATTTTTTTATTGAATTATTTGCTCACCTTGTAAAGTATTGCTAAACTTGCATTGAAATTAAAATTTAAAACCGTGAGTCAAAAAAATTACACTTTCGAGGAAGCTTATAAGGCTTCGTTAGATTACTTTACAGGCGATGAGTTAGCTGCCAAAGTGTGGGTTAACAAATACGCCCTGAAAGATGCATTCGGCAATATCTATGAGAAATCGCCAACTGATATGCATCATCGTCTCGCGAGAGAGATTGCCCGCATTGAAAAAAAGTATCCCAATCCATTATCGGAAAAGGATCTTTTTGCCCTTCTTGACCATTTTCGCTATATCGTTCCTCAAGGAAGCCCTATGACAGGAATCGGTAATGATTACCAGATTGCATCTTTATCAAACTGTTTTGTGATAGGCTTGGATGGAAATGCCGATTCGTATGGAGCCATCATCAGGATAGATGAAGAACAGGTGCAATTGATGAAACGTCGTGGTGGCGTAGGGCACGACCTGTCACATATACGCCCCAAAGGATCGCAGGTGAAGAATTCGGCGCTTACCTCTACAGGATTAGTTCCTTTCATGGAACGCTTCTCAAATTCCACCCGCGAGGTTGCTCAGGATGGGCGCAGAGGTGCACTAATGCTGAGTGTTTCCATCAAGCATCCTGATTCCGAATCATTTATCGATGCCAAAATGACAGAGGGGAAAGTGACTGGAGCCAATGTGTCCGTAAAAATTGACGATGACTTTATGCATGCCGTGATTGATGGTACAACGTATCGTCAGCAATACCCGGTTGACTCCCCTAATCCCACAAACGTAAAAGACATAGACGCTGCTACCCTTTGGAAGAAGATTATCCATAACGCCTGGAAATCGGCCGAACCTGGTGTGCTGTTCTGGGATACGATACTGAAAGAGTCTGTCCCCGATTCGTATGCCGACTTGGGATTCCGCACGGTATCTACCAACCCTTGTGGAGAGATTCCGCTTTGTCCGTACGATAGTTGCCGACTGTTAGCCCTCAATCTTTATTCCTATGTAGTTAATCCATTTACCAAAGATGCATACTTTGACTTTGAACTGTTTAAGAAACATGCAGCTCTGGCTCAGCGAATCATGGACGACATCATTGACTTGGAATCCGAGAAGATTGAGAAGATTTTGGAAAAGATAGACTCTGACCCCGAATCGGTCGAAGTAAAAAGCACAGAACGCCATTTGTGGGAAAAGATACAGAAGAAAACCTTGCAAGGACGCCGTACAGGTGTGGGGATAACTGCCGAAGGCGATATGCTGGCCGGATTGAACCTGCGCTACGGAACAGAGGAAGCTACTGCTTGCGCCGAGGAAATACAAAAAACACTGGCCTTGGCCGCTTATAATTCGTCGGTAACTATGGCCGAAGAACGAGGTGCTTTCGAGGTATATGATGCCAAACGCGAAGAAAAGAATCCCTTCATCAATCGCCTGAAGGAAGTTGATCCCTCCCTCTACGAACGCATGGTTAAATTCGGACGCCGCAACATTGCTTGTCTCACTATCGCTCCAACCGGTACTACCAGCCTGATGACGCAAACGACCTCGGGTATAGAGCCGGTCTTCCTGCCCGTTTATAAACGTCGCCGCAAGGTTAATCCCAACGACGCCTCTGCTCGCGTAGATTTTGTTGACGAGATAGGGGATGCTTTTGAAGAATACATCGTATTCCATCATAAGTTCGTAACCTGGATGCAGGCGAATGGCTATCCTACAGCCAAACGATACACGGAGGAGGAAATAGACGCAATGGTAGCTAAATCTCCTTATTACAAAGCTACATCCAACGATGTAGATTGGATGCTGAAGGTGAAGATGCAAGGACGTATCCAGAGGTGGGTAGACCATTCCATCAGTGTTACCATCAACTTGCCCAACGAAGCTACCGAAAAATTGGTGAACCAGCTCTATATAGAGGCTTGGAAATCCGGTTGTAAGGGTTGCACGGTTTATCGCGATGGTTCCCGTTCTGGCGTCTTACTTCGTACAGAAAAGAAGAAAGATGGCGAAACGATTTGCATGGAGCCTCCAATCATCGTTGCTAAGCGGCCGAGAGAGTTGGAAGCCGATGTGGTGAAATTCCAGAACAACCGCGAAAAGTGGATTGCCTTTGTAGGCTTGCTCAATGGTCGCCCTTACGAGATATTCACAGGTTTGGCCGACGACGATGAAGGCATTATGTTACCCAAAAATGTATCCAAAGGCACCATCCTGAAGAGTTACGACGATGATGGTAACAAGCACTATGACTTCCAGTTTAAGAACAAACGAGGATACAAGATGACCATTGAAGGGCTGGACGGTAAATTCAATCCTGAGTTTTGGAATTATGCGAAACTGTTCTCAGGAGTACTTCGCTACGCCATGCCGATCGATCAGGTAATCAAACTGGTACAAGGCTTGGAATTAGATAATGAATCTATCAATACCTGGAAGAATGGCGTAGAACGTGCCTTGAAGAAATACTTACCTAACGGCACCGTTGCCAAAGGAGATAAATGCCCGAACTGCGGGCAGGAAACCCTGATTTATCAGGAAGGCTGCCTGAAATGTACTAATTGTGGCGCCTCCAAATGCGGTTAATAATAAATAATCATTTATATAAAAAGTAGCTCTTGTAAAAGGGCTACTTTTTTTTCATATATTTGTGAACTAACTAAACAAAATAAAGATGAAGCTTTCTTTTCATATTAATTTTCATACTGTTTGGGGTCAGAAGCTATATGTTATTGGTTCTATCCCCGAATTAGGGGCTTGGGAGATAGCTTATGCCAAAGAGATGGACTATGTTGTCGACGGTAATTGGTTGTTATCAGTAGATGTATCTTCTGAAGCCAAATCTGTAGAATATCGCTACTTTGTGAGCTTAAATGGCCAACAAATATTGGAGGAGTGGGAAAACAACCATCGGATAACGCTCGAAAAGCCTGTACAGACCTATATGTTATATGATTATTGGCAGTCCCGTCCGTCACGTATTGCTTACTACTCTTCGGCTTTCACCAAAAGTTTGTTTACTCATCCATGTAACACCATTGAGCGTGCTATCCGAAGTCGCAAGAAATTAGTCATTAAGATATCTGCTCCCCGTGTGGAGAAAGATCAAAGTCTGGCCATCACGGGTAATCAGGAATGTTTGGGCAATTGGAATCCTGAAAAAGCCCTTATCCTTAGTTGCGACACTTTCCCCGAATGGCATATTGACCTAGATACCGAAGTAATTACCTATCCTCTTGAATATAAGTTTTTGGTAGTGGAAACAGCTACCCAAACGCCTTTCTATTGGGAGACGGGTAAGAACCGTATCCTTCAACTTCCTGCTCAGGAAAAAGGAGAAACCATCTGCGTATCGGGACTTTTCTTTCGTGAAGATCTGCCGGATTGGCGAAGTGCCGGTTCGGTTATTCCCGTCTTTTCCCTTCGCTCGGAGTGTAGCTTCGGTGTGGGTGATTTGGGCGATCTTCATTTGTTTATCGACTGGGTAAAGAAAACAGGGCAACGGATTATTCAAGTGTTGCCGGTGAACGACACCACAGCTACGCATACCTGGACCGATTCTTATCCATACAGTTCCATTTCTATATATGCTCTCCATCCGATGTATATCAGCTTGCCGTTGATGGGTGCTTTGAAGGATGCAGACAAAGCCTCCCTTTTTGAAGAGAAGCGAAAGGAACTCAATAGCCTGAGCGAGGTTGATTACGAAGCCGTCACTTCTTGGAAGCTGGACTACTGTCGTCTCTTCTTCGAGCAGGAAGGGCGGGAGATGTTACAAAGTCTGGAGTTTAAGGTCTTCTTCTCTCAGAATGCCGATTGGCTGGTTCCTTATTCTGCTTACTCATATTTTCGTGACAAATATCATACTACCGATTTCTCGAAATGGGGAAGCAATGCCACTTACAATGCTTCAAGCATCCGCGAATTATGCAGCCATAACAGTGAATCCTATTCTGAAATATCATTCTTTTTCTTCCTGCAGTTTGTGCTGCATACCCAGTTTAAGGCCGTGTCTGACTATGCTTCGAAGAATGGAATCGTATTGAAGGGAGATTTACCTATTGGGGTGAGTCGCACCAGCGTCGATGTATGGACCGAACCTTACTATTTCAATAAGAATGGGCAGGCAGGTGCTCCACCCGACGGTTTCTCGGCCATTGGGCAGAACTGGATGTTCCCCACATACAATTGGGACCGGATGGAGAAAGACCATTTTGCCTGGTGGATCAAACGGTTTGCCAAACTAAGCAATTACTTCACTTGCCTCCGTATCGATCATATCCTCGGCTTCTTCCGAATATGGGAAATTCCTTTGGAGTATACACAGGGACTTTGTGGCCACTTCAACCCGGCTCTACCCCTCACAAAAGAAGAAATAGAGCAGTATGGCCTCTATTTTAATGAAGGACGCTTTACAAATCCACATGTACACCAGCAATACCTATATGATTGGTTTGGTGACTATGCCGACGAGGTGAAAGCCTCGTATCTGGCACAATCGTCGTCTCAGCATTATGTGCTGAAACCTTTTTGTGATACCCAGGTCAAGATTGAAGCGCTCTTTGGAGGAAAAACCGACGAGGTTTCACTCTGCATTAAATACGGATTACTGCACATTGCCAATGAGGTGCTATTCCTGCGCGACCCGTATCAAAAAGACAAGTTCCATCCGCGTATCTCAGCAGACCAGTCAACCATGTATCGCGAGCTGAATAATTCCGATCGATATGCCTTCGACCATTTATACTGGAATTACTACTACAAACGCCACAATGATTTTTGGAAAGAGCAAGCATACAGACGACTGACTCCTCTCATTTTTTCTACCCAAATGCTGGTTTGTGGTGAAGATTTGGGAATGATACCTGAATCGGTGCCCGAGGTGATGAACAAACTGCAAATACTCAGTCTGGAGATAGAGCGCGTGTCGAAATCACCCAATCAGGAGTTTGCCGATTTACACCATCTTCCCTACCTGTCCGTATGTACCACTTCCACCCACGATATGCCCCCCCTCCGTAACTGGTGGAACGATGAAGAGCGTGGACGGATACAGCGCTATTATAATAATGTATTACATCGTGAGGGAATTGCGCCGTCTGTATGTACGGTTGATTTGGCTTACCAGATCATTGATAACCACCTGAAGTCGCCTTCGATGCTGACGATCATCCCCTTGCAAGACTGGCTTGCCATGGACGATACGCTCAAGCGTGTGGATTACGAAACTGAGCGTATCAATATACCTGCCAATTCAGTACATTATTGGAGATACCGTATGCATATTACGATTGAAGATTTAATCGGGGCAGATAATTTGAATGAGAAAATAAGTTCCCTGATAAAGAACAGCGGACGCCGATAAGAACTGCTTCGACTACGTTGGCAACCCGCCATTGCGGGTCAGGCCCGCAATGACGAAGAGGCCTCCCCCTGTATTATCTTTAGGCCTCCTTGTCGTCGTAGGCAATCATATTGCAGACGCCACTGAACTTTGCGTTCGGTTCTATTTCCAGCGTTTGGGAATAAATATCACCAGTTACAATAGACGAGGCTTTGAGTACTAAAGCGCCACTTGTACGGATACTGCCCACAACCGTGCCCAATATTTCAGCATTGACAGATACGATGTCGCCATCAATATGCCCTTTAGGGCCAATAACGATTTTTGCAGCACAATTTATGTTACCTTCTACTCTACCGTTTAAACGGAAATCCCCATCCGTAATGATGTCACCCCTTACAGTTGTCCCTACAGCCAGAATATTATGCAAGCCGTTCGAAGGAGCTTCTTCTTTGAACTTAATTTTCATATAATTTTCGTATATTATTCATGTAATGTGCAAATATAAAGTTTATTTTGGCAGTCTGAGGCTCTTTCGCTACATTTACACTCTAAATTATCCTAAAATATATGATTAGTAAGATAGAATTGAGAAATATGAAGTTTTATGCCTACCATGGAGTACTGCCGCAAGAGAGGTTGGTAGGCAATCATTTCGTGGTGAACCTTATCCTGACAGCTCCCTTGGACGAGGCTGTTTCGTCAGACGATCCGGCTCGAACGATCAACTATGCCACAGTCTATACCCTTGTGGCCGACGAAATGAATACCCCTTCCAAGTTATTGGAACACGTTGCCGGACGCATCCTTCGCTCCCTTCGGACGCATTTCCCTCAAATTACAGAAATCGAGGTCTCTCTCGCCAAACTCAATCCCCCATTAGGGGGCGATGTACATAGCGCTGTAGTTATTCTCAAAGAATAGGGCTTCGTACTATCTGCTAATGAATGTTTTCGCCTTCTTGTTTTATTTTCTAAAAGTTTTTCAATAACTTGCAACTGTTTTTCAGTTAGGTTAGTTGAATAATTGGTTTTGTACATCATTTATAATTATTTGGTTGATAATCATAAAAATACGAAATAATATTCAACTAATCAACTGAAAATAAAATAATTATCGTAAATTTAAACAGTTTCTAAAAGAAAGGAAAGATTATGATTCAGGAAGTGAATGATTTTTTGAAACAGTGCAAGACCTATTACCTGGCTACTGTTGAGGGGGACCAGCCGAGAGTACGTCCGTTTGGTACGGTAAACCTTTATGAAGGTAAGCTCTATATCCAAACAGGCAAGACAAAAAACGTGTCGAAGCAGATAGCTGTAAACCCCAAAATAGAGATTACAGCTTATGACGGAGGCGCCAATTGGATTCGTATCCAAGCCGTAGCAGTTGAAGACCCCCGTCTCGAGCCCAAGAAAAGCATGTTGGCCGCATACCCGGAACTACAAAGCATGTACAAGGCAGAAGGCCCTAACACAGAAGTCTTCTACCTCAAAGATGCCCTCGCTATCATCTACACGTATACAGGTGAAATACGGGAGATAAAGTTATGATATAGAAAATCATTCTTTTCAATGACGTGATCGTTTGACAAACCTCGCGAGGTCAAGACGATAATACTTTATATAATTGTTATTGAGTATGTTAGTAATCTTTTATTATATTTCAGGGGCAGGGTAAACGCATTTAAAATTTAGCAGTTTATTTACCATGATGAACACTGTAAAAACTGTACAACGTTGCAGTTGTCGGATGAAGCGGAAATAACTATTCTCCATCGCAGATACATGCTTTTTTTTGGGCAGCTACCTTGATAAGTTTTATAAGATGCCGTTATCTTTTCAGCGTTTGACACTTGTCAAACGCTGAAAAAGACCCGATATCTACAAAAAGTTTATATAAGAGAGTCTTAAAAAAATGCTGACCAAAAAAAGATCTATCCATGTTTACTTGTACCTCCGGCGCAGAAAATCATGTTTCTAAACTATTTAGGTGCATAGCGCCTGTTTGCTGCCTTATCTGAAGAATACCAGAATATTTTTAAATGCGTTTACCCTGCTCATACTTCTTTTCTTCTTTCTTTTCCATACTCTTTTTCTTATCTTTGGGGGCGAAAAAAAGATAAAATGGTAACAATATTATTTCATACATTAATTTCAAAGAGCCTGAATATACCGGGCAAACAAGTAGAAAAGACTATTGAGTTGCTCAACGAAGGAGCTACAATCCCCTTTATTAGTCGGTACCGCAAGGAAGTAACCGGCGGATTAGACGAAGTTCAAATAGGCAATATCAGCGACCAGTTGGATAAACTAACCGAATTAGCTAAGCGGAAAGGAACCATCCTCACTTCTATCGAGGAACAGGGCAAACTTACACCCGAGTTAAGGAAACGAATTGAGGATTCGTGGGATAGCACTGAACTGGAAGATATCTACCTCCCCTATAAACCCAAGCGGGTGACGAAAGCTGAGATTGCACGTAAGAAGGGCTTGGAACCGCTTGCAAACATTATCATGCTGCAGAACGAACGCGACTTGTCGGCTCGTGTCCTTACCTTCCTCAACGATGAAGTGAAGGATGAGAAGGAAGCTCTACAAGGCGCCCGCGATATCATTGCCGAATGGGTGAACGAGAATGAAGAGGCTCGTAACGCCGTTCGCAACTCCTTTGCCCGTACTGCCATTATCACCTCGAAAGTGGTGAAGGGGAAAGAAGAAGAGGGTGCCAAGTATCGCGACTACTTTGAGTTTAGTGAGCCGCTGAACCGCTGCTCGTCCCACCGTCTACTGGCTCTCCGCAGAGGAGAGTCGGAAGGTATCTTGCGTGTAAGCATCTCACCCGACTCGGAAAACTGTGTTGACCGTTTGAAACGTCGCTTCGTAAAAGGCCGTACTGAATCGTCGGATCAAGTAGCCGAGGCGGTAGACGACTCCTTCAAGCGCCTGCTCATGCCGGCTATCGAAACGGAATATGCTCACCTGAGCAAAGAGAAAGCCGACGACGAAGCCATCCGTGTTTTTGCCGGCAATCTGCGTCAGTTGTTGCTGGCTCCCCCTTTGGGACAGAAGCGTGTGCTGGGTGTAGATCCCGGTTATCGTACCGGATGTAAGTTGGTGTGCTTGGATGCACAGGGTAATTTGGTACACAACGAAACCATCTATCCCCATCCCCCTCAGAACGAGAAAAGCAAAGCTTCAACCAAAGTGTCTCACTTGGTTTCAACTTACGCCATTGATGCCATTGCTATCGGCAATGGAACGGCCAGTCGTGAGACAGAGCAATTCATTACCGACATTCGCTACGATCGCAAGGTACAGGTGTTTGTGGTCAGCGAGAACGGAGCCTCCATTTATTCAGCCTCTAAAACAGCTCGCGATGAGTTTCCGGAGTTTGACGTAACTGTTCGCGGCGCCATCAGCATAGGTCGCCGATTGATGGATCCGCTTGCCGAGTTGGTAAAGATAGACCCCAAAAGTATTGGCGTAGGCCAGTATCAACATGATGTGAGTCAGAGTCTGCTGAAGAAAAGTCTCGACCAGACTGTGGAGAGTTGCGTGAATACGGTAGGCGTCAATGTAAATACCGCCAGTAAGCATTTATTAATGTATATATCCGGTCTCGGTCCAGCACTGGCACAGAATATCGTGGACTACCGCGCTGAGAACGGCCCCTTCAAAACGCGTCGCGAACTATTGAAAGTTCCTCGTATGGGCGAGAAAGCCTTCGAACAAAGCGCCGGTTTTCTAAGGATACAGGGTGGAAAGAATCCGCTTGACAACTCTGCCGTACACCCTGAAAGCTACCCGGTAATAGAAAACATGGCAAAGGATTTAAACTGCACCGTAGAAGACTTGGTAACCAATAAAGCGCTGAAGAAGCAACTGAAGCTTGAAAAATATATGACTGAAAAAGTAGGCATGCCCACCCTCTTAGACATTATGGAAGAGTTGGACAAACCGGGTCGAGACCCTCGCGAGACCATTCAGGTATTCTCCTTCGACCCTACGATAAAAACTATAGAAGACCTAAAAGAGGGCATCGTTCTCCCCGGCATTGTTACCAACATTACCAACTTTGGCTGCTTCGTAGACATAGGTATCAAAGAAAACGGCCTGGTGCATATCTCCGAAATGGCCGACCGTTTCATCACTGACCCCACCCAAATAGTATCCATTCACCAACATGTAAAAGTAAAAGTCCTGACCGTAGATATGCTCCGCAAACGCGTTCAGCTGTCGATGAAGGAATTAAGTTAAAACAATAAATATGAGCAACTTTATCCAATTAATAAACCAAGTCACAGAAAATTGATTTTTATATTGGGTGAAAAAAATGTTTTCACGGAATTTTACAATGCCGAGTGGCTGCAATTCTCCTCCTCGCATTAAGGAACATTGCCTTATTGGCAATGTTCTTTGATGAGGCGGGCTGCCAAGGGATCACCAAGCTCCTGGGCTTTTGTGAAAGCCTCGCAGGCCTCGGTTTTCTTTTCCTGGCGCACACAGCATATGCCACGTAGACGGTAGCAGGCACCGAAATCAGGAGCCAGGTCTAAGGCTTTTTGTATACTTACTAACGCCTCCGTATAGTTTTGCATGCGGACTTGTATGGCTGCCTCCTCGGCATGGTAGTCGGGTATCTGGTCGTTTATTTTCAAGGCTTCCTTTATATCTTGCAAGGCACCTTTATTGTCGCCGGCTTTGAATTTGGCCTGTTCGCGATAGAAGTAGAAACCATCATTTACCCTGCCGTCTACCAAATCATAATATAGGTCATAGTCATCGATAGCCTCCTTAAACAAGGAGAGTTGTGTTTTATGCTCTATCCGCTCCAATATGTAGGGGGCAGCATCTTTGGGTGTTGGGGTTCCCATTCGTGCAATCGAACTGTCTAATAAGGCGATAATTTCGCTTAGTTGGGTGCCGGGAATATTCTCTAAGGCCTTATATGCCATATAGAATGAATTGGAAGAAGCCATGTTACTATTGTTTACTTTCGTAAAGGCATCGTATGCTTCCGCGAATGCTCCCTCATTGAAATCAATCTCTCCTTCCAACGTCCGGTAGATGGGGAGGTCTTCTGTCTGGATGGCCTTCTGTAGGGCAGCTTTTGCCGCTTCTACAGTCCAATTCTTGTCGGTCAGCGTTGAATCGTTAGCCACAACTTGATAGATTAATTTAGCTTGGTTGTATAGTGCATCTCCCTTTTGGGGGTTAAGTTTGGCAGCCGTATTCAAGTCGGCAAGAGCCAGATCAAGATAGTTTTGCTGCTCTGCAGGAGTTGAGGCCAACGCATCACGTTTGGTAGCGTAATGAGTTGCACGGCTCTGGTATCCGTCGGGTGCTTTGGGAAAGGTGGATATAAAATCGTTCAATGTTTCCAGATAAGTCTTGGCATCTTGCGAACCGGCAAGGAGAAATAAGGAAACGGTGGCTTGCCCTATATCGGACGCCCAGGCTTTCCGAATGCCTATCTTGGTGTAAATAGGATTGAAAGCATCTATGGTAGATACATTCAGCGAATTTACATAGCTTGCAGATACCCCGTAGGAAAATTGTTTCTTGCCGGAAGCATCTTCCTGAGCCAATGCGAATACCTGACCTGTTGAGAGCAATAGGGGTGAATTAACAAACGCTGCCTCTAATGGAAAGGATATCTTGTAATAACTGTAGGGATCCTTAAGCTTGCTTGCTTCTGTTATACTTCCTTCCTTAAAAGGATCATTCGGTGCATAAGGAAGCAGGTAAACAGGCGTGCCTTCTGCAATAGGATCGGAAGCCATCGGTAGAAAGGCTACTTTCTTTGGGACGGCTACCTTAAACTTTATCACATCATATAAATCGTCAGCTCCTATGATGGAAACCACCGGGAAGAAATTCCCGTCTGTATCCGTTACCGTTGCTGTGTACGCCCCGTTGAAGAGGGAGTAAGCCGAGAGCGCTTCCCCTGTCTCGCTGACATAGAATCCACTTGTAGCATTGATTTTGCGATTATCTTTATCGAAAGTGGTTACCGTGATAATTGCTTTCTTTGATTTATCCATCCATTTGGGCGCTTTTTGAGCGACTACCTGAATAGCCTGGCTGCCAATAATAATAAAAAGTAAAATAAGTCTTTTCATATTTTTTTGCATTAGTTTATCGAGCCACAAAGATAGAAATTAATATATTAGCGACCTATAATATAAAATCGGAAAATTATGAAACGCATCTTTTTATTACTATCAAAAAACATACAGCATGAAAGCAGACATTGAAATTGCAAGAGAGACCACTCTTTGTAAGATAAAAGAAGTGGCCGAGAAGATAGGTATCCCGAGATACGAAGTCCAAAACTATGGTAGATATATGGCGAAGATACCTTTAAAACTGATTGACGAAGCCGAAATCGAAAAACACAATCTGATTTTAGTTACTGCCATTACACCAACCAAAGCCGGAATAGGCAAGACAACTGTCTCTATCGGTCTGGCACTCGGTTTGAACAGGATAGGCAAAAAGGCTATCGTTGCCCTGCGTGAACCTTCTTTAGGTCCCTGCTTCGGCATGAAGGGGGGCGCTGCCGGTGGTGGATACTCGCAGGTATTGCCAATGGAGAATATCAATCTCCATTTTACCGGAGATTTTCACGCAGTTACTTCAGCTCATAATATGATTACCGCCCTGCTTGATAACTATGTGTATCAAACGCGCGATACCTGCGATGGACTGAATGAAATTAAATGGAAACGTGTGCTCGACGTGAACGACCGCAACCTTCGCAACATCGTTTCCGGCTTGGGAGGCTCTGCCAATGGCGTCCCAACCGAAACAGGTTTCGATATTACTCCCGCTTCCGAGATCATGGCTATCCTCTGTCTGGCAACAGACATCGACGACCTGAAACGGCGCATAGGGAATATCCTCTTAGGCTATACGAATAACGACCAACCTTTCACGGTAAACGATTTGGGTGTGGCCGGAGCTATTACCGTACTGCTCAAAGACGCCTTGCTGCCCAACTTGGTGCAAACTACGGAGCAGACGTCCGCTTTTGTACACGGAGGCCCCTTTGCCAACATTGCACATGGTTGTAATTCGGTAGTAGCTACCATGATGGCACTTACGTATGGCGATTATGTAGTAACAGAGGCAGGCTTCGGAGCCGACCTGGGAGCCGAGAAGTTTTTCAACATCAAATGCCGTAAAGCCGGACTGAAGCCTAAACTAACGGTAGTAGTCGCCACCTCGCAAAGCTTGAAGCTGCACGGGGGAGTGCCTGAAAGCCAAATAAAAGAACCCAATGCGGAAGGTCTTGTAAGTGGATTAGCCAATCTGGATAAACATATCGACAATCTGAAAAGCTTCGGCCAACAGATAATCGTAACCTTCAACCGCTTCGACACCGATGTAGATGAGGAGATAAACCTTGTAGCCGAGCATTGCCGGAAGCGCGGAGTAGGCTTTGCCGTCAACACCGTATTTGCTAATGGTGGTGATGGCGGAGTAGACTTAGCCCACTTAGTAGTCGATACGATAGAAAAGACCCCGTCTGCTCCCTTAAAGTACACATACGATGACACGGATTCTGTTCGCGAAAAGATTCGAAAGATATCCGAAGGCATCTACGGAGCTACCTCCATCGTCTACGCCAGCTTGGCAGGCAAGAAACTCAAGCAAATAGAAAGCCTCGGCATCTCCCATTACCCTGTATGCATTGCCAAAACGCAATACTCCTTCTCGTCCGACCCGAAGGCATTTGGCGTAAGTAAAGACTTCGAACTCAAAGTGCGTGATGTTATCATCAACAACGGAGCCGAAATGATAGTTGCCGTTATGGGCGAAATCATGCGCATGCCCGGCCTCCCCAAAATCCCTAACGCACGCAACATCGACATCCTAAACGGACAAGTAGAAGGGCTTAGCTAAGCCCTATGTTCATTCTGACTTTTCTCTGCAAAGATTTTAATGAAAATCAGCGATTCAAGGAGTAGATTTTTGAACGTAGGTCTATGTAAGGTTTATACTATGGAGCATAACGCCTTTGCCAGCACAACTTCGTGCAGGTAAGAATGTTTCCGTAAATGATCAATCGTTAGAGAAAGTTTCTGTTTTTTATATCATGGATATTTGATGTTAGACCTGATTTTGGGAGCAGGTAATCTCCGCCACGGTTTTCAAGCCGTAAACCTGCTGCGTTATGAGGGATGCGGAGAAATCAGGATATTTCTATTGCAGGCATGTATAATAGTTTTGCAGTCCATCGTAACTGGTGCAGGAGCCCTGTTTGAAGAGGAAGATGGAGGTAGCTCCCATGATTATCTCTTCCATGCCATAAGCCTTTCGTGTGCGACTGTCGTCTAAAGCGGACAGCAGGGAAAGCAAATCCCCAAAGCGATGCTTGAAGACATGTTTGTACCCGGACAAAACTGTTTGCCCGCGATCACGTGATGATGTTTTTTGTCTCTGTTCTTTCTTTGGGGAGTAAATACGCCAATCGCAGAACCGGCAGGAACCATTGTAAAACTGCCTGGGACAAGAAAGCAAAGCGGCAGGCTGGGGATTAGATAATAAACGCTTTTACAAGAAAATAACTTGATTATTTATTTGGAATATAACAAATTATGATTATCTTCGAGGTATAAAAAAACAGCCGCAAGGCATAGTTCACTCAACTCCCCTTGCGGCTTTAATTTTATTAAAATGAAAGAACACTGTAGTTAGAAGTTCAGCCTCCAACAAGGGGCGAAAAGCCCCTCCTGTGCACTCTTACAGCGCAAATTTAGCCGGAAATATTTATTTATGCAAGGATTCTATATGCCTTATTTACAAAGAAATATTTTTTTACCCTGAATTGCTGATATCCAAAGCTTTTAGATTAATTTCTCCAAAAAAAACCGTGCCGGAGAACAATCCTCAGCACGGTCAAAAAAATGATTAGAAACTAACTCTATTATTATATGTCAAAACTGTAAAGGTGACCGGCTTGCGTATTCAAAACAATACATTCTCCATTGGATGTGTCCAACGTATAATCTACTTTTTTGCCGGTTGTTGTATCGGTTACCGTAGGCTTCTTTCCGGCCCAGGGATTCATCAGTTGCAGAGGAATACTGCGACGAGCCTTTACGGTTACAGCCTGCACTCCTCTTTCATCTCTTGCTGCACTAACTTCGAAACCGCCACGGGCAAGGAAGTTACGGAAAGCGCCTACCG
>BNTS01000069.1 GCA_025996775.1 Bacteroidia bacterium | reverse complement strand
TGATCAGGAAATCTCTCAAATTTGTTTTTTCAAATAGCGAAACAATCATTAAAAAAGCGTGTAAACCAACATTCAAAAGGTTTACACGCTTTTTTTGTGTAGAAAATCATAATGGGGTGAAAAGGGCTAATTTGTCATTCGTAATTGATTGAATTTATGAGAATGTTATTTTTCATTTGTCAATTAAATTATGTTAAAACAGGCCCCTTTTGTCAGGAAAAGGGGCTTTTTTGTGTTACGAGAAATTCGGAGTTTCGACGAAATCGGCCAAAGTTAACGGATATGTAAAGCCCTTGTCGGTTTTCGGGAAAATTATTTTGAAAAGACGGCTTCTTTTGGGGAAATCATTTAGATGATTGCCGGACGTCATCAGCATAATTTGGAAATTTCATTTAGATCATTTTTAAAATCATCTAAATGATTTTCCGGAGCGATGCGAGCGAAATCTAAACGTTCTTTAATATTATGGAATATTTGCTTAAATTTAAGAATCATTAAGATCTCTAATGTCCTTAAAGTCCTTTGGCACCTTGAAGACATTATGATGAGTAATTTAAGATAAAATGCAAAATATGAGAGATGATTCCGCTTTTTACTTTCTATATTCAATTATAAATACCAAACTGCTATCATTTTGTATTTTGCAAACCCTCGGATTTATGGGTTTTTACTCACAAAAGGCAAAAAACCTCCCAAATATTGAAGAAAAAAAAGACCATTTTTTGACAATGTGACAAAAGTGACTATTTGATAATCTACGCTCCACATCCGGTTAATAAAACATCATCTCTTCCGGATTTTAAGAAAAACTATACATTCGTGGGAACCCTTTTAAATGGTTTGCCCTGTTTAATTCATGCTTGCGCTTGCGTGTGTCGCCATTATGTTGTAATATTGCACCGCAAAATAAACACAGTAGAAACAATTAAAAGAGTATGCCTATGCACAAAGTCAGATGTTAAAAAGAAGTGAAGCCGGCCATAGTGTTACTATTTTCCGGCAAAGAGATCATTTTGTTAGAGTTTTTTTTACCTATTACAAACTAACCGAGTAGAAAGTTATGAAATGTATTTTATTTCAGGAGAACCATATCCTGCATGATCATGTTAAGCGAATATTGAATGGTATGAGGTTATCTATTCTAATCATGTTCTTATTCGCCACAGGAGTATTTGCATCGGAATTTACGCCATCGACATTGAGTGTTTCCCCCGATGCCAGTATGACTACTTCCGTACAGCAACAAAACGGCCGGACCATATCCGGTACGGTTGTCGACGAAACGAATACCCCTGTTATCGGAGCTAATGTTGTTGTTGTTGGAACCACAAACGGAAACATTACGGATGTTGACGGCAAATTTTCCTTGTCGAATGTAGCTGCCAATGCCACACTGAGGGTAAGCTATATCGGCTATTTAGAGCAGCTTGTCAACACACAGGGACAAAACACCCTTACCATTGTATTGGTAGAAGACTCCAAAACCATCGATGAGGTTGTTGTCGTTGGTTATGGTACGCAAAAGAAAGTAAACTTAACCGGATCCGTATCTACAGTTAAATATGACCAGGAGATGGAAAACCGTCCCATCACGGATGTATCACAGGCGCTGCAAGGAAAAGTTTCCGGCGTATGGGCCACCCAGTTCTCAGGAGCCCCCGGTTCGGATGGCGCAACCATCCGTATTCGTGGTTTTGGATCTATCAGTACTACCGCCAATCCGCGCGATCCGAATCCATTGGTTTTGATCGATGGTATCGAGGGTAAGATGGCTGACGTGGATCCCAGCGCCATCGAATCCATGACGGTTTTAAAAGATGCGGCATCAGCTGCTATCTATGGTTCACGTGCTGCCAATGGCGTTATCCTGATTGAAACCAAAAAGGGCGAAGGCGACAGGGTCACCTTGACCTACAATGGTTATGCGGGTATTTCCCGTTTACCCGGCAAATTTGATATTATATCGAATAGCGCCGAGTATATGGAGTTGTGGAACCAGGCTAATAGGAATTACAAAAGAGCTGAGACTTTTCCTGCCGATGTAATTGAAGCCTTTAGAAACGGTACCGACCCCTATAAATATCCCAATACGGACTTTCAGGATGAAGTGTACCGCAGTGGTGCATTCTCAACTTCGCATACTTTATCAGCCAGCATAGGCAGCCAGAGTTCCAAAACCTTCCTTTCGCTCTCTTATATGCAAAACGAAGGTACGATGAAACAAACTTCGGCTGAGCGCTACAGTTTGAATATCAATAACGAAACGCAGATCAATAAATGGTTGAAATTAGGCGCTCGCGGCCGCATGCAACGCAGGTCAAACGTTCAACCGTATACTATTGATCAAGTAACCTATCAGTTGTCCAACGGACACCCCTTTGCAACGCCTTATTTGCAGGACGGGAAAACCTTTGGCGCTTCGCAGGCGCTTTACCTGAGTGGCCCCAATGCCGGTAAACCGATTGTCGATACACGTAACCCCTTCCCTCAATTATACAATGGTCAGAATCTGACCGAAAACACCATGATGAGGGGGAATGTATATGCAAGCGCCGAATTATTGAAAGGCTTGGTCTTGTCAGTAAACTATAGCGGGGAATATACGGGTAATACACAAGATAGATATAATCAGGCCAACTACGCTTACACCGGATTAAATGGCGAAGGAGAAACCAAGTCGTTAGACTATAATACGGTATTAGACGTTCGCAGAAATAATTCGACTACATTCTATTCTACTTTCTTTACGAATTTGAACTTCAATCGCACATTTGCCAAGATTCATGAAATCTCCGGCGTATTGGGCTATCAACAAGAAGCAACGACCAGAAAAGTACAGGAATCAAGGAGAAAGAGTCCTCCCAAAGGCGATTTGCACGAGGTAAGTTCAGGAACCGCCAATATTGAAGGAACCGGAAATACCTATAATTACCGGATGATGTCTTATTTCGGCCGTGTCAATTATGCTTTGATGAGCAAGTATTTGTTTGAAGTGAACTTCCGTACGGATGCTTCCTCCCGTTTTGCAAAAGGACATCGCTGGGGTTATTTTCCTTCTTTGTCTTTGGGTTGGCGTCTGAGTGAAGAGAATTTTATCAAAAACCTGAATATCTTCGACAACCTGAAACTGAGAGCTTCATGGGGTAAATTAGGTAATCAGGATACCGGTAGCCGCAATAATAGCGATTATTACCCCTACCTGACTGTATTGACGCAAGATTTCGACAGAAGCTACAATTTCGGCAACACAATTGCTCCCGGAGCTGCTGTTACAGCATTGGTAGACCCCAATATTACCTGGGAAACAACCACCACTACGGATGTTGGTCTTGACATTGGTGTGTTGAACAACCGCTTGTCTTTTGAAGGTGATTATTTTTACCGCAAAACAACGGATATTCTGGTTCAGATTCCTTTACCCAAACTCATGGGAAACATGACCGCTCCTTTCCAGAATGTAGGTGAGGTAATAAACAAGGGTGTTGAGTTAAGCGTAAACTGGCAAGACCGTGTCAAATCCAAACAATTCAGCTACAAGGTAGGCGCTAACTTTACGATTACAGATAATAAGGTTATCAAATATCTGCCGAATTCCCCGGATAATACTTGGTTGGTTCGTGAAGGTTATTCGTTCAATGAATTATACGGATTCATCATGGAGGGCGTTTACCAAACTGATGAGGAAGCTTTAGAGCACATGAAGAACAATTCGTACAAGCCTACCGCCGGTGAACTCAGGCTTAAAGATATCAATGGCGACGGAAAATTGGATTTTGAAGATAAAACCTCGATGGGCCGCACCATTCCGAGATATACCTTTGGGCTAAATGCAAGCTTAACCTATAAGGCCTTTGATCTCAATCTTGCATTTGCAGGAATGGCAGGATTCAATATGTATAATAACAACGAATGGACACAGCCTTTAGCAGCCTCGGGCGGCCCGATTCCGGTACGCTGGAGAAATGCCTGGACTCCTGAGAATCATTCGAACACGATACCTAAAATCTCGATTGGAGATAATTGGATGCGTCAGCCCAGCACTTTCTGGGTAGTCCAGGATATGGCATGGATGAAGCTGAAAAACATTCAATTGGGTTATTTGGTTCCCGGCAATGTTTCGAGAAAGATTGGTTTGCAGAAGTTGTATGTATATGTGAATGCAACCGAACTGTTCCAGATTTCCTCCAAGGGGTATGAAGGGTTTGACCCGGAAAGGGATTCATTTATTTCAGGAACCTACCACTATCCGGTTCCCCAATCTTACACTTTGGGTGTGAATGTTAGTTTTTAATCAGTAATACATTTAATATATAGCATATATGAAAAAAGGAATTATTATAGGGCTTTCTGCTATCATGCTTGGAAGTTTTACGGCATGTGAAAGCTATTTGGATATTTTTCCGGATGATAATATAACAGAAGCAACATTCTGGAACGAACCGGGAGACGCTACACTGGCATTGAATGGGGCTTATAAATCGTTAATGGAAAGACACGTCCTTGGGTATGGACCCGGTTACGACGCAGCTACCCCTAACGCATTTCAATGGGCTTATTGGGAAAATATGTTAATGCAGATTGGCAACGGTACGATCACGCCGAGTTCCAATTATATAGTAAGGGATCGTTGGACGTTTTGCTACCAGGGTATTCACCGCGTAAACTATATTTTGGAGAATATTGATAAGATCCCCAATATGGATGCGAAAGAAAAAGAAAGGATATTGGGTGAAGCTTACTTCCTGAGAGGGTTGTATTATGATTTGATGGCCCGTATTTATGGCGGTGTGCCTATTGTTACGAAATCAATTACGACCGAAGAGTCCAAAACATTGTCGCGCAATACGGTTCAGGAAGTTTGGGCACAGGTACATAGTGACTTCGATGAAGCCATCAAGCGCTTACCTGTCAACGGCGTTGCCGGACAAGCTACCCTTGGAGCGGCCTATGGGTTGAAGATGAAGTCCTATTTATATACCTCGCAATGGGATAAGGTATTGGAATATATTGAAAAATTGGAAGGCTTGAATAAATACAAACTCTATCCCAGCTACCAGGGTTTATTCCAGCTTGAGAACGAGGGAAACGACGAAACAGTATTCGCCCTTTCTTTTATGGCAGGTCCTTATAGCCAAGGCAGTATTTATGACCGTTTCTTCCAGCCTCAGAACCTGAAGTATGGTATCGACGGTTCAAACTCCGTAGCTCCTACTCAACTCCTGGTAGACGAATATGAAACCATCGATGGTTCGCCTGTTGATCCGGCTAATCCGTTTAACAACCGTGACCCGCGTTTGGACTTCACCATCCTGCGTCCGGGCGCTTACTTCCAGGGACAATTGTATCCGGATGAAATACAAAACCATGCCAGTGCAACCATTGGTTATGGCTTCCGTAAATACACGATTGAAACACAGGTTATCATTCAGAATGAATCCCCCTTGGATTTCATGTATCTGCGTTATGGAGACGTATTGCTTTGCAAAGCTGAGGCTTTGATAGAAACAGGTCAGAATATTGATGGAGCCATAGACATCATCAACCGTATCCGCACAGAGCGTACGGATGTGAAGTTGACTCCCATTAAAAAAGGATTAGGCCAGGCAGAAGCCCGCAAAGTACTTCGTCACGAACGTCGTATCGAGCTGGCCTTCGAAGGTCAGTTCTGGGATGACATCAAACGTTGGAATGCAGGTCCTGAGTTTTATCCATGTGTTGTCGTAAGACCTGACGGTGGTGTTCTGGATAGGAAATTCCCGAATGGGTATAACCTCGAAAAAGACAATTTGCTGCCTATCCATAATGACGAACGCGCTATTAACCCGAACTTAGAGCAGAATCCGGGTTATTAATCATCTGATTTTGGAGGTTGCTCTCCCTTCAATCGAAGGAGAGAGCAACCTTCTTTTTTTGCAAAAGCCTGAAAAAAATATTAAGCCCATAAAACAATGAAAAAAAATTCGGCAATACTCATTCTCTTTTTAGCATTTGCGCAACTTTCCGTTGCCCAGAGCGACACCCTAACAGGCATTTTGTTTAATGAAAAGAACAAGCCTTTAAAGAAATATCCCATTACCCTGGGGAAAGATGGTACACAGACAGTTACCACCAATAATAAGGGAGTATTTGTTTTTCACAATGCTAATCTGGAGGATACGCTTTATATACTGTTGAAGAACAAAGTAGAGCAGGTAACTGTCCCGGTTGCAGGATATAACTATATTACTGTGAAATTGGCTAAAGGGCATGACTTTGTAGCGGATAGAAACTCCTCTCCCTATTCGTATCTGTCGAAAATCATGGACGATGAAAATAACAAGGCATACAATTCGAATATTATAAGCAGAGACGTAATCGTAAATAGCGGTTGCCAGGATATTATTTGCTTGTTGAACCGGATGAGCGGTATTATCATGCGCAACGACGGAAGCGTAGAAGTCAGAGCAGGTATGAGTTCCTTAAACATGTCCAACGAAGCGCTGGTTGTTCTTGATGGTATAGTCGTGGACAATTCCACACTAAGAGACTTTAGCATTCAAGACCTGATGGAAATCTCCATCCTCAAAGATGCCACAGGTTATGGCAGCCGTGGGGCCAATGGCGCCATCATTCTCAAAAGCATGCAATAGACAAAATAGTTTTGAAAAATGAAAAAAGGCCATCAAATTTCGTAATATCAGAATCAAAGAATTAAAATAACAGTATTATTAATCTAACAAATTTAAAATCATGAATTTATCACGACGTTCTTTTCTTGCTGCCGGTATTGCCGGTGCAGCAAGTGCAGGTATGCCTGAAGTATTAAAGGCTGCCGTTAGTGAAAAAACCGTCATTCCTGAAATACCTGCCCAGCCTGCTAAAATGGCCGGAGTGAAAGGCCGTCCCAAACTTTGTATTTCCACCTACAGTTTGCAGAGCTTCCGTAACGAAAAAGATGGTATAGAGAAGTGTATCACAACGGCTGCCGACTTCGGTATTGATGCTGTCGATATCCTTCACCGCAGTATGCCTACCGAAGACAATGCCTATTGTCAGAATCTGAAACAATTGGCTTATCGGAACGGTATTGAACTGGCTTGTTTGTCTATCCACCAGGACTTTGTTGATCCGCATCCCGAATATCGCCAAAGGATGGTTGAACATACCATTCGCTGTTTGGAACTGGCTCATAATATGGGCATCCCCGCTATCCGCCTTAATTCAGGTACATGGGGTACAACCGGTTCTTTCAATGATCTGATGAAGGCTCGCGGTATTGAACCTGTGATTGAAGGCTATACTACAGACGATGCTTTCGGTTGGGTACAGGACTGTATCTTCAAATGTCTTCCGACAGCTGAAAGATTAGGCGTTGTAATGGCTTTGGAAAACCACTGGGGTGTAGCCGGTACGCCGGAAGGCATGATTCGTATCAGAAAGAGCGTGAACAACACGGAATGGCTGAAGTTCTTGCTTGACACCGGTAACTTCCTTGAAGAACCGTATGATAAGATTGCAACAGTTCTGCCCGAATGTGTATTCTTGTCATGCAAAACTTACCAGGGCGGTGGTACATGGTATTCATTGGATTTGGATTACGATCGCATTGTTAAGATATTCTACGACAACAACTACCGTGGATATATTACCCTTGAGTTCGAAGGCAAAGCTGAACCCATCCAAGCTTCTATCGATAGCTTGAACCTGTTCAAGAAATGCATTGACAAGTACTACAAAGACTACCCCGTTAAAGGATAAATTATTGGTTAAATTACAAAAAAAGAGGCGTTGTTCAGCAACGCCTCTTTTTTTGTAGTCATTTATTTATCGGATATTGATTTCTTTTTCTTTTAGCTGTCCGGCGCGGGTCGTGGTGAGCGTTGCCTTCAGTCCTAAGGAGCCTGCGTGGTAAACACGGATCCTGAACTCGCCGGCATTGGTAGATTCACCATCTGCGAAGCCAACTTCCTTGAAGAAGCTGTTGGAAGGCGCCGGGGCAACGCCTTGCATGCCTCTGCCTCCACCCATACGGGGTTGCGACAGCGTGTTATCCAATATTTTGTACTGTGCCTTGCCGTCTGCCAGGTTTGACAAGTCACCGGTAAACTGTATATCAAGGCGGTCGGGTTTCACGATCTTAACCAAGTGGGCTTGCTTAAGGGCGGTAGGCAATTTACCCACGTTCTTGTAAGCAATACGTACACGATAGTCAACAGAGTCGCCCTTATAAGCCTTTATCTGCTTTACTTCCGCATCAGCCCATTCCAACTCCGGCAGATGCCTGATCATTTCCAGATTGAAGAGAGCCTCATTTTTTGCCCATGGCTCCAAGTGCTTGGAGGGAGCATTCTGGGTAAAGAATTTCGGATCCCATCCGCCTATCTCTACCTCACCCAAGGTCGGGTGATTGAAAGGCGTCCAGGGGGTAAAGCCCAATCCGTCGTTTTCTTTCTCATCCCATATATACTGGTCTAACTCATCCTTTATGCCATCGCCATTCAGGTCGTCTTTCGTACGGCCATTGTTCCATAGTTCGTCTCCGTACCAGATTGCGCCATAGTAGAAATAGCCAAAGTCAGGCCCATGACCGAAGAGAGGCGAAAGATTACCGTTGCTGTAGTCGTTATATACATCACCTGCACGTTCATATCCCGTGATGCTCTTGCCGATCTCGTCAAACAATTTGTACCATTTCAGGTCTTCGGGATACATCCTGTCTTCAGACTTTGATGTGCTGGGTGGGCGGAGGTGCATGGGTACGCTTGTGTCCATTGAGTTCACCACATAAATATTAGGATTGGCAAGGAGGAAGAGCACCACGGCGCGTGTTTCAATTTCGCTGAGTGGATATTGGCCTGAATAGCCTTGTGTCCATCCGTGTCCTGTAGCTTCCTTAATGGGTCGCCAGTTCTCGGGATAGTTGCGGTGGAGGTCTAATCCGCCGATGCCGTCTTCGGCAATCTTGCCGTCTCCATCCTGGTCAAGTCCTTCTTGAACAACCTTATAATCGCCTTTACCTTCACCTACGAACTTCATGAGTCTACCCTGTGGGTCGCGGGGGTCTTTGACATAATCTCCTTTGGGGTCTTTATAGCGCATCCTAAGCGTCTTGCCGTCACCGTTTAAGTCTATGCGACCGTCTTCATCCAGCAAACCGTCACCATCCTCATCGAAAGGACGCACGGTACTGCGGTTGGCTTGTGCCGTATGCATATACAGATTATGCCCGTCGGGATTGTTGATGGGGCGCAGATAGATGGTGTTCTTATCCAACAGTTTGGTTACCACATCGTCCTTTCCGTAGCCTACCAATAGGTATTGCATCAGCCAGAGAACCGACTCTGTACTGGTTACCTCGCCGCTATGACGGTTGCCTTCAAAAAATGCGCCCGGCTTGTCAGTGGCTTTGCCGGTTTTCTTGTTTGTGAGCGTCATCTGATAGATAGGACGTCCTTCAAAACTCTCGGTAACTTGATAAAATTCAACCAAATCGGGATAGGTCTCTGCAAAGCGACGCATGTAGGTGTACACTACATCGGCAGAATGGAACTTATCGAACGTAAGCGCAGGAGAAGCCTCATAGCGCACATGCGAATATTTTACTTTCGGGAAAAAGCCGAGGCCATGGCGTTCGCCTGCTACGGTGTACATTTTCGATGTGTCGTTTTCGGGGAATACGCGCTTTTCAGGCATCAATTGCGCCACTGCAGCCAATGACTGCAGCAGGATAGCGAAGATTAATAAAACTTTCATTTTCAGTAGAATTATAGTTTGTCTGATAATTTAATCCTGATGGTATCTTTTCCGCCGTTGGCAGAATTAAGTGAGAGATCCAGGACAGCATTGGTATTCGTGGTAAGTACCGTATAGCGGAATACCTGCGTGGAATTACCCTTGATGCGGAACTCAACGTCCTCACCGGCAGCTGTAGCCTCTTTCTTATATTGCGAACGATAAAGAGCATTGACAGGTGCATCGCTTGCCGTTTCCTGTTTGAGCGGATTGACAATCGAACCTGAAGATATAGAAGCTTTTATCTTATCGGGCGTATAACGTTTGAGCAATACCGAACGGTCGGAGGCAGTAGGATAGACCCTGTCGTTTATCACTTCCACTTCCACTTCGTAGAGATTGTCGGCTATTTTCTTCACGTCATAATTCCCGAAGTTAACTTTCGGCAGTTGTTCGATGCAATACATCACGTACATGGCCTGTTTGTCGGCTTCCTGCTCAATATACCGTCCGGGAGGTGTACGACCAATATGCTTCTTAGGTGTTCCGCCAATCCATATTTCGCCCAACTGGGGATGCTTTACCTTATGAGGCACTACCCAGACATTGCCGCCAAGATCAAGCTCTGCCCATTTCTTAAACTCTTCGTCAGAGATATTGCCGTCGCCATTGGTATCGGCAAAAGGAGTAGGAGAACCCCAAAGTTCAATGAGGTAGGAATAAGCGCCCAACAAGTAATAAGAAGAATAAAGGTGCTCGCCGTATTCGTTACCTATTTCAGGTTCATACGTTTTCAGAATATACAAACCTGAACTTACGGTTTTATTGATCACATCGGCGTCGTGCTGGTATTCAGCATCCACCCGCCGAGGATCGGCAAAGGCATATTTGTCTTTTACTGCTCCTGCCACGGTTTGGGGTCTGCGCTGGGGAGCCGGTCTTTTTGATTCGGGAGGCATGGCATACATGATAAGCCGTCCGACATTGTGATAGTTGAACGCTACCAAAATGTTCTTCTTTGATGCCTGAAAGGTGAATACGTTGCGCGTTTCGGGTTCAGAAAGGGGGTATGTTTTCCCGTCTCTTTTCGTAAAGTCCCAAGGGAAGTTACGGTTGGGATCTATCCCGCCCAGATCGTCTTCAGCCAATGAACCATCACCATCGTTGTCATATCCTTCGTTGCCTATGCGGCGGAAGCGGGTTCCTTCCCACCAATCACCTTCAGTGATACGAACGAAGCGCAGTTTGTCTTTGCTCAGACGGTAATCTCCACCGGCATCTTCGGCATACATGACAGATAATTCGCCGTCTCCGTCCACATCTTCGGTCAGATCTTCGTCGTAGAGTCCGTCATTATCGTCGTCTACAGGACGGAAAGGTTCGCGTGGATTGTTTTCGGTATTAGGAAAACTTACGTAGGATTCATTCCCGTCAACATTAAATCCCGGAAGGATATAAACCGTAGAGCGGTTGAGCGATTCGAACACGCGCGGATCGTAGTCATAGCGCGTCAGCAGATACCAGGCTAAATAGAGCGAGCAGGTGATACCATTCACTTCGTTTCCATGGATGGCCCCGTCTACCCAAACGCCGGGCTTATCCGTATCCTTTCCTGTGTTTTTAGCCGTAATGGTCATCACATACTGATCGCGTCCCATCCGGCTTTTCCCGATACTCTCTACTGTACAAAGGCTGGGGTACTTCTTTTGCAGGTCGAACATAATCTTTACCCATTCATTATAGGTATAGTATTGCTTCCAGTTGATTACAAAATCCGTTTCGCCATGAGGCTTGCCCATATTATCCTGCTTTTTGCTCTGTGCCCATACAGACGTAAGGGAACATAATAGGATCATAGATAAAATAATATATCGTTTCATTGGATAATCTCTGATTAGTTACGTTAATATTTCACCTCTTTTACAACCGTACCTCCCTTAAGGGATGAGGCAACAACTTTGATTTTCTCGTTGCCTTCAACCGCAACAATCCACTTGAGAGTCTTCTTGTTCCCGCCTTTGTTTTCGTAGCTGGGGATTTGCAGGGCGCCATACAGATTGCCTATTTTCTCACAGGGATTGCCGGAGATAAAGGTTATCTTGTTGTTTTCACCAATCAGCCAAACCACGTCGCCACGATTGAAAGCCATCCATTCCGTATTGACTAATCCACTGGGCAGTGAGCCTTTGTTCTCAACTTCAGCGCTTATTTCCAAAATCGTAGTTCTGCCCGCCGAGGATTGTTTTTTCACCGTAATCTCGTTTACCGCCATCTGGGGCAAAAGCCCGGCACAGAAGAAATCGAACTTCCACTGCCGTTCACAAATACTTTCCAGGACAGGGCCGGGGAAAGCGTTGTTGCGTCCTAAACTACCTACCCAGCCGCCTACTTCCACGTCACCGTGTTTGGGATGCTTGGCGGGTTTCCAGTCCAAGTACACTTTTTGTCCACTCTGTTTGTCCAAGTAAGTCAGGATACCGCGCTGCAAGGCTTCATCTTTCAAGCCTTTCAGCTCGGGCACATCATGCGCGGGATTCCATAGTTCCGTTACGAGTGAATAAATGCCGTTTTGCTTGTACAACCAGTCGAGGAAAAGGCCATAGTAGTTAGACGTACCCTCTTTCTCATTATAGGGTGACTTCCATTCGTAGGGCAGTTCGTATCCACGCTTGGCTGCGAAGGGGTTTTTGGCATTTCGCAGTTCGTCTTTATACTTCTGTATCTCTGTGGGGGTTGTCCATGCAGGGGGCACTTCGGTTCCCATCAGTTCGCTATATTTCTTACCCATAATCAAGTCGAATACAGCAAGGTCGCGTTCGGCTATCTCAGCATCGCCGGTAGAACCCATGGGACGGTACACGTGCCCGCCCTGCGTATGGTATTCATTGACGATGAAGATATTGGGATGGGTAATGATAAACTCGCACAAGGCCTGTACTTCGGGTGCGGAGGTTGCAAAATCACCGCTTCCGCCGGGAAGGGTATTGGCTCTCCACCAATGTTCGGGGAAGTTGCGGTTGATGTCTATCCCTTTGTCAGGTTCCGCTTCCTGGATCACACTATAGCGATCCGTATCTTTATAACCGGCATTTTCTTTGAATGTAACCATGAGACGCGAGTCGACCGAGTCTTTCACGAATCTGCCTTTGGGGTCTTTATAGCGTACCTGAGAGAAGATATTGTCGTTGTTTAGATCTTTTCTTACAGGGGCAGACGCTGTATCCGTCTGGTTCATGGAGTTCGTTCGCTGGGCTGCGCCTAATTCTGTCGAATTATATTGCCCGTCGGGATTATTGGTGGGTGAGATATAGAATACCTTCGTGTCAATCAGGTTAGTAATAGCCGAATCGCTGCCATAGCCCGAAAGCATTTTGTCGATGAAATAAAGGCAAACTTCAACTCCTGTCACTTCGTTTCCGTGAGTAGCTCCGGTGAGTAAATGTCCGGGCTTTCCTAAATGCAGGTCGGTAATAGGAGGGTTAGGCACTTCCAATTTCCTTTCCAGCACCAGCTTCTTCTCCCTGTCAAGGGTTGTACCGGTCTTTTTATTGGTGATAATCAATACATAGATGGGACGTTGTTGGAAGCTTTTCCCGATCTCAATCACTTCGGTTATGTCAGGGTATGCTTTATTGACAGCATTCAGATAACCAACGATCTCTGTATATCCGTGGAATTTGTCGAACTTAATGGGCACTTTCTGAGCCGCACGAAGCGGCTCAGAGAAAGTAGTCCAAATTAATCCGACACAAACACAGATTTTAAATAAATTCTTCATTTGCTTGAGGATTAGTGTATATTGTAGTAAATTTTATAACTTCTGAATTACCTTCAGCATTTGCTCGCCTACACCGATGGTATATCCTTGCGATACAAAGACAATTCGGCCGAAAGAGTCGGCAATGACGAAGATAGGTAGATTCGTAGAGTTGGGTAAATTCAAACTTCCGGCAATAACAGCAGCTACGTTGCTGGAGTCAATACCATAAGAAATGGTATTGGGCAATGTACCAAACTCCTTGGGGTCAAACTGTTGTTGTCCCTGTTCGTTAGGGAATAGCAGGACGATGCTGCGGCCCCATGCTTCCAGGTCGGATGCTACACGCGCGATGTCGTTCATCGCATGGTTGGTAGGCTCCTGGCGAGAACCGAGAATACCAATGATGAAATATCCGCGTCCGGTAGTAGCTAATATCGACTTGGCGGGGCTTCCGTCGGTCGGTTGATAAAGCGCTTCCGGATCCATGCTTCCAATAACCTGGATGTCGTCCTTGCTTTCGCGTATGATGAGTTCGGTCTTTGTGTTTTCACCTTCTTTTACGGTGAAAAATTCCACATGTGCCAATACACTACCGCTGGCCATACGTGTGCCTGACAGCAACATATAAGTGCCAATATCAACCTTTAAAGGGTCTTTCAGCAGTTTGCTCCATTGGCCGCCTCCCTGTCCTCGGTAGTTACGACTTTGCAACTCGCCGGATTCATTAATAATGGAGATGGTGAAATGAGCGCCAACAGATGGGTCGGGCAGAAGCGCTGTTGGAGTATTGAAGGTTGCGCTAACCGAACTCTGTGGCGGATTCACTGATACTACGCCGTTACTGAAATCTACGCTATGCCAGGCGTCGGCTATGTAATATTGCAATCTACGTGCAACGGGTTCAACGCGGGCAGGTATTCCCATGCTGCGACAAGCGGCGATAAAGAAGTTATCTCTTGAGCCTAAATCACATACACGTGCTTTGTACACGCCTAATGGACTGGCCATGATACGTTGAGGATTGAGTTCGTCAATAATTGTCAACTCTTTCTTGCACCAGTCAGCTATCAATTCAGGATTGGCTTGAGCCTGGGCAACGAAGTCAGCGCCGAAAGCATCGCGCAAGGCTTTCTTGTAAGATGTAAGAAGTTCGGTTCCCAAGCGTGGGTTGAGAATGAAATTCACAAAGAGCGGAGATTCCGTGTTGATGCTTTCATCCAATTGTCCTCTCAGGACAGCGGCCGGCGTATCTTGCAGGTCTTTCCTTGAGATAACGCGCAATAGTGATACGGCGAAAGCACGTTTGTCGGGTGCTGTTTCGCTTAAAAATGTGATGATATCTCTCCAATTGCCGCGGCTGCCTACTAAGTAGGTTACCACCTCTTTCGGATCGAGACTTAGTTTTTCGGCCTCAGCCTTGGCTGTCTCTTCGTTGAGGAAAGTAGCCACGTATGCACCGCGAATATCGTCTTCTTCTTGCATGCGGCGGTCGTTTTCAGCACGTAGCTCAGGTGTTACCTCTTCGGCTGTAGGAACTAAGCCTTCAATTGGAGGAACAATGTCAAGGTCTGCACTGGGCAATTGTTCCGGTGTTTTGTCTAATACGATCGTAATAGCCTCATCTTTGCCGAAAGAGAGTTTGCTGTAACCTACCTTGCCGTCTTTGGAAACCCAGATAAACAGGTCGCCTTTGCCGGCAGTCAGGGCTGCTTCCCCTTTCTCATCTGTCGTTTCCGTTAGCACAGACGAGAAATTAGTGGAATTATATATCATAAACTCTACCGTTGCTCCTTCAATGGGTTGGTTGGCGCCGTCAACAACCTTTACGACGCCTCTGGCAGTAGGAGCATAGTTCTGAAGCACATTAATTTCGGTGAAGTTGGCTGTTCTAACCATTACTTCTTCAGGTCCGTTGTATTTACCGAACACGCGGGTATGCAGCAGCATGGCGCGATAGGCCGGTCCGTTAAACCATCCCAAGTTCAGAACCGGTTCCGGCTCGCAAGCTCCGAAGAAGTACCATTCTCCATCAATCCAAGCTTCAACCCAGGCGTGATTGCTGTTCGTATGCGCCCAGCGCGGGGTGTAAATCTGACGTGCAGGGATACCTACCGAGCGCAAGGCAGTAACGGTGAAAGTAGACTCCTCGCCACAACGCCCCTGAGCCGTCTTAACTATACTTAAAGGTGAGATGGTACGTCCGTCTGTTGGAGCATAGACCACATACTGGTGGCACCAATGGTTGATTTCCAAAACAGCCTCACGCATGGAAAGTCCCTTGATGCGTTCAACTAATTCGTCGTGAAAAACCATACGCGCACCGTCGAGATCTTCATTGTTCACACGTGCCGGCAATACAAAGTGGCGGAAAACCATTTCAGGAATGCGTGAACCCCATTCCATTTCCCGACGTGTTTTCAGAGAAGAGCGGACAAAGTCAAGGAAAAGCTGTCCATCGTTATTAGTGATGTCAGCAACAGGCATATAAGCATATAGAAATTGAAGAGCTTCCTTTTCTTCAAGCGATAAGCCGGGCGTATTAAACACAGCAAATAAATCGCCATCAGGCAATATTGCTTTTTTGGCTTCAAAATCTTTTTCCACTTGAGCTCGGTAATCCTCGTCATTCAGTAAATGTTTCCCTGTACATGCACTCAATCCAATTAAAATAAATAATAAAAAAAAGATATAAACTTTCTGTTTCATATTAGTAAAGTAATATAATGAAAAAATAGCGAAATGATGTTTCCCAACTGGTTTGAGCACAAAAATATGAATTAATTAGAATAAACTAAGAAATAGCAAAGAAAAATAACAATTGGAGCGAGATAAATCCTCTCTCCAATGACGAAAAAGGGAAAAATGGCTACGCGGCAAGAGAAGGGGGTGAAAAGGGCTAATTCGTCTGGTTATTTCTGCCCATATATACACAATTAAAAGGAAAGAAGTATCTTTGTAGCTTTATGATAATAATATGAGAAAGATATTTACTACCGAACAGGTAAGAGAGATTGACAAGTATACGATAGAGCATGAGCCGATTCGCTCCGTAGACTTGGTGGAACGGGCTGCTGAAGCTTTCGTGGAGGAGTTTTTGGATGAATCTCACCGGACACAAAAGAGGGTGATTATTTTTGCCGGACAGGGAAACAATGGCGCTGACGCGCTGGCCATAGCCCGTCTCTTAGCAGATGCCCCTGAACATGAGGTGGAGGTCTACTTGATTAATCCCCCCTCCGGGAGACTGTCTGCCGATTGCGAAATAAACAAACGCCGACTGCTTGAAACCGGAACGGTTAAATTTACCGAAGTAGCAGGTGGTAATTTCTACCCTCCCGAATTAAGCGAAGACGATTTAGTGATAGACGGCTTGTTTGGCACAGGTCTGAACCGTTCGCTTGAAGGCGGCTTTGCTGCTATCGTGAAATATATCAACGCTTCCCCTTCCAAGGTTATATCTATTGACATACCTTCCGGACTTTTTGGCGAGGACAACAGCCAAAACATCTCCGAAGCAATTATTCAAGCAGATGATATCAAAACCTTTGCCTTCCCCAAATTATCGCTCCTTTTGGCAGATAATGCCAAATACATAACAAAATGGAAAGTACTTGATATTTCTCTCCACCCTGATGTGATTGAATCCACCATCACCCCCTACTATCTGATAGAGGAAAAAGATGTGCAGAAAGCGCTTCTTCCGCGCAATCGATTTGCTCATAAGGGAATGTTTGGCCATGCTCTATTGATAGCCGGAAGCCGTGGGAAGCTGGGCGCTGCGGTATTGGCTGCTAAAGCGTGCCTGCGTAGCGGAGCCGGACTCATAACCGTGCATCTACCCGGCTGCGGAGAGACCGTATTGCAAACTGCCTTTCCCGAAGCCATGCTAAGCCTCGATAGTCATACGGATTACTTCAGTTCGGTTCCCGACCCGGATACATACACGGCTATAGCCATCGGCCCCGGTATCGGAAAGAATCATCATACGGCTTCCGCCCTGAAGACACTGCTTCAGGATGCAGGAAAGCCCCTCATTCTGGATGCCGATGCGCTCAACATCCTCGCCGATGATCCTGCCTTATATGGTAGTATACCTCCGCGCTCTATCCTGACGCCTCACCCGAAAGAATTTGACCGCCTGGCAGGTGAAAGCGCCGGCGCTTGGGAGCGGTTACACAAAGCACAGGCTTTTGCCGTAGAGCATAATCTGGTCATAGTGCTCAAAGGCGCCTATACCGCCACCTGTACTCCTGATGGAAAGATATACTTCAATCCCACCGGCAATCCGGGTATGGCAACGGCCGGTAGCGGAGACGTGCTTACCGGCGTTATCCTTGCCTTCCTGGCCAAAAGCTTCACCCCCGAAGAAGCCGCCATCTACGGCGTCTACTTCCATGGCAAAGCCGGTGACAAAGCCTCCATATACGGCATCAACGAAGAAAGCCTGATAGCAAGCGATATCATAAAAGGCCTTAAGGACGCCCTCAGAAAGGATTGATAATTTTCAACTATATTTGTTTTTATTTTATTTATCTTCTATATAAGAAAGCCTTTTTTTATTTTTGTTTTTTCATTATTCAAAGGATAATGCTAACTTTGCAAAAAGAAAGTATTTTGAAAATGAAAGAGTCCATCATCATAAGAAATTTCGGGCCGATAAAAGAGGTCGAAATTAACGATATACGTCCACTTACTGTTTTTATAGGAGAATCAGGAAGTGGCAAGAGTACGATAATGAAAGTTCTTGTGTTGTTTCGTTGGATATATAAAATGGTAAATATCCGTTCATATCTTAAGCATGCGAATATCTCACAATCACCTTTTATTTTTGATTTCAAATCTTATTTGAAAAATAATAGAACACTCGATTATTTAAAAGATGACACTGAGATAATTTACAAAAAAGGAAACAACATCATTACGTATAAAGGTTCTTTGAATACATCTATTACTATCCCTGAAGATGAACTGAGTTTGGAAAAGATATGTTTCATTGCAGATAAAAGAAATCTTATTCCTGATATACTTGCAGCCAAGAAGAAAGATAGTGTTCCTATGAGTTTCTATTTAGAAGAGACTTTCAATGATTTTGGTATTGCCTCAGAGTTTATTAAAGAATTAAATATTGATTATCTTGGTGTTAAATATTTTTCAAAAAAGACAAATTCTGGAGTAAAATATTATATAGAAAGCATCAAGGAAGATGAAAAATACAGAATAAATCTGGAAGATTCTTCGTCTGGGATGCAAACAGTAACTCCTTTATCTTTAGTTGTTGAATATTTTTCCAAGCATTATAATTTTAAAGATAGATTTAATGAAATCATATTTAAGTACATGTCAAAAAGCAATAATTTGAAAGATTTCAGGGCAGACTTAAATATTGGAGATATCAAATATAAAAACATACACGTTCATATAGAAGAGCCCGAATTGAGCCTCTATCCAGAAAGTCAAAGAAATCTTATCAATTTTATCGTAAACAGATGCTTTGTTGATAAGCCAACTGATTACAACATGTCTCTGATGATGGCAACACATAGCCCTTACATAATCAATCATCTGAACTTGTTGATTATGGCCGGAAAGAAGAATCAATTGGAAGAAAACGCCCAGTTATTTTTGGAGGACATAGATGTATTTGAAATTGTAGATGGCTATCTCAATAGTCTAAAACGTGAAGAAAAGTTTATTATAGATACTCGTCCCTTATCTGAACCTATTTCAAACATCTATGAACGATATAACTCTTTAAGTAAATAGCCAATGGATAATCTGCTGCAAAGGGACTATATCGAATATTTGAATTCTTTGAGGCCTCACGTCGTTCAGTGTACCAATGTTAGCATAAGTTGCATCAAATCAGATGTGATAGATGATACTAATTTCGACATTCAGGATAAAAAAGCTACAATTAAACAACCTTTGGGAACAGGAAGTGCAACTTATAATAATCCCAATAATAAGATTATTGTAGTTGTTGATTATGAGCATTTTCTCAATCAGCAGCCGAATGATGTTATTAAAGCATTGGATTTAAAGAAATGTGATTTTATTGTTTATTCTTTAGATGGAAATTCATTTTTTATTCTAAATGAGTTATCACTAAGTAGTTCCTCTAAAAATAAAATAAATGACGCAAGGAAACAGTTACATAATGCTTTACTTCATTTATCCAACACTACTGCAATTAAGTCTTTCATAGATAGTTTTGTCGATAAAAAGTGTGTATTTTCAAACAAAACTAAAACGATTGAAACACCGGAAGATATTGCCGGATCCTTTGATATAATTAAGAGTTATTTATCAGAGCCTATTGTGCATGGGTTTCAGCCAATTGAAAAGTTAAATTTCAAACTAATTGAAACCGCTATTATAGATGTGTAATCAAGAGTATTTATAAAGTTTAAAAATTATGTATATTTGTAGCGTCAAAATAAAAAGGTTTTAGATTAATATGTTGAAGCAGCAGTTGCAACAAAGACTACAACAAAAGCTTTCTCCTCAGCAGATTCAATTAATTCATCTTCTGGAACTTCCAACCATTGAACTGGAAGAACACGTGAAGCAGGAGTTAGAAGAGAATCCTGCCCTGGAAGAAGGTCCGGAAAATAACGAGATGGATTTACCGGAAGGAGATGATTTGTCGTTTGCAGAGACGGATATAGACCTTTCCTTGGGAGATTACCTCACGGAAGACGATATCCCGGACTATAAACTTCAGGAAATGAGAGAGCGCTCCGAACAGAAAGAAGACATTCCCTTTACAATCGGCGAATCACTGAACGAATTCCTCATCCAACAATTAGGACTTAGGGAGCTGTCCGAAAAAGAAATGAAAATTGCCGAATATGTCATCGGCAATATAGATAACGACGGATACCTCCGCCGCCCGCTGTCCTCGATTGCCGACGACCTGATTTTCCAAACCGGACATAACGTGGACGAAAGCCAGATTGAAGAGATAATTGCCATTGTGCAAGACTTCGACCCGCCCGGCATATGTGCCCGAGATCTTCAGGAATGCCTCCTCCTGCAGTTGGAAAAACGGGAGCCAACACCTGAAAATGCATTGGCTATCACGATC